>NZ_JACCFJ010000001.1:4382500-4682500 GCF_013410345.1 Saccharopolyspora hordei
AGCTCCTCGGCGAGCCGCTTCTGGGCCGCGCGCAGCTGCGGCTTCTCCGCGGTGGTGCGCTCCAGCTCGGCGATCTCCTCCTGGCTGAGGAAGGTGAACAGCCGCAGGTACCGGATGACGTCGGCGTCGGCCGAGTTCACGAAGTACTGGTACCAGGCGTACGGCGTGGTCATCGTCGGGTCGAGCCAGACGTTGCCGCCGCCGGTGGACTTGCCGAACTTGCGTCCCTCCGAGTCGGTCACCAGCGGCAGGGTCAGCGCGTGCGCCGTGGCGCCCTCCTGCTTCCGGACCAGGTCGACCCCGGCGATGATGTTGCCCCACTGGTCGGAGCCGCCGAGCTGCAGCCGCGTGCCGTACTTGCGGTACAGCTGCACGTAGTCGTTGGCCTGCAGGAGCATGTAGCTGAACTCGGTGTAGGAGATGCCGTCGGTCTCCAGCCGGCGCTTGACGGTCTCCCTGGCCAGCATGGTGTTGACCGAGAAGTGCTTGCCGACGTCCCGCAGGAACGCGGTGACCGACAGGTCAGCGGTCCAGTGCGCGTTGTTCTCCATGACCGCCCCGGTCGGCGAGTCGTCGAAGTCGACGAACGCGGACAGCTGGGTGCGGATCTTCTCGGTCCACTCCTGCACGGTGTCCTCGTCGTGCAGGTTGCGCTCGCCGACGTCGCGCGGGTCGCCGATCAGACCGGTCGCGCCACCGGCCAGCACCACCGGGCGGTGGCCGGCCTGCTGGAAGCGGCGCAGCGTCAGGATCGGGATCAGGTGCCCGGCGTGCAGGCTGGGCCCGGTCGGGTCGAAACCGGCGTAGAGGGTGAGCGGCCCCTGGTCGAGTTCCCGTCGCAGCGAGTCGAGGTCAGTGGATTGCGCGATCAGGCCGCGCCAGGTCAGCTCGTCGAGGATGTTCGCACTCACGCCTGCCAGTCTCGCGCATGCCACCAACCGGGTTCACGCCCGGGCCTGCGCCCGGCGCCGCGTGCCGCGCCGGTAGGTGCTCACCGCCGGCGAGCCGTCCACCCAGGTCCGCCACGGCAGGTCCATGGCCGCGGCCACGCCGACGCGCGGCCCGCTGCGGACGTCGTCCTCGGCGACCGGTGTGCCGCTGAACAACCGGATCGGGGAATCCGGGTCGGTGAGGTCGAGGCCGTTGTGCTCGCGGGTGATGCCGAGCACGCCGGCCAGCCGGGCCGGGCCGCTGGCGAGCTGGACGTCCTTGCGGACCGCCGGACGCCGGCTGCGCGCGAGCTCGAGGCCGGTGGTGATCTCCCCGGCGCGGAGCAGGACCGCGCCGGGGACGCCGTCGGTGAGGCACACCACGTTGATGCAGAAGTGCAGCCCGTAGACGAAGTACACGTACAGGTGCCCGGCGGGGCCGAACATCACCGCGTTGCGCTCCGTCCGGCCCCGGTAGCAGTGCGACGCCGGGTCGTCCATGCCGCGGTAGGCCTCCACCTCGACCAGGCGCACGCCGACCTCGCCCTCGGGGCTCGTGGAGCGCAGCTCGCAGCCGAGGAGCCGTCGAGCCACCCACAGCGGGTCGAGGGCGAGTTCGTCACGCGTCACTTGGTGCACGGCACAGACAGTACCGGTCGTGACCGGATGGTGATCAATCGGACAGCCAGTCGCGATGTTCGCGCACCGCCGCGACGACCCGCTCGCGCTGCTCGGCGACGCGGGCCGGGGCGGTGCCGCCGTGCGCGTCGCGGGAGGCGATCGAGCCCTCGACGGTGAGCACCTCCCGCACCTGCGGGGTCAGCGCCGGGTGGGCGGCGGCCAGCTCCTCGTCGGTCAGCTCCTCCAGGCCGACGCCGCGGGCCTCGGCGGTGCGCACGCACGCCCCGGACGCCTCGTGCGCCACCCGGAACGGCACGCCCTGGCGGACCAGCCACTCGGCGATGTCGGTGGCCAGGGTGAAGCCGGCCGGGGCGAGTGCGGCGAGCCGGTCGGTGTGGAAGGTCAGCGTGCCGAGCATCCCCGCCATCGCCGGGAGCAGCAGCTCCAGCTGCTCGACGGAGTCGAAGACCGGTTCCTTGTCCTCCTGCAGGTCGCGGTTGTAGGCCAGCGGCTGTGCCTTGAGCGTGGCCAGCAGGCCGCTGAGGTTGCCGATGAGCCGGCCGGACTTGCCGCGGGCGAGTTCGGCGACGTCGGGGTTCTTCTTCTGCGGCATGATCGAGCTGCCGGTGGCCCAGGCGTCGTCGAGCGTCACGTAGCCGAACTCGGCGGTGTTCCAGATGATCACCTCTTCGGCGATGCGGGAGAGGTTCACGCCGAGCATGGCCAAGCAGAACGCCGCTTCGGCGGCGAAGTCGCGGGAGGCCGTGCCGTCGATGGAGTTGTCCACGGCGCCGTCGAAGCCGAGCTCGTCGGCGACGGCCTGCGGGTCGAGGCCGAGCGAGGAGCCCGCCAGCGCGCCGGAGCCGTAGGGCGAGTACGCGGTGCGGGCGTCCCAGTCGCGCAGGCGCGAGACGTCGCGCAGCAGCGCCTGGCAGTGCGCGAGCAGGTGGTGCGCCAGCAGCACCGGCTGGGCGTGCTGGAGGTGGGTGCGGCCGGGCAGCACGGCGTCGGGGTAGGCGGTGGCCTGCGCGACGAGGGCGTCGACGACGTCCAGCACGCCGGAGGCGATGCGGCGGTTGGCGTCGCGCAGCCACATCCGGAACAGGGTGGCGACCTGGTCGTTGCGGGAGCGTCCGGCGCGCAGCTTGCCGCCGAGCTCCGGCCCGACCCGCTCCAGCAGGCCGCGCTCGAGGGCGGTGTGCACGTCCTCGTCGTCGACCACCGGGGTGAACGCGCCGGACTCGACGTCGGCGGCCAGCACGTCCAGGCCCTGGAGCATGCGGTCCAGCTCGTCGGAGGTGAGCAGCCCGGCGCGGTGCAGCACGCGGGCGTGGGCGCGGGATCCGGCGATGTCGTAGGGCGCCAGGCGCCAGTCGAAGTGGGTCGACAGGCTCAGCGCGGCCATCGCCTCGGCCGGGCCGGAGGCGAACCGGCCGCCCCAGAGCTTGGTGGGCTCGCTGCCTTGCTGCGTCACGGTGCTTCCTCGGTGTGCTCGTAGTTGCGGTGTGCGGGTGCCGGGGACCGGTGTCAGTGCCTCGCGAGGGTGGCCGCCCTGGCCCGGCCGCAGGGCCGGTGCGGGCCCCGCTCGGAGGAGTCGTACCAGGCCGGGAGGTCCGCGGCGCGCCAGGGCTCCTCGGCGCGGCGGTCGCGGACCGCCACGCGGCCCGCGTGCAGCACGACCCGGACCTCGCCGGAGACCTGCTGCTGGGCGTCCGCGACGAAGGCGTCGAGCGCGTCGCGGAGCGGGGAGGACCACGTGCCGTCCAGGACCAGCCCTCTCCAGCGGTGCCCGACGGTCCGCTTGAAGCCGGCCAGGTCCCGTGCCAGCGTCAGCTCTTCCAGCGCCTGGTGCGCGGCGGTCAACGTGGTCGCGCCCGGGGTCGCGCAGTGGGCACCGGGGCCGTCCTGGTGCCCGACGCCGTGGGCGCCGGCGCGGCGGTTGAGCTCCTGGAGCGCCTGCCGCACCGTGACGGTCTCGCCGTCGAGGGCCACCGGCACGCCCCGGTCGAAGGTGATGGTCAGCTCCTCGGGGTCGAGGGGCCAGTCCGGTGCGCGCCAGAGGTCCCGCGGCACGCCGGGCTCGGCGACCCGGCCCCAGACGTTCTGCCGGAGCGCGCAGCGCGCCGCGCCGGTGCCCGCCCGCCGGTCGCGCACCGGGGCGAGGACCGTCAGGTGCGGCGCCAGCGCGGCGAGGTCGGCCGCGAGGGTGTCGTCCCCCGCGCAACCGTGGGCCGCGGCGTCCGCGCCGAACCGCTCGGCGGCGACGACGAGGTGCCGGGCCACCAGCGGCCGGGCCAGCTCGGCGACCAGCGGGCACCGGCCCGCCTGCAGCGCGTGCGCCTGGAGCGCGGGCAGGCAGTGCTGCTCGGCGAACTCGTCCCGCGCGTCGACCACGAGCGCCTCGGTCGCCCCGGACTCGAGGGCGCGCCGGCGGACCGCAGCCAGGTTCTCGCCGCCCTGGCCGAGGTCGACCGTGACCGCCACGACCTCCGCGTCGGCGGCGAGCCGTGCGACGGCCGCGGACGCGTCCGGGTCGCCGGAGTAGGCGAGCACCACGCGCTCACTCATCTGCTCTGCTCCTCGGTGGTGGCGCGGACCGTGCGCCACCGGTCCGCGGACTCTACGTTCGGTTCTCCGGCGCGTCCTCGTCGACCGGCCGGGCCCCGGCTGCCATCGCGGTGAACCGCTCGCCCAGCTCGCGGCCGGTGAGCGGCTCGCGGGCGACGATCATGACCGTGTCGTCGCCCGCTATGGAGCCGACGACCTCCGGCAGCGCGGCCCGGTCGATGGCGCTGGCCAGGAACTGGGCCGCGCCCGGTGGGGTGCGCAGGACCGTCAGGTTGCCCGAGCCGTCGGCGCTGACGAGCAGCTCGCCGAGCAGGCGGCTCAGCCGCGAGGTGCCGCCCTGCACGCCGCGGACCGGGCTGCCGTCCTCGGGGATGACGTAGACCGCCGCCCCGCCGTCGGCGCCGCGCAGCTTCACCGCGCCGAGCTCGTCGAGGTCGCGGGACAGGGTCGCCTGGGTGACCTCGATGCCGTCCTCGGCGAGCAGCTTGGCCAGTTCGGTCTGGCTGCGGATCGCCTTCGACGAGACCAGTTCGACGATGCGTGCCTGGCGTGCGACTCGGTTCGTCATCGTCGCCGCACCAACCACGCGAGGAGGGCCTTCTGGGCGTGCAGGCGGTTCTCGGCCTCGTCGAACACCGCGCTGGCCGGGCCGTCGATCACCTCGTCGGTGATCTCCATGCCGCGGTGCGCGGGCAGGCAGTGCAGCACGCTGGTGCCGGTCTTGCCGGTGGCCGCCAGCAGTTCGCCGTTGACCTGGAACGGCCGGAACGGGCTGACCCGGTCCTTGCCGTCGTTCTCCTGGCCCATCGAGGTCCAGGAGTCGGTGACCAGGACGTCCGCGCCGTCGACCGCGGCCTTCGGCTCGGTGAACAGCTCGACGGAGCCGCCGGTCTCGGCGGCGCGCGCCTTGGCCGCGTCCAGCACCCAGTCCAGCGGCCGGAAGCCCTCCGGGGCACCGATGCGCACGTGCATGCCCGCGGTGACGCCGCCGACCATGAGCGAGTGCGCCATGTTGTTGGCGCCGTCCCCGAGGTAGGTCAGGGTCAGGCCGGCGAGCTTGCCGTGCCGCTCGCGGATGGTCTGCAGGTCGGCGAGCACCTGGCAGGGGTGGAACTCGTCGGTGAGCGCGTTGATCACCGGGACGCGGGAGACCGAGGCCATCGCGTCGATGCGCGCCTGCGCGAAGGTCCGCCACACGACGGCGTCGACGTAGCGGGACAGCACCCGGGAGGTGTCCTCGATGGTCTCCTCGCGGCCGAGCTGCATCATCCGCCCGTCCACGACCACCGGGTGGCCGCCGAGCTGGGCGATGCCGACCTCGAAGGACAGCCGGGTGCGGGTGGAGTTCTTCTCGAACAGCACCGCGACGGACTTGGGCCCGGCGAGCGCGTCGGAGCCGAGCGGGTCGGCCTTGAACTGGTCCGCGAGGTCGAGGACCTCGGCCTGCTCCGCGGGGCTGAGGTCGTCGTCGCGGAGGAAGTGGCGGGGCATCAGTGGTTCTCCTTGGCAGCGTCGAGCAGCGCGGGCAGGGCGGCGAGCAGTCGCTGCACCTGCTCGGACCGCACGATCAGTGGTGGGGCCAGCCGGATCGCGTTCGGCTGGACGGGGTTGAGCAGGAACCCGGCGTCCTGCCCGGCGGCGACGACCTTCGCGGCGACCGGTTCGGTCAGGCCGACGCCGATGAGCAGGCCGGCCCCGCGCACCCCGTCGACCAGCGGGTGGTCGAGCTGCTGGATGCCGGTGACGAGCTCCTTGCCGACCTGCTCGACGTGGTCGAGCAGCCCCTCGGCGGCGATGGTGTCGAGCACGGCGAGCGCGGCCGCGCAGGCCACCGGGTTGCCACCGAAGGTGGTGCCGTGCTGGCCGGGGTGCAGCAGGTCGCCGGCGGCGCCGATGCCGATGCAGGCACCGATGGGCAGGCCGCCGCCGAGGCCCTTGGCCAGGGTGATCACGTCCGGCACCACCCCGGTGCGCTGGAAGGCGAACCACGACCCGGTGCGGCCGACGCCGGTCTGCACCTCGTCGAGCACGAGCAGCGCGCCGTTGCGGGCGGTGATCTCGCGGGCCGCCTGCAGGTAGCCCTCGGGCGGGACGACCACGCCGTTCTCGCCCTGGATCGGCTCCAGGAACACCGCGGCGGTGTTGTCGTCCACTTCGGACTCCAGGGCGGACACGTCGCCGTAGGGCACGTGCACCACACCGGGCGGCATCGGCGCGAAGGGCTGCTGCTTGGTGGGCTGGCCGGTGAGCGCGAGCGCGCCCATCGTGCGGCCGTGGAACCCGCCGTGGGTGGCCACGATCTTGCCCCGGCCGGTGAGCCGCGCGATCTTGAACGCGGCCTCGTTGGCCTCGGCACCGGAGTTGCAGAACAGCACGCGGCCCTGCCCGGTCGCCCCGGCCAGGTCGAGCAACCGCTCGGCGAGCGCGAGGCCCTGCTCGTGCGCGTAGAGGTTGGAGACGTGGCCGAGCGTCCCGATCTGCTCGGTGACCGCGCGCACGACGGCGGGGTGGGCGTGGCCGAGCGCGTTGACCGCGATGCCGCTGAGGAAGTCGAGGTAGGTCGTGCCGTCGGCGTCGGTGACCTCGGCGCCCGATCCGCGGACCAGGGTCAGCTTCGGCGTGCCGTAGTTGTCCATCATGGACGCTTGCCAGCGCTGCGCGCCGGCGGCGTTGCCGGTCATCAGTTCTCCTCGGTGTTCTGCTCCGGCACGACCATGGTGCCGATGCCGGCGCTGGTGAAGACCTCCAGGAGCACGGAGTGCGCGAGGCGGCCGTCGATGACGTGCGCGCGCGGGACGCCGCCGCGGACCGCGCGCAGGCACGCCTCCATCTTCGGGACCATGCCCGAGGCCAGGGTGGGCAGGAGTTCGGCGAGCTGCCCGGCGTCGAGCCGGGACACCAGCGACGAGCGGTCCGGCCAGTTCGTGTAGAGGCCCTCGACGTCGGTGAGCACCACGAGCTTCTCGGCGCCGAGCGCCACGGCCAGCGCACCGGCCGCGGTGTCGGCGTTGACGTTGTGCACGACGCCGTCGGCGTCGGGCGCGACGGTGGAGACCACCGGGATGCGCCCGGCGCGGATCAGGTCCAGCACCGCGTCGGGGTTGACCGAGACCACGTCACCGACCAGGCCGACGTCCACCGCCTCGCCGTCGACGGTGGCGGTGCGGCGCTCGGCGGTGAACAGCCGGGCGTCCTCACCGGACATCCCGACCGCGTAGGGGCCGTGCTGGTTGATCAGGCCGACGAGCTCGCGCCCGACCTGGCCCACCAGCACCATGCGCACCACGTCCATGACCTCCGGGGAGGTCACCCGCAGCCCGCCGCGGAACTCGCCCTCCATGCCGAGGCGGTCGAGCATCGAGGTGATCTGCGGGCCGCCGCCGTGCACCACGACGGGGTGCAGGCCGGCCAGGCGCAGGAACACCATGTCGGTGGCGAAGGCCTTCTTGAGCTCGTCGTCGACCATCGCGTTGCCGCCGTACTTGATCACGATGGTGGCGCCGTGGAAGCGCTGCAACCACGGGAGCGCTTCGACCAGCACGCCGGCCTTCTCCGCGGCGGTGGCCAACCGGTCGGTGGTTCCTGGTGTCATGACGAGTAGGCGCTGTTCTCTTCGACGTAGGCGTGGGACAGGTCGGTGGTCAGGATGGTCGCGGTGTGCTCCCCGAGGTGCAGGTCCACGACGATCTCGACCTCGCGGCCGGACAGGTCGGCCTCGCTGCGGTCGCGGGCCTTCGTGCCCGCCGCGTAGAGCGTGACGCCGTTGGTGGCGATCTCGAGCTTGTCGACGTCGATCTCGGCGTCGACCCGGCCGAGCGCCATGGCGATGCGGCCCCAGTTCGGGTCGGAGCCGAAGATCGCGGTCTTCACCAGGTTGTCCTCGGCGATGGTGCGCCCGATGGCGACCGCGTCGGCTTCGCTGGCCGCGCCCCGCACCACGACGTCGATGGTCTTGGTGACGCCTTCGGCGTCGCCCTGCAACTGGCGCACCAGGTCCGTGCAGACCGAGGTCAGCAGTCCGGTGAAGTCCTCCTTGGACACCTCGACGCCGGAGGCGCCGGAGGCCAGCACCAGCACGGTGTCGTTGGTGGAGGTGCCGCCGTCGACGTCGAGCCGGTCGAAGGTGACCCGGGTGGCCGCGCGCAGCGCCTCGTCCAGGTCGTCGCCACTGATCACCGCGTCGGTGGTGAGGACGCTGAGCATGGTGGCCAGGTTCGGGGCGAGCATCCCGGCGCCCTTGGCGAAGCCGCCGACGGACCAGCCCGCCTCGTGCTCCTGGAAGGCCTGCTTGGGCTTGGTGTCGGTGGTGAGCACCGCGGTGGCGGCGTCGAGGCCGGCCTGCTCGTCGGCCGCGAGCGCCCGGGCGGCGGTGTCGACGCCGGGGAGCAGGGCGTCCATCGGCAACCGCTCCCCGATCAGGCCGGTGGAGCAGACCGCGACCTCGATGGCGCCGACGCCGAGCACCTCGGCGACCTTCTCCGCCGTGGCGTGGGTGTCCTGGAAGCCCTCCGGGCCGGTGCAGGCGTTGGCGCAACCGGAGTTGAGCACGACCGCGTGCAGCGTGCGCTCCTTGAGGACCTGCTGCGACCACAGCACGGGCGCGGCCTTGACCTTGTTGGTGGTGAACACCCCGGCTGCGGCCTGCTGCGGGCCGTCGTTGACGACGAGCGCGAGGTCGCGCTTGCTCCCGGCCTTGATCCCGGCGGCCACCCCGGCCGCCCGGAAACCGGCGGGTCCGGTCACGCTCATCTGCTCTCCTCCGTGGTCATCTCGACGGTGTGCCCGGCCGCGGTGAGCGCGTCGGCGGCCTTCCCGGCCGAGTCGGCAGGCACCAGGATCCAGTCGGTGTCGAACGTGGACAGGGTGAAGACGCTGATCCCGACGTCGGCCAGCGGGACCAGCAGCGAGGCCAGGACCCCGGTCAGCGAGAAGTCCAGTGGTCCCGCCACCTCCAGCGCCCGGAACGGGCCCTCCACCCGCACGTCGCGACCGGCTTCGGCGGCCAGCGAGTGCGGGAAGACGATGGTGCGGCCCGCGTCGGTGGTGAGGCTGCCGTGGATCGGCGCGTCACCGCCGGTCAGCGCCAGGTTGGCGTGCGCGGGGACCATGCCGACGGCCAGCAGTTCGTCGTGCAGCGCGACCGACAGGCTGGTCACGGGGCCACCCCGACCGTGGGCAGGCCGGTGGTCTCGGGCAGGCCGACCGCGAGGTTCATGCACTGCACCGCTCCCCCGGCGGTGCCCTTGGTCAGGTTGTCCTCGGCGGCGACGACGACCAGGCGGCCGGCGTCGGGGTCCACCGCCAGCTGGAGGTGGACGGTGTTCGCGCCGAGCGTGGCCGAGGTCTGCGGCCACTGCCCTTCCGGGAGCACCTGCACGAAGGGTTCGTCGCCGTAGGCGTCGCGGTAGACCTCGCGCGCGGTGTCGGCGTCGACGCCCTCCCGCAGCGGGGCGCTGCAGGTGGCGAGGATGCCGCGCGACATCGGCGCGAGCACGGGGGTGAACGAGACGGTGACCGGTTCGCCCGCGGCGGCGCTGAGGTTCTGCACGAACTCCGGGGTGTGCCGGTGCGCACCGCCCACGCCGTAGACGCTCGCCGACCCCATGACCTCGGCGGACAGCAGGTGCGGCTTGAGCGCGCGCCCGGCGCCGGAGGTGCCGGTGACCGCGACGACGACCACGTCGGGCTCGACCAGCCCGGCAGCCAGGGCCGGGGCGAGGGCCAGCGACGACACCGTGGGGAAGCAGCCCGCGACGGCGATGCGCTTGGCCCCGCGCAGGCGCTCGCGCGCGCCGGGGAGCTCGGGGACGCCGTAGGGCCAGGTGCCGGGGTGCTCGCCGCCGTACCAGCGGGCCCAGTCCTCGGGGTCGTTGAGCCGGTGGTCGGCGCCGCAGTCGATGACCACGGTGTCCTCGCCGAGCTCCGCGGCGATCGCGGCGGAGTGCCCGTGCGGCAGCGCCAGGAAGACGACGTCGTGCCCGGCCAGCTCGGCGGCCGTGGTCTCGGCCAGCACCCGGTCGGCCAGCGGCAGCAGGTTCGGGTGGTGCTGCCCCAGCGCGCTGCCGGCGTTGCCGCCCGCCGTCAGCGCCCCGATCTCCACTTCGGGGTGCGACAGCAGCAGGCGGAGCAGCTCCCCGCCCGCGTAGCCACTGGCACCGGCGACCGCGACTCGAATCGTCATGCGAATGATTATGCACCACCATGCAACGTCAATCAAACGGGCGTTCGTCACGTCCGCGGCGCGCGGGTTCACGTTGTTCGCTTGCCCAGGGTCACCGGGTCGGCTAGGAAGCTCACATGTTGCGAGGCAGCACGGTCGGGCTCCGGGCCCGCCACGAAGCGGACGTCCCGGTCCTGCGCACCGGGCTCTACGACGACGTGGTCACCGGCTCGCGGGCCGACGGCAGCCCGTGGCGGCCGCTCAAGCCGGGATCGGACGACCCGCGGCTCGTGGTGGACGACAAGAACGACCAGGTCGTCGGGTTCTCCGTGGTGGAGCTGGACGGCGGTGCGCTGCTCGGCACCGCGACGCTGTGGGGCATCGACAACCACCACCGGTGCGCGCACCTCGGGCTCGGCCTGCTGCCTTCCGCGCGCGGCAAGGGCCACGGCACCGACGTGGTGGCGGTGCTGTGCCACTACGGGTTCATCGTGCGGGGCCTGCACCGGCTGCAGGTCGAGACGCTGGCCGACAACACCGCGATGCTGCGCGCCGCCGAGCGCAACGGCTTCGTCCGCGAGGGTGTGCTGCGCTCCTCGTCCTGGGTGCTCGGCGAGTTCGTCGACGAGGTGGTGCTCGGTCTCCTCGCGCAGGAGTGGAGGGCGAGTTCGGCGCGGTCCGGGCGGGACGGGCAGCGGGAAGCACGGGCGGTGGAGGCATGACGTCGGTCAAGCAGGTCCAGATCACCTTCGACTGCGCGGAGCCCGAGCGCCTCGCCCGGTTCTGGTGCGAGGTGCTGGGGTACGTCGTCCCGCCGCCCCCGAGGGGCTTCGACTCCTGGGAGGACTTCGACCGCTCCCTGCCGCCGGACCAGCAGGGCCGGGCGTTCGCCTGCGTCGACCCCGACGGCGTGGGGCCGCGGCTGTTCTTCCAGCGCGTCCCCGAGGGCAAGGTCGCCAAGAACCGGCTGCACCTCGACGTCCGGGTCGGCACCGGTCTCGTGGGCGAGGAGCGCCTCGCCGCGCTCGAGGCCGAGTGCGCCCGCCTCGTCGCGCTCGGCGCACGACGCGTGCGGCTGCTGCGCGCCGACGGGGTCAACGAGTCGTGCATGGTGATGCAGGACATCGAAGGCAACGAGTTCTGCCTCGACTGACCGCCTGCGGGGAGCCGGCACCTCGACGACGAGGTGGCGGTGACCCGCGATGAGTGGCGCGGGAGGTCACCGGTGCTCGCCCTGCCCCCCGGCGCGGCCTGGCGCACGAGCAGCCGCAGTGGTTCCGCGCGCGTGCGCCCAGTTGCTGGGCGAGGTGGAGGCGTGGGCACGCTGGCCGGGCCCCGTGAGCACGCCCGGTCGCGCGGGAGTGCTCACGGGGATCGGCTCAGGACAGGTCGATCTTCGGTGCGCTGGTGCCCGGGGACATCCCCGTGTCGGCGTGGATGCCCGGGTCCGTGAAGGAGCCGATGGAGTAGATCCGGGCGCCCTGGCGGAGGGCGTGGGCGTGCAGGTCGTGGAGGAGGCGCTTCGCCTCGTCGGCCTGCTCGTGCGTGGGGAAGTCCAGCAGGCAGTCCATGAGCCAGTACTTGTCTCCCCCGCCCTCGGGCAGCGGTGGGTTGCGGCGGCCGGCCGCGTCCACGGCGGCCCGGTCCTTGGCCGCCAGCAGCACCACGGACGTGGGGCTGACCAGCGGTTGCACCTTCGGCAGGGCAGCGGGCACGATCGCGCTCACCTGGTCGTCGGTCATGATCCAGTCCGCCCACGCCTTGGGCAGCTCGTTCCAGCCCATCTCCCGCTCGGCGTGGTCGTACATCGGGTCCGCCAGGCCCAGGACGAAGTCGATGTAGCTGCGGTCCTGGGACTCGGGTTCGCCCTCGCCGTGGCCCGCCAGCAACCGCGCGGGGTCGATCCCGCGCGCCGCGGGGTCGTAGACGTCGGCCTCCAGCCAGGCGACCTGCGCGTCCGGGTGCTTCCAGGTGAGGTGCAGCTCGTCCAGCTCCGGACGGTCGGAGAGCTCCCGCAGCGCGGCGACGGCGGCGTCGGCGGAGCTGAACCGCAACGTGTAGGTGCTCACCCGGCTCGGGGCGGGCACCAGGTCGAGCCAGAGCCGGGTGATGATGCCGTGCTGCCCGACGCCGCCGAGCACCGCGTGGTACACCTCGGCGTGGTCGTCCGCGCTGCACGACACCCGCTGCCCGTCCGGGGTGACCACCTCCATGCGGCGCACCGCCGCGCCGAACACCCCGGTGCGCACGTTGGCGCTCCAGCCGCCGACCGCGGCGAACCCGCCGGCCGTCAGGGTGGTGCGCCCCGGGTAGCCGGTGCTGACGCGCGCCCGGTGCTTGTCGGCGGCGATCGCGATGTCGGTCAGCAGTGCCCCGGCGTCGACCTCGATCGTCCCGGGCTCGCCGTCGTCCCCGGGCGGGGTGATCGAGTGGACGCGGTCGAGCTGTCGCATGTCGATGGCGATCCCGTCCGCGACCAGCGCCTGCCCGCCGACCGTGTGGTGGTTGCCCTGCGCAGCGCACGGGATCGCGTGCTGGTGCGCGAAGCGCACGACGGCCTCCACGTCCCGTGCCCCGGCCGGGCGCAGGACCGCACCCGGCAGGGCTTCCACCACGCCGCCCCGGTCCTTGCCTGCGGCCTCGCGGGCGTCGGCGGCCACGACGAGCTCGCCCCCGTCGGGGAGCTCGGGTGCCGGGATCCAGTCGGGGGAGCCGTCGTGCGGCCCCCAGGTCGATGTCCGCGTGTTGATGCCGATTCCGCCACTCGTCACAGCGTTCCCTCCCACCGACGAGCGTGATCAACGCCCACCCACTATCGCCGCTGAAGCGTGATCGCAAAAGCGTTGACAAGTTCTCGACAACCGCTCCGTCCCTGCTGGCCAGGTCGCTCGACCAGGGCGAACTCCGGACGAGCGGCCCGCGGCGAGAGCGCGTCATCGGGTCGTGAGTGCGAAGACCGGCTGGAGCCGGTGCGCGCACTCACGACCACCCGGACGGGGCGGCTCGGCGGGACGTCTGCGCAGGTGAGCGGGCTGGCGCCCGTGGTCGCACTGGAGGGGCGGCGGCTCACCCCACCCCCGTGCGAGATCGGTTCGGCTTCGGGGGATCATCGGGTGCTGATGAGGAAGTTCCCGCGCCGGCCGAGCGCTGTCGACCACCGAGCTTCGCGGCCGACTTCCGGCTGGGTGGGGCAACGGGTGCGACTGCGCGGCATCGAGCCCGCCGACCGGCGCACCCTCATCGGCTTCGACCGGGAGTCGCTGCGCGACGGCCCGCCGCAGTTCGACGGCTACCGGCACTGGGCGGCGCACCGGGCCGACCACATCGAGCCCGGCGAGGACCTCCACCTCGCGATCGAGACGCGGCACGACCGCACCCTGGTCGGGTCGCTGTCGACCAGCCAGCCGAAGCCGGGCACCTTCAGCTACGGCATCGGGATCGGCCCGCAGCACCGCCGCCGCGGCTACGCCGACGACGCGATCACCACCCTGCTGGCCTACATGTTCGGCCACCGCCGCTTCCGCAAGTGCGAGGTCGGCATCTACGGCTCCAACACCGCCTCGCTCGCCCTGCACCGCAGGCTCGGCTTCCGCGAGGAAGGCCGGCTCCACGACCCGCAGTTCCTCTGCGGAGGCGCCCAAGACCTGGTCGTGATGGGCATCACAGCGGAGGAGTTCGCCTCCCACCAGCTCTCCCGCACCCGCTGAGGCCTCACTCCCCGATCACGGGCGCGGCCCCCTGCGCGTCACTGCCGAAGAAGTCCTCGTCCGCGCCGAGCACGCTCCGGCCCTTCCTGGGGGCGTCCCCGCCGGCCGGGAGTTCCCGGTCCGGGGTGGCGCCGACCGCGTGCCCGTGGCGCTCCAGCCGCCGCGCGAGGTACCGCTGCAGCCCGACGAGGTCGAGCGATCCGTCGGGACCGGCGAACCGGTGCAGGTCATCGGCGCACGTGACGACGACGCTGGTGCCGGAGTCCCGCGCCGCGGCGGCGAACGCGTCCAGCCACGCGTGCACGGCCGTCCCGGCGGCCTCGGTGCGACACGCGACGGCGCAGTGCCGCAGCGCCTCCGGCAGCCACTGGTGCGCCGCCGAGCACAAGCGGTGGTAGAACTCCTCCACCAGCAGCGCGCGCCACTCCCAGTCGTACCAGCAGGAGTCCCCCGGCAGCCCGAGCTCCTCGCGGCGCTGCTGGAAGTGCTCGGCGAGCGCCTGGTGGTACCGGCGGAAGCGCCGGGGAGCCCGGCCGCGCTCGTAGCGCACCATGTTCTCCCGGACCACCCGGTGGTACTCCAGCTGCCCCTCGTTCTCGTGCACGAACGGGCGCTCCCGCAGCCACCGGAACAGACCCACCGCCCGGTCGGGCCCGCGCAGCACGGCCAGCACGTCCTCGTCCAGCACCCGCGGCAGCGCGGCGAGCACCGCGTCGTCCCTGCTCTCCTGCTCCGGGACGAAGTTGAGGAACCGCGCCACCGCCATCCCGGTCGGGTCGTGCACGTCGTCGTTGCCCGACTCGGCCAAGGTCGCCACCAGCAGCGGGAGCCCGCCGGAGAGCTCGAGGACCACGTCCACGAGGTCGGGGTCCCGGACGCCCTTGCGGTCCAGCAGCGTCCTGGCCTCCTCCGGGGAACGGGTCGAGCCGCCAGGTCACCATGATCGACGAGAACTCGCCCCACTCGTTGGGGTCGAGCGGGTGCTGTCCCGCGATGCCGATCACCAGGTCGAGCGGGAGGTCCCCGTAGTGCCCCCGGAGCAGGCGCAGCAGCCACGGCTCTACGACGTCGCGGGTGCGCTCGTAGTTGTCGAAGAGCACCACCAGCCGACGGTGCCGCGCGATGAGGCGCAGGTCTTCGACCAGGTGCGGGGAGAGCTCGTCGACCGGCGAGAGCAGCAACCGGACGTCGGCTTGGCTGCCGAAGCGCTTCGCGAGGTAGCCGCGGCAGTGCTCCAGCCACGCCCGGACCTGCTCCGGTGGGACCGCGTCGGCGACCGGCCCCAGGCCGGGTGCGACCGCGCGCACGGCACCGAGACCGAGCCGGATCGCCGTGGACAGCACCAGCTCGCGGGCCTCGGACGGCGCTCGGGGATCGGACAGCACGTCGTCGTGCCGCTGCTCGTACTCGGCGAGCCGCTGCGAAAGTGCCGGGTCTCCCCACCCTGACCGGCCAGCTGCCGAGCGATCGCGGCCATCACGCGCACCAGGTTCGACTCGGTGTCGTCGGTGATCGCGACCAGCGCGGAGTCCTGCAGCGAGATCTCTCGCAGCTGCCGCAGCAGGGAGGTCTTCCCGATGCCCGCCTGGCCGTGCAGGCCGAACACGAACTTGCGCTCGGACACCGGCGCCCGCAGGTTCGCGCGGAACTCCTCGCACTGCTGCCGCCGACCGACGAAATCGCTGCCCTGCCGCTGTCGCAGGACCTCCTGCAGGCTCCGAGGTCCGACCACCGGGCCATCGTGCCAGCGGACGCGCCGCCGCGGTGGCGGTTTCGCACGAGATCCACGTCCCGGCGGCCGCGTGCTCGACCTGGGCGGGTGGTGAACGGCTTGCCGGGGCGGGCCGCCAGCGCGGTCGCCGTCCACTTGACACCCCTGCCGCGCGGGCGTCCCCTCGAAGCCCTGAGGTGTCTGGCCGCGACCGGACCACACCGTCCGGGGTCTCCAGGGGGAGGGACCGCATGGCGACCTACGAGTACGACTGCCCGCGGTGCGGGCGGTTCGAGACGCACCAGGTGATCGGGACGGCGCCCGCGTCGCACGCCTGCCCGGACTGCCACCGCAGCACCCGGCGGGTCTTCTCGGCGCCGCACCTGACCAGCGTGCCCGCGCCGCTGCGCGCCGCGCTCGACCGTGCGGAGCGCAGCCGCTCGGAGCCGGACGTGGTGACCGAGGTCCCCTCCTGACCGGCCGGATCCGGCAGATCCGCGAGGAGGTGCTGCCATGCCCGACGTGGTGTTCAGCGTCGACCAGGACAAGTCGATGCGCGACCAGGCGGTTCCCGGGCACAACCGCTGGCACCCGGACATCCCGGTGGTCACCGTGGTGCGGCCGGGTCAGGAGTTCCGGGTCGAGTGCCGGGACTGGACCGACGCCCAGCTGCACAACGACGACTCGGCCGACGACGTGCGCGACGTCGACCTCGACGTCACGCACATGCTCTCCGGGCCCATCGGGGTGGAGGGCGCCGAGCCGGGCGACCTGCTGGTGGTCGACATCCTCGACCTCGGCCCCACAGCGCAGACCGGCAGCGCACCGGGCCAGGGCTGGGGCTACACCGGCATCTTCGCCAGGGACAACGGCGGGGGCTTCCTGACCGAGCAGTTCCCCGACGCCTACAAGGCGGTCTGGGACTTCCACGGCCAGCAGGCCACCTCCCGGCACCTGCCCGGCGTCCGCTACACCGGCATCACCCACCCCGGGCTGATCGGCACCGCGCCCTCCGCGGACCTGCTGGCCCGGTGGAACCGCCGCGAGCAGGCGCTCATCGACACCGACCCGGGCCGGGTGCCGCCGTACGCGCTGCCGCCCACGGTGTCCGGGGCGCTGGCCGGGCAGGCGACCGGTGCCGACGCCGAACGCATCGCCGCCGAGGGCGCGCGCACCGTCCCGGCCCGGGAGAACGGCGGCAACCAGGACATCAAGAACCTCTCCCGCGGCTCGCGGATCTTCTTCCCGGTCTTCGTGCCGGGCGCGAAGCTCTCCGTCGGCGACCTGCACTTCAGCCAGGGCGACGGCGAGATCACCTTCTGCGGCGCGATCGAGATGGGCGGGTTCATCGACCTGCACGTCGACCTGGTCAAGGACGGCATGGCGAAGTTCGGCGTGACCACCAACCCGCTGTTCATGCCGGGCAACGTCGAACCGCGGTACTCGGAGTTCCTGTCCTTCTCGGGCGTCTCGGTGGACCGCGACACCGACACCAACCACTACATGGACGCGACCACCGCCTACCGCAACGCCTGCCGCAACGCCATCGCGTACCTGGAGGCCTGGGGCTACACGGGCGAGCAGGCGTACCTGCTGCTCGGCTCGGCGCCGATCGAGGGACGCATCAGCGGCATCGTGGACATCCCCAACGCGTGCTGCACGCTCTACCTGCCCACGGCGATCTTCGACTTCGACGTCCGCCCCACGGCAGCGGGCCCCGTCGTCGCGGATCGCGGGCAGTGCGCCGTGACCTCGTGAGCCCCTGGCGGGGTTGTGGCGATGTCGCGCAGTGTCGCCACAACCCCGCTTCACCCGCCGGCTTCGCGTGGCACCACCGGTTCGGGCCGGTCCAGCGCGTACTCGGTGGCGATGCGCAGCAGCATCTCCTTCTCCACGCGCAGCAGGTGGTTCTCCCGGCGGAGCCGGTGCAGCTCTTCGCGCTCCGCGCTGGTCAGCTCGCTCATCGCAGCGGGTCGAACGGTCGCAGCAGCGCCGGGCGCTTGCCAGTGGTGATCTGCTCCGCCAGCAGCCGCCCGGTGAGCGGGCCGAGGGTCAGTCCCCACATGCCGTGCCCGCCGGCGACGTAGGTGCCGGGCACCTTGGTCGCGCCGATCAGCGGACGGCCGTCCGGTGTGACCGGGCGCCCGCCCACCCACTCGTCGCGGCGCTCCTCCCAGCGCACGCCGGTCAGCAGCGGGCGCGCCGAGCGCACGATGGCCTCGATGCGGCCGCGGTCCAGCGGCGCGTCCACCGGCCGGAACTCCATGGTGCCCGCGACCCGCAGCCCGCCCTGGTACGGCGTGCACGCCACCCGGGCGGCGGGCAGGTAGATCGGGCCCGGGACCGGCTCGTCGGTGGGCACGGTGAAGGAGTAGCCGCGCCCGGCGCGCACCGGGGTGCGCACGCCCAGCGGCTTGGCCAACGTGCTCAGCCACGCGCCGGTGGCCAGCACGACCGCCTCGCCGGAGAACCGTTCCTCCGGCTCCGACTTGACGATCACCTGGCCCCTGGTGCGCACCAGTTCCCGCACCGCGACGCCGGTGCGCAGCGTCCCACCGCGCTCGACGAACGACCGCGCGAGGGCCCGGGTGAACTCGCCGGGGTCGACGTAGCGCTGGCCCTCGACGCGCAGCACCGAGGCGATGCGGTCGGACAGCTGCGGCACCCCGGCGTCGGCGGTGGACAGCTCGGCGGTGTCGATCCGCTGGCCGCAGCTGCGGATCTGCTCGAACTCGTGCCGCAGGTCGGCGGCCTGCGCGGGGTCCTCGAAGGCGGCGGTGAGCGGTGCCCGCTCGGTCGTGGCGTCCACCCCGCCGGCCAGCAGCGCGTCGAAGGCGTCCAGGCACTCGTCGTTCATCGGCACGAAGGCCTGCATCGACCGGCGCCACGCCCGCGGCGTGCAGTGCGCGGCGAACCGCGTCAGGAACGACCACAGCCCGACGTCCAGCGACGCCGGCACGTGCAGCGGGGCGTCCGGGGCGAACAGCGTGCGCAACCCGTAGCGCAGCACCGCCGGCTCCGGCAGCGGGATGGAGAAGGCCGGTGAGAGGTAGCCGGCGTTGCCCCAGGACGAACCGGCCGCCACGTCCTGCTTGTCCACCACGGTGACGTCCACGCCGTGCTCCTGCAGGAACCACGCGGTGGACAGGCCGACCACGCCGGCCCCGACCACCACCGCTCGACGCGGAACCCCGTCGATCCCGTCCTCGCGCATGCGTCCTCCTCGATGCGGTCCTCGAGTGGAGGATGCCCCGGACGGCGGGCGCGGCCAGTGTCCGATCCGCACAAACGTCCGGGAGCCGTTTGGACGGATCCCACTACCCCACCGCGAGCGCGATGATCATCGCCAGCCGCGCGTCCGGGTCGTCCAGGTCCAGCGGGGTCAGCTCGGCCATCTTCCGCATCCGGTACCGGACCGTGTTCGGGTGGACCTCCAGCCGCGCCGCGGCCGCCCCCAGGTCGCCCTGGCACTCCAGCCACGCCCGCAGCGTCTCCACGTAGCGGGTGCCCTGCTCCTGGTCGTGGCGCCGCAGCTCCACCACCGGCCCGCGGTCCGGCCGCCGCCCCGTCGACGCGGCGTGCCGCAGGCGGCGCAGCAGGACCTCGTGCCACGCCTCGTCGTAGACCACGGCGTCCCGGTCCGACCGGGTGGCGTGGACCGCGAGGCTCTCGTCCGCCTCCCGCCTGCTGTCCACGAGCTGGTCCGGCCCGGCCGCTCCCCCGACGCCGGCGAGGATCGTGGTGTCCGACGGCAGGTCCCGCACCAGCGCGCGCACCCACGCGCGGGCGCGCTCGGCGTCGTCGTGCGGCAGCACGGTGTAGACGGTGTTGGCGAACAGCGCGCTGCGTCCCGGCCGTGACCAGCCGAACCCGATCGTCGCCCGCTCGAAGGCCAGCAGCGCGGTCTCGTCCGGCGCGGCGCCGCTGTGCACCTGCACGGCCACCACCCGGAACTGCTCGCCGCGCAGCCCGAGGCGGCTCAGCACCGCGGAGGCGTCCTCGTGCCCCTCCAGCAGGCCGATGACCAGGTCCGACTCGACCTGCCGCTCCAGGTCCGCGCTGGCCCGGGTGCGCAGCAGGTGCAGTGCGGCGGTGCGCGCGCCGCTGACCAGCGCCGCCTCGTGGGCCGGGGTGAGGGACTGCTCGGTCTCCACCCAGATCGACCCGAGCAGCTCGCGGCCGGCCCGGATCGCGACGACGACGCGCCCGTGCGAGTCCTGCGGTTCCAGCGGGGCCACGTACATCGGCTCGTCCGAGGTCTCCAGGTGCCGGAACACGCCGCGCTCGGCCAGCGTCCGCCGGATCTCCTCCGGCACCTGCCGCCCCAGGATCGTGGCCAGCCGCGCCCGGTCCGCGGTGAGCTGCCGCCGGGAGTAGGCCAGCACCCCGGACCGGTGGTCCTCGATGGTGACCGGGCCGCCCACCGAGTCGGCGAGCGCGTCGGCCAGCGCGAACAGGTCGGTCGGCCCCCGCCCGGCCTCGGTCTCCCGGCCTTCGAGCACCAGCCCGTACACGACCCCGGCCAGCTGCCCCCACGACACGGCGGGGTCGACGAGCACCACGGCCAGCCCGCGCTCCCGGGCCGTGGCGACCACCCGCTCCCCGACCGACGTCGCGCGGAACACCACCACCTCGGAGGAGGTCCGCTCGACCAGCCCCGCGTCGTCGGCGTCGACGCCGACGGCGAGCAGCACGTCCCCGGTCGCGCCCGGGTCGGCCGGGTCGAGCAGCGCCACCGACCGCAGGTCGGCGTTCCGGTCCCGCGGCGGGCTGACCAGGCGCGCACCGATGCCGCCGAGCACGTTGACCAACCGGTCCAGCTTGACCACGCCGCTCCTCCGAAGTCCCGCGCACCGCGTCCGGCCGCTGTCGTCCTGGTCAGGCCCCCGAACGCCAGCGGCCCCGTCCCGGGGAGGACGGGGCCGCTCCAGGCGCTCGTCAGGCGCGCAAGGTCGCGCCGAGGCGGTCGGCCGCGGCCTTGACCGCCGCGTCGCGGGCCTCGGTGGCCTCCTCCTGCTTCAGGGTGCGGTCCGGCGCCCGGAAGCGGAGCGCCAGGGCCAGCGACTTCTTGCCCTCGCCCAGCTGCTCGCCCTGGTAGACGTCGAACAGGCGCACGTCCTCCAGCAGGTCGCCGCCACCCTCGCGGACCGCCTCGATCAGGTCCGTGGCCGCGACCCCGGAGTCCACCACCAGCGCGACGTCCATCAGCACCGGCGGGTAGGCCGAGATCTTCGGCGCCGGGCGGCGGTCCACCAGCGGCAGCGCGTCCAGGTCCATCTCCATGGCGCAGGTCCGCTTCGGCAGGCCGAGCGCTTCGACCACCTTGGGGTGCAGCTCACCGGCGTGCCCCACCACGGTGTCGCCGACCGTCAGCTGCGCGCAGCGGCCCGGGTGCCACGGCGCCAGCTCACCGGCGCTGACCTCCAGCTCCACCCCGGCGGCCGCGGCGACCACGCGGGCGGCCTGGACGGCGTCCGCCCAGCTCGCCTCGCGGCCCTTGCCCCACCAGCCGGCGCGCTCCCACTGGCCGCCGAGCATGACCGCGACGTGCGTGGGCTGCGCGGGCAGCGCCGCCTCCAGCGCGGCGATCTCCTCGTCGCTGGGGCGCTGCGCGACGCCGACCTCCGGCACCGGCGGCTGGTCCGCAGCGGGCTGGAAGACCTGCCCGATGTGGAACAGCGCCAGGTCCCGCTGACCGCGGGCGACGTTGCGCTGCATGACCTCGGCGAGGCCGGTCAGCAGCGTGGTGGTCAGCTGCGCCCGGTCGCTCTCCAGCGCGTTGAGCACCGACATCGTGCGGCGCCGCTCGTCGTCCTCGGTGAGTCCGAACGCGTCGAACGTCTCGTCGCCGACGAACGGGAACGGCAGCACCTCGACGTAGCCCTCACCGGCCAGCGCCCGCGACACCGCGCGCTCCCGGCGCTGCGCACCGGTCAGGCCGCGGCCGGGCGGCGCGGCCGGCAGCACCGACGGGATCGTGTGGTAGCCCTCCAGCCGCAGCACCTCCTCGACCAGGTCGTAGGGCTGCGTGAGGTCCGGGCGCCAGGTCGGCGGCGTCGCGGTGACCAGGCCGACGCCCTCGTCGGAGGTGCTGACCTCGACGCGGCACCCGATCTGGCCCAGCCGACGCGCGGTCACGCCGCGCTCGTAGGACACCCCGGCGACCTTGTCCGGCAGCGCCAGCGGCATGGTCACCGGCTCCGGCTGCTTCGGCTCGCCCACGTCGGTGCGCCCCGGGGCGATGGTGCCGTCGCCGTAGCGGACCAGCAGCTGGGCGGCGAGCTCGACGGCCACCGGCGCGACCGCCGGGTCCACCTGCCGCTCGAACCGCTTGCCCGCCTCGCTGGGCAGCTTGTGGCGGCGGATGGTCCGGGCGATGCTCGCCGGGTCCCAGTTCGCCCCTTCCAGCAGCACGTCGTGCGTGTCGTGGCCGATCTCGGTGGACTCGCCGCCCATCACGCCGGCCAGCGACACCGGGCCGGAGTCGTCGGCGATGACGATGTCGTCCGGGTCCAGCTCGCGGCTCACCCCGTCCAGGGTGGTCAGCTTCTCGCCCGGCTCGGCGCGGCGCACCACGAGGTCACCGGACAGCTTGCTGGTGTCCCAGGCGTGCAGCGGCTGCCCGAGCTCCAGCATCACGTAGTTGGTGACGTCCACGGCCAGCGAGATCGAGCGGATCCCGGCCAGCGCCAGGCGGCGGCGCATCCACCACGGGGTCGGCGCCGTCGGGTCGACGCCCGTGACGCGGCGCAGCACGAAGCGCGAGCACGCGGTCGGGTCGCTGATCGCCACGGAGCGGGACGGGCGGTCGTCCTCCGGGACCGGGCGCAGGCCCGGGTCGCCGAACGGCACGTCCAGCGCGTTGGACAGCTCGCGGGCCAGGCCGCGGACCGAGAAGCAGTACCCGCGGTCCGGGGTGATCGCCAGCTCGATGACCGCGTCGTCCAGCCCGACCAGCTCGACCGCGTCGTCGCCGGGGTCGGCGGACCCGGGCGGCAGCACCAGGATGCCGTCGGCGTCCTCGCCGATGCCCAGCTCGGTGGTCGAGCAGATCATGCCCTCGCTGAGCTTGCCGTAGGTCTTGCGCGCGGTGATCTCGAAGTCGCCGGGCAGCACCGTGCCGGGCAGCGCGACCACCACGAGGTCGCCCTCCTGGAAGTTGCGGGCACCGCAGATGATGCCCTGCACCCGCGGCTCACCCGCCTCGTCCTCGCCGACCTCGACCTGGCAGTACCGGATGGGCTTCTTGAAGCCGGTGAGCTCTTCGATCTCGGCGACGCGGCCGACCACGAGCGGGCCCCGCACCTGCGTCAGGTGGGTGACCTCCTCGACCTCCAACCCGATCCGGATGAACGCTTCGGCCAGTGCCTCCGCGGTCGTCTCCTCGGGCAGCTCAAGGTGCTCGGCCAACCAGGAAACCGGAATCCGCACTTGGTCAGGCCCTTCTCTCGTTCAGGTGGGTGATGTCGGGTGTCGTACCGGGTGTCCTCGGAGCGGCCTGGCCGCTGGGCGTGTGGACCACCGGCAGACCTCAGATGCCGAACGGCAGGGTGAAGCGGACGTCGCCCTCCACCATGTCGCGCATGTCCGGGATGCCGTTGCGGAACATCAGGGTGCGCTCCAGGCCCATGCCGAAGGCGAAACCGGTGTAGACGTCGGGGTCGACGCCGCAGGCGCGCAGCACGTTCGGGTTGACCATGCCGCAGCCGCCCCACTCGACCCAGCCGGCCCCGCCCTTCTTCTCCGGGAACCAGATGTCCATCTCGGCGGACGGCTCGGTGAACGGGAAGTACGACGGGCGCAGCCGGGTCTTGGACTCCGGCCCGAACATCGACCGGGCGAAGGCGTCCAGGGTGCCCTTCAGGTGCGCCATGGTCAGGCCCTTGTCCACCGCCAGGCCCTCGACCTGCGAGAACACCGGGGTGTGCGTGGCGTCGAGCTCGTCGGTGCGGAACGTGCGGCCGGGGCACACCACGTACACCGGCAGCTCGCGGTCCAGCAGCGCACGGACCTGCGACGGCGAGGTGTGCGTGCGCAGCACCAGGCCGGAGCCCTCCGGGGCCACGTAGAAGGTGTCCTGCATGGTGCGCGCCGGGTGGTCCTTGCCGAAGTTGAGCGCGTCGAAGTTGAACCACTCGGTCTCGAGCTCGTGGCCCTCGGCCACCTCCCAGCCCATCGCCAGGAAGGTGTCCTCGATCTGCTCGGCGAGCTGGGTGATCGGGTGGCGCGCGCCGACCGGCTCGCGGTCCCAGGGCAGCGTGACGTCGACGGTCTCCTCGCGCAGCACCCGCTGGTCGCGCTCGGCTTCGAGGGTGGCGCGGCGCTCGTCGTACGCGCTCTGGATCGCCTCGCGCGCCTTGTTGACGCGCTTGCCCGCGTCGGCGCGCGCCTTGGGCGGCAGGGCGCCGATCTCGCGGCGCGCGGTCAGCAGGGGCGAGCGGTCACCGAGGTGCGCGGGCTTGACGGCGGCCAGTTCCTCGAGGTCGGCGGCCGCAGCGAAGGCCTTGCTGGCCTCGACCACCGCGCGGTCCAACGTCTCCGGCGACAGCGCGGCGACCTCTTTCGGGTCGTACTGGTCGTTGGCTCCAGACATCGTGTGTGCGTGACTCCCGTTGATCCGACAGGCATCAGCGCCCGAGCACCTCCCGGGCTGACGAACCTGCTCGTCGGCATGCGGACTCCGACCGCAAGCTAGCCCCTTGAGTCTATGCGACGGCCGCGATCCGATCTCGCGGAGATCCGGTGCGGCGCGTCGCAGCAGCGCACCCCTGACCAGCCGGATGTCGGCCGCGCCCGACCGGTGCGCGCTACCCGCTGCGGTGCTGGGCGCGCGCCGAGGCGTAGAGGCAGACCGCCGCCGCGGTGGCGAGGTTGAGGCTCTCCGCCCGGCCGTACAGCGGGACGCGGAGCGTGGTGTCCAGCTCCGCGGTCACCTCGTCGGGCAGGCCGTGCGCTTCGCTGCCGAACACCCAGGCGGTGGGGCCGTCGAGCTCGCCGGCGCGGTCGGCGGTGTCCAGGTCGTCGGTGGCGTGGCCGTCCGCGCCGACCAGGCGCAGCCCGGCCGCGCGGCAGGCGGCGAGCACCGCGCGCACGTCGCGGTCGCGGGCCACCGGGAGGTGGAACAGGCTGCCGGTGGAGGCCCGCACGGCCTTGCCGTTGTAGGCGTCGACGGTGTCCCCGGCGAACAGCACCGCCCCGGCACCGGCCGCGTCGGCGACGCGCACCACGGTGCCGGCGTTGCCCGGGTCGGCCACGCCGACCAGCACCGCGACCAGTGCCGGGCGCTCGGCGAGCGCGGCGTCCAGGTCGACGGCGGGCAGGTCGCACACCGCCACCAGGCCCTGCGGGGTGACCGTCTCCGACAGCGAGGCCGCGGCCCGCTCGGTGACCAGGTGCACCGGCACCCCGGCGGCCCGGGCGCGGTCCAGGGCCTCCTGGTGCCGGGGTTGCTCGGTGGCGAACAGCTCGCGCACCCGCAGCGAACCGGCGGTGTGCGCGGCCAGCGCCTCACCCACCGCCTGGGCCCCTTCGGCCAGGAAGGCCCCGGCCTTCTCGCGGCCCGCGCGGCGGGTGAGCTTGCGAGCGACCGCGACCCGGGACGATCGCTCCGTGAGGAGAGCCGTCCCGGGTCGCGGTGCAGCAGAGGTGCTCTCGGCGATCAGGCCGCACGCTCCGGCAGGTTCTTGCGGGCGACGTCGACCAGCGCCTCGAACGCGGTCGGGTCGTTGACCGCGAGCTCGGCCAGGATCTTGCGGTCGACCTCGACCTCGGCGGCCTTCAGGCCCTGCACGAACTTGCTGTAGGTCAGGCCGTGCTGCCGGGTCGCGGCGTTGATGCGGGTGATCCACAGCTTGCGGAAGTCACCCTTGCGCGCACGCCGGTCGCGGTAGGAGTAGGTCATCGAGTGGAGCATCTGCTCCTTGGCCTTGCGGTACAGCCGGGAGCGCTGACCGCGGTAACCGCGGGCCGACTCGAGAATGGTGCGGCGCTTCTTCTGGGCGTTGACTGCCCGCTTGACGCGTGCCACGGGGTCCGTCCTGTTGTCTCATCGGGGGCGGGATGTCCGCCCGTGCGGGTGACTGGGGGGTCGTGTGGACTCGCTGCTGCCCGGGAACGGGCGGCGGAGCGTCCTCAGCGACCCAGCAGCTTGTTGATGCGCTTGACGTCGGCCTTGGCCACCGCTTCGGTGCCCTCCAGGCGGCGGGTGACCCGGCTGGACTTCTTCTCCAGGATGTGCCGACGACCGGCCTGTTCACGCCGCAGCTTGCCCGAACCGGTCACCCTGAAGCGCTTCGAGGTGCCCTTGTGGGTCTTGTTCTTCGGCATTGGTTTCGTCCTCGTTTCGTACTGATGCCGGGCTGGGGCGCGGATGGCGTCCCGGCCCGGCCTCGCGATCACGAGCCCTCGGCGACCGTCAGGCGTTCGCCTTGGGCTTGGTCTTGTTCGTCTTGTGCGGCGCAAGAACCATGATCATGTTCCGACCGTCCTGCTTCGGGTTCGCTTCGATGAACCCGAGTTCGGACACATCATCGGCCAGTCGCTGCAGCAGGCGGAAACCCAGCTCGGGACGCGATTGCTCACGACCGCGGAACATGATCGTCACCTTGACCTTGTGACCCTGGTTGAGGAAGCGGGACACGTGCCCCTTCTTCGTCTCGTAGTCGTGCGGGTCGATCTTCGGCCGGAGCTTCTGCTCCTTGATGACGGTCTGCTGCTGGTTGCGACGCGACTCGCGAGCCTTCTGCGCGCTCTCGTACTTGAACTTGCCGTAGTCCATGAGCTTGCAGACCGGCGGGCGCGCCTGCGGGGCGACCTCGACAAGGTCCAGATCCGCTTCCTGGGCGAGTCGGAGCGCGTCCTCGATGCGGACGATCCCGACCTGTTCTCCGTTCGGTCCGACCAGACGGACCTCCGGAACCCGGATGCGGTCGTTGATGCGCGTCTCGGAGCTGATGGGCCCTCCTCGGTTCGATGGCTGTGTTGACTGCACCGCGGCGCGTAGAGCTCACCCCGGAATGCGAAGATCCCGTCGTTCCGCTCTCGCGGCCCGCGGGATCCTGACTCCAACCGATCGAACCGGTACCGCACGCAATACCGTTTCGCGCTACCGGTAGCGCTGCGGCCGCCGGCAGGACCGGACCCGGAAGCCTGTGGCGGCTACTCGGGTGGGAGCGGGACTCCACTTTGCCGCCCCCGCCTGCGCGGGAGCTGGTCGTGCGTGTCAGGGTAGCAGGCGTGACCGAACCGCAGCCAACACCCCCGACCAGCGACGACCGCCAGGGTGAGCCACCACACGTCGCGGACCTCCAGGACAACGTCCGTGACCTCGCCGATGTTCCCAGCGTCGAGGTGATCAGCCGCGCGGCGGTCATGCTGATGTCCGCCTCGGCGGAGAAGCTCGGCCTGGCGTCCGAGGACCCGGACACCGCCCCGGAGCGGGACCTGGACGAGGCACGCCGGCTGATCACCGCCCTGGCCGGCCTGGTGTCCGCCTCGGTGGAGTACCTGGGGGCGCACGCCGGCCCGATCCGCGACGGGCTGCAGACCCTGCAGCGGGCCTTCCGCGAGGCCTCGGCCATCCCGGACCCGCCCGGCCAGGGCCCCGGCGAGAAGTACACCGGCCCGGTCTACTGACGTCCCTGGACCCGTGAACCGCGCCTCCCGCCGGCCCGGCGGGAGGCGCGCTCGTCTTCAGTCGAGGACGGCGAGGGCGTCGATCTCGACCAGCAGGCCGGCCGGGAGGCCGACGTAGACCGTGGTGCGGGCCGGGAAGGGCTCGCCGACCACGCGGGCGTAGGTCTCGTTCATCTCCGCGAAGTGCGCGGTGTCCGTCAGGTACACGCGCAGCATGAGCACGTCCTCGAGGGAGCCGCCCTCGGCCTCCAGGATCGCGATGACGTTGCGCAGGCACTGCTCGGTCTGCTCGGCGACGCCGCCCTCGACCACCTTCCCGGTGGCCGGGTCGACGGCGGTCTGACCGGAGACCTGCAGGATGCCGCCCTTGCGCACGCCCTGCGACAGCGGGATGCCCGCCGGCGGCTCGGGGGCTCGGTCGGTGCTGACCACGGTCCTGGCCATCAGGTGTCCTTCCTCTTGTCGTCCGTTGGGTACCAGCCCAGCTCGGCGGAGATCCCGCCGGCTGCGCGCAGCACGTCGTCGACGAACCCGAGCAGCCCGTCGAAGTCCAGCAGCACCTTCGGCACCGACAGCGACACGGCCGCCACGGTCTCGCCGCGGTGGTTGCGGACCGGCGCGGCGACGCAGTGGATGAAGTCCTCGTGCTCGGTGCGGTCCACCGCGTACCCCTGCTCGCGCACCCGCTCCAGCTCGGCGAGGAACCGCTCGGCGGAGTCGAGGGTGTTCGCGGTGAGCCTCGGGTAGCTCAGCTGCTCGGCGAACCGCTCGCGCTGCGCCGGGGGCCAGTCCGCGACCAGGGCCTTGCCGACCGCGGTGCAGTGCACGGGCGCGCGGCGGCCGATGCGCGAGTACATCCGCACCGGGTGCTTGCTGTCGACCTTGTCGATGTAGACGACGTGGTCGTCCTCCAGCGTCGCCAGGTGCACGGTGTGGCCGCTGGTGCCGTTGAGCTCCAGCAGGTGCGCGCGGGCGACGTCGCGGACGTCGAGGTCCTCCAGCGCCTGGTGGGCCAGGTCGAACAGCGCGCTGCCGAGCCGGTAGTGGTGCACGTCCTCGCGGCGGACGAAGCGGCCGGCCTCCAGGGTGCGCAGCAGGCGCATCACGGTGGACTTGTGCACGCCGAGGCGCTGGGCGAGCTGGTCGAGGGTCCGTGGACCGGCGGCCAGCGCGGTCAGCACGGCCAATCCCCGTTCCAAGCTCTGGCTCACCGACCACTCCCGTCCCGTTGACGCGTCAGCGGCGTGATGGTACACACCATTCCATCATCATACGCAATCGGCGTTGCATTCTACGCAATAGGAGACGGTGGTGTCAGCACCGGGTATCAACACCGCAGCGGTTCGCGCCCTGTACGACGAGCGCATCGACTGGCGCTTCAAGGGCATGCCCGCGGACGCCTTCGGCTCCACCGCGGGGGAGTTCCTGGCCACCCGCCCGACGGTGTTCGGGAGCGGCTTCGTCGGCCCGCTGCTGACGCTGGACAACGCCGCGCTGGAGCACAACCTGCGGACGATGGCGGCGTGGTGCGCCGAACGCGGTGTGCAGCTCGCCCCGCACGGCAAGACGACCATGGCTCCGCAGCTGTTCGCGAAGCAGCTCGCGCACGGCTCCTGGGGCATCACCGCCGCCAACACCAGCCAGCTGCGCGTGTACCGCGCCTTCGGCGTGCAGCGGGTCGTGTTCGCCAACGAGCTGGTGGACCGCAACGGCCTGGCCTGGCTGGCCGGCGAGCTCGACCGCGACCCCGAGTTCCAGTTCTGCTGCTACGTCGACTCGCTGCGCGGGGTGCACCTGATGGCCGAGGCGCTGGCCGCGCACGGCGCCTCCCGCCCGGTCGACGTGCTGGTCGAGCTGGGCGCTCCCGGCGCCCGCACCGGTGCGCGCACGACCGCGGAGGCGCGGGAGATCGCCGACGCGGTGCTGGCGAACCCGGTGCTGCGGCTGGTCGGCGTGGCCGGGTACGAGGGCGAGGTCGCGCACGACGTCACCGACGAGTCCCTGTCCGCTGTGGACGACTACCTGCGCCGGGTCCGCGCGCTCGTGGCCGAACTGGCCGACGCGGGCCACTTCAGCGGTCTTGACGAGGTCATCGTCACCGCGGGCGGCAGCGCCTACTTCGACCAGGTCGCCGAGGCGATCAGCGGCCCCTGGCCCGCCGGTCTGCCGGTGGTGCCGGTGCTGCGCAGCGGTGGGTACCTGCTGCACGACGACGGCTTCTACCGGGTCCGCTCCCCGTTCAGCCGGCCGCACCGGCTGGCCGGCGAGGAGCCGCCGTTCCAGCCCGCGATGCGGGTGTGGGCGCAGGTCGTGTCCCGTCCCGAACCCGGCCTGGCGCTGCTCACCATGGGCCGCCGCGACGTCTCCTTCGACCAGGGGCTGCCGGAACCGCAGGTGCACCGCGGCGCCGACGGCGCGGTCCGCGAGCTGCCGGAGGGCTCGTGCCGGGTGCGGGCGCTGGCCGACCAGCACGCCTTCCTGGAGCTGACCGGCGCCGAACCGCAGGTCGGTGACTGGGTCGGGTTCGGGCTCTCGCACCCCTGCACGGTGTTCGACAAGTGGTCGCTGATCCCGGTTGTGGACGGCGACGAGGTGGTCGACCTCATCCGCACGTTCTTCTGAACCGACCGGAGGTTCCGCGATGGACGCAGTGGTCCGAGGGGCGCGGGTCGTCGACGGCGACGGTGGCCCGAGCTACCGCGCCGACGTCGGCATCGAAGGCGGCGTGATCACCGAGATCACCGCACCCGGCCGGTTGCGCGGCAGGCGCGACCTCGACGCCGACGGGCTGGTGCTCGCCCCGGGCTTCATCGACATGCACGCCCACTCGGACCTGCAGCTGCTGGCCAACCCCGACCACACCGCGAAGGTGTCGCAGGGCGTGACGCTGGAGGTCATCGGGCAGGACGGGCTGTCCTACGCCCCGGTCGACGACGAGACGCTGGCGACGCTGCGCACGCAGATCGCCGGGTGGAACGACGACCCGCCCGGCTTCGACTGGAACTGGCGCAGCGTCGCCGAGTACCTCGACCGGCTCGACGCCGGCATCGCCACCAACGCGGCGTACCTGGTGCCGCAGGGCACGCTCCGGCTGCTGTGCGTGGGCTACGACGACCGCGACGCCACCGACGCCGAGCTGGACCGGATGCGCGAGGTCCTGGCGCGCTCGCTGGACGAGGGCGCGTTCGGGATGTCCTCCGGCCTGACCTACACGCCCGGCATGTACGCCGACACCGACGAGCTCGTCGCGCTGTGCGAGGTGGTCGCGGAGCGCGGTGGCTACTACAGCCCGCACCACCGCAGCTACGGCGCGAGCGCGCTGGCCGCCTACGCGGAGATGATCGAGGTCAGCAGGCGCTCCGGGTGCCCGCTGCACCTGGCGCACGCCACGATGAACTTCAGCGTCAACCGCGGCAGGGCCGCCGACCTGCTGTCCATGGTGGACGCCGCGCTGGACGAGGGCTGCGACATCACGCTGGACACCTACCCCTACCTACCGGGCAGCACCTCGCTGCACGCGTTGCTGCCCAGCTGGGCGATGGCCGGTGGCGTCGAGGCCACCCTGGCGCGGCTGCGCGACCCGCAGCAGCGCGAACGGATCCGCGTCGCGCTGGAGGAAGAGGGCTCGGACGGCTGCCACGGGGTGCCGGTCGAGTGGGACACCATCGAGATCAACGGCGTCCGGCGCGAGGACAACGGCCACCTCGTCGGCCGCACCGTGGCCGAATCCGCCCGCGCCGCCGGGAAGGCGCCCGCCGAGCACTACTTCGACGTCCTGGTGTCCGAGGAGCTCGGCAGCTCGTGCCTGATGCACGTCGGGCACGAGGAGAACGTGCGGGCCATCATGCGGCACCGGGTGCACACCGCGGGCAGCGACGGGCTGCTGGTCGGCGCGCGCCCGCACCCGCGCGCGTGGGGCACCTTCCCCCGCTACCTCGGCCACTACGTGCGCGAGCTCGGCGTGCTGGGGCTGGAGGAGTGCGTGCAGCACATGACGTCCCGGGCCGCCGACCGGCTCGGGTTGGCCGACCGCGGCCGGATCCGCCCCGGGTGCGCCGCGGACCTGGTGCTGTTCGACCCGGACACGGTCGCCGACACCGCCACCTTCGACGACCCCCGCCGGCAGGCCGTGGGCATCCCGCACGTGCTGGTCAACGGGGTGCCGGTGATCGAGGACGGCCACCGCACCGACGCGCTGCCCGGCCGCGCCCTCCGCAAGCCGCGGTGACGCGCACGGCCCACCGCCCGAGAACACCCCTCCCCCAGGAGTGTCACCGTGGACACCTTCCTCCAGTGGCTCCAGCACGACACCTCCGGCCTGCTCGTGCTGTGCGCAGCCGGGATCGCCGTGCTGCTGCTCATGATCATCCGGTTCCGGGTGGAGCCGTTCATCGCGCTCATCGTCACCGGCCTGCTCATCGCGCTGGCCGCCGGGCTGTCCGTCGAGGACATCGTCGGGACCGCGCAGTCCAGCAGCGATTCGCTGCTGGAGAGCGGGTTCGCCAGCATCCTCGGGCACATCACCGCGATCGTCGGCCTCGGCACGATCCTGGGGGCGGTGCTGGAGGCCTCCGGCGGCGCGCAGCTGCTCACGCGCACGCTGCTGGGCGCGTTCGGCGAACGGCGCGCGCCGCTGGCGATGGGCCTGTCCGGGCTGGTCTTCGGCATCCCGGTGTTCTTCGACATCGGCATCTTCGTGCTGGCGCCGCTGGTGTACGTGGTGGCGCGGCAGGGCGGCAAGTCGATCCTGCTGTACTGCCTGCCGCTGGTGGCCGGGCTGTCCATGACGCACGCGTTCCTGCCGCCGCACCCCGGTCCGGTGGTGGCGGCCGGACTGCTCGGCGTGGACCTCGGCTGGATCATCCTGATGGGCCTGGCCTGCGGGCTCCCGGCGTTCGTGGTGAGCGGTCTGCTCTTCCCGCTGTGGATCGGCAAGCGCATCGACCTGCCGGTGCCGGAGGACGTGCTCGCCGCCGCCGACGAGGTGGCGCGCCGGAACGAGGCCGAGCAGCGCCCCGAACCGGGGCTGGGTACCGTCGCGTTCATCATCGGCCTGCCGATGGTGCTGATCCTCGGCGCCACCTTCGGCAGCATCACGCTGCCGGAGGGCAGCGCGGCGCTGTCGGTGCTGACCTTCCTCGGCAACCCGACGGTGGCGCTGACCATCGCGGTGCTGCTGGCGTTCTGGCTGCTGGGCACGCGACGCGGCATGACCGGCCGGGAGATCTCCGAGCTGACCGGGGGCTCGCTGCGCCCGCTGGGCATGATCCTGCTGGTGGTCGGCGCGGGCGGGTTCTTCGGCAAGGTGCTCGCCGAGACCGGCGTCGGCGAGGCCCTGGCCGGGTCGCTGCAGTCCACCGGACTGCCGCTGCTGGTGTCGGCGTACGTGATCAGCTCCGGGCTGCGCATCGCGCAGGGGTCGGCGACGGTGGCGATCGTGACCACCGGCGGCATCGTCGCGCCGCTGCTGCACGCCGGCGAGCTGTCGCAGGCGCAGCTGGCGCTGGTCGCGGTGGCGATCGCGGCGGGCTCGATCATCGCCTCGCACGTCAACGACGGCGGTTTCTGGATCATCAGCCGCTACTTCGGCATCCCGGTCAGGGACATGCTGAAGTCGTGGACCGTGCTGGAGACCGTCCTGTCGCTGGTCGGGTTCAGCATGGCGGTCCTGCTGTCCGCGGTGCTCCCCTAGGACGCCCCCCCGCAACGAGCGGAGCGCGTGCGGGCGCCGCGAACGGTGATACCCGTTCTTCCCGGTGTGGGCGCGGGTTCCGCGGCGTCAGCATGGGAACATCGTGGTCTAGTCCACTGGGCCCGGATGCGGCAGACTGTCCACGATCGTCCACCGAGCAGGGAGAACATCGTGCGGGACAACGCAATGCCGCGTCGCCGGTTCCTCACCGCCGCCGGCGCGATGGGCCTCGCCGGAGCGGCCGGGGTGCTCGCCGGCACCAGCACCGCAGGCGCGACGACCTCGTCCGCGCCCCGGCCCGCCCCGGCACCGCACCGCGCAGCCGGGCTGGTGGCGCTGATCGGCAGCTACACCTCGGCGAGCCCGGCCGGTCGGGGCCTGGAGGTGGCCGTCCGCACCGAGACGGGCGCGCTCGAACCGTCCGGCGTCGTGGAGGGCGTGCCCGACGCCTCGTTCGTCGCCTGGTCCCCGGACCACCGCCACCTCTACGTCACCAACGAGACGGCGGAGGGCAGCATCACCGCCGTGGACCTGTCCGGGGACGGCCCGGTGGTGCTGGGCAGCCGGCCGAGCGGCGGTGCGGGCCCGACGCACGTCAGCGTGCACCCCGACGGCGAGTACCTCCTCACCGCCAACTACACCGACGGCACGGTCGCGGTGCACCGCCGCAACCCCGACGGCACCATCGGCGAGAACACCGCCGTGGTGCAGCACCCCGGCGCCGAGCCGCACGCGCACCAGGTCCTGGTCGACCCGAGCGGGCTGTGGGTCGTGGCGGTGGACCTCGGCGCCGACGCGGTGTTCGTCCACGCCCTCGACACCACCGCCGGCACGCTCACCCAGCACCAGCACCTGGAGCTGCCCGCCGGCACCGGACCGCGCCACCTGGCCTTCCACGGCGACCGGGCCTACCTGCTGGCCGAGCTGAAGTCCGAGATCACCGTGCTGGCCTGGGACCCCGACACCGGGCAGTTCACGCCCGGCCAGGTCATCGGCACCCGCGAACCCGGCGCCGACGGCGAGAACTTCCCGGCGGAGGTCGCGGTCAGCCGCGACGCCCAGTACGTCTACGCCTCCAACCGCGGCGACAACACCATCGCCACCTTCGCGGTCACCGACGACGGCCTGGAGTTCCGGGGCACCACGCCGACCGGCGGCGACTGGCCGCGCCACTTCGCCCTCGACCCGGAGGAGACGTCGGTCTACGTCGCCAACCAGCGTTCCGGGGCGATCACCCGGCTGGCCCGCGACCCGGGCTCCGGCGCGCTCTCCCCCACCGAGGACGTCTACGAGTGCCCGTCGGTCGCCGTCATCACCTTCCACGGCTGATCGGCGGCGCCGATCCGGCTGGCGGCTGCTCGACCGGTGGCCGGACGCCCCGGACCGCGAGGCCCGGGTGCACCGGCTGCTCCCCGCGGACCTCGTGGGGTGAGCCGTCGACCAGGCGGTGCCAGGCGTCGGCGCGCCAGTCGTCGCCGTCGTCGAGGAACATGCGGTTGCCTGCGCTGTCCCAGTGGACCAGTGCCCAGCCGTTGCCCTCGCGGTCCTCGTGCCAGCCGACCAGGGGCCAGTAGGCGAAGTCGGTGTCGTGGGCGACGAGGAAGTCCACGAAGTTCTCGAACCACGCCCGGGCCCCCGGGTCCTGCTCGTCGCGCCCGCCCACGCCGAACTCGCTGATCCACAGCGGTGCGGTGCAGGGCCGGCCGTCCTCGGTCACGAAGAACGCCTGGCGCTGCAGCACCTCGTACAGCTCCTCGCGGGACAGGTCCTGGTAGCGCGGGTCGCTGGTCTCCCCCACGCCGGTGGCGCCGGAGTGGTTCGGGCCGGTGTAGCCGTAGAAGTGCGCGGAGTACACCAGCTTCCCGGGCTCCGCCAGCGTGTGCGACAGCGTGCGGACCGGTTCCAGCGTCGGGCGGCCGTGCGGGAGCCCGTCGACCGGGAGCCCGACCCAGTTGATCCCCTCGATGATGATGAGCAGGTTCGGGTTGGCCTCGGTGAGGATCCGGTCCCCCGCGCGCTGCGAGGCGGCGAACCAGTCGTGCTCGTCCCCGAGCCCCCAGTTGGGGTCGTCGAAGAGGTCGCGGCGCACCTCGTTGTAGAGGTCGGCGCCGACCACGCGCGGGTTGTCGCGGTAGCGGCGCGCCATGAACAGCCAGTCCTGCTCCCACTGCTCGTCGCTCTGGCTGCTGTTCCACCGCTCGTTGCCGTCGATCCCGCAGCACCACCGGCTGGTGCCGGTGTGGTTGTTCAGGATGACGGCGAAACCCCGCTCGGTGAGCGCGGACACCGCGGCGTCGTAGACCTGCAGGCGGGTCATGCCGCGCAGCTGCGGGTTCGCCGCCACCGCCTCGTCCGGCACGACCGCCTCGTCGTGGATCATGTCGTTGGCGAAGGGCAGCCGGACGCTGTTGAGCCCGAGTTCGGCGAAGCTGTCCAGGATCTCGTCCATCGGCGCCCGGTCCAGGCCCAGCGGGATGCCGTGGCTGTTCTCGCCCGCGTGGTGGTTGGCGGGGTCGTCGACGTCGCCGCTGCCGAGGTAGGTCCCGCTGGCGCCGTGCCAGTTTCCGGCCTTGAGCTTGAAGCGGTCGCCGTCGGCGTCGACGATGTAGCGCCCTTCGGTGTGCAGCGGACCGGTCCACGTCGCGGCGAGGTCGGGTTCCGCCGGGGCGGGCGGGACCGGGTGGAGCAGCGTCGCGGTGAGGACCGTGCTGAGCACCCCGGCGATCATGCGCGCTCCCTGTTCCGTCGGCAGCGGGAGTTCCCATCCTCGCAGCGGACGGCGGCCCGGAAAGAACTGTGAATTCACCACTTTTGCCGCTGTTCACCACGGATCCCCGCTGGTCGCAAGCAGTCCCGACGAAGAAGATTGGTTCAGACCTTGCCTTTCGGAGTAGCGGTCCATAGCATCCGATTGCTCACTGCGGAACCAGAATTGCAGACACTGCAACGGAGACTGCCATGCGCGCCTGGAAAGCCCTCACCATCACCGCCCTCGGCGCGTTGCTCACGGCGTGCGGCCCTCCGCAGGTTCACCAGGACGCACCCACCGCCGACGAACGCGCCGGCACCCTGCGGGTCTGGCTGTTCGACGAGGCGAGCCGCGGCCCCAAGCAGGCCGTCGTGGACGAGGCGGTGGCCCGGTTCGAGGCCGAGCACCAGGGCGTCGAGGTCGACGTGCAGTACATCCCCGTGGACACCCGCGCGGAACGGTTCACCGGCGCGTTCAACGACCCGGCCAGCGCTCCGGACGTCGCCGAGTACGGCAACACCGACCTGGCCGGCTACGTCGCCGCGGGCGGCCTGGCCGACCTGACCGACGAGCTCGCCCGGTGGCCGGAAGCCGCCGACCTGGACCCGGCGGTGCTGGAGACCGCGAAGGTCGACGGGAGGGTCTACGGCGTGCCCTGGTACACCGGGGTCCGCGCGCTGTACTACCGCACCGACGTCTTCGCCGAGCTCGGCCTGCAGCCGCCGCGCACCACCGCCGAACTCGTCGACACCGCGCAGCGGATCCGCCAGGCGCGCCCCGACCTCTACGGCATCTCCGTCGGCGGCAAGTACCACTACGCGCTGATGCCGTTCATCTGGGCCGCCGGCGGCGACCTGGCGCGCCAGGAGGGCGACCACTGGGTCTCCACTGTGGACGAACCGGCGGCCCGGCAGGGCGTGGCCACCTACGCGTCGCTGATCAGCGGCGGCGCGTGCCCGCCGGAGCAGTGCGCGGACATGACCGGCAGCCAGGCCGTGCAGGCGTTCGCCTCCGGCAAGGCCGCGATGACCATCGGCGGCGACTTCAACCGCGCCGCCGTGGACGCCGGCGCGGCCGGTGGGAAGTACGCCGTGGTCCCGCTGCCCGGTACCACGCCCGGGTCGATCGCCCCGGCCTTCGCCGGCGGCAACATGCTCGGCGTGCTGGAGTCCTCCCAGCGCGCCACGCTGGCGCAGGAGTTCGTGCAGCTGCTGGCGGGCAAGGAGTACCAGCGCACGATGTACGAGGCGATGGGCAACCTGCCGGTGTTCACCGACGTGCAGCGGCAGCTCGTCGGTGCCGATCCCGCGGTGGCGCCGTTCGTGCAGACCCTGCAGGCCGGCACCCGGTTCGTGCCCACCACGGCGGGCTGGTCCGAGATCGACGCGCGAGGCGTGCTGCCCACGATGGTGCAGCAGGTCGTCCGCGGCACCACCGTGGAGCGGGCCACGTCCGCGGCGGCCGCGCGGATGGACGACGTGTTCGGGGACCGCTGAGATGCGGGTTCTCACCGACCACGCGGCCCCGGTGGGGACCGCAGGCGTGATGCCCGCTGGAGTCGCGCACCGACCGGCGGACCGGGGTCGGGTGTGATGGCCGCACTGCTCTACCTGGCCCCGGCCGGGCTGGTGCTCGTCCTCATGATGGGCTACCCGCTCTACCAGCTGGTGCAGATCTCGCTCTACGAGTACGGGCAGGCGCAGGCCTCCGGCGGCGCTCCGCTGGAGTTCCTCGGCGCGGGCAACTACCTGACGCTGCTGGGCGACGCGCAGTTCTGGACGGTCCTGGTGCAGACCTGCCTGTTCGCCGCGGTGTGCGTGGTCGGCAGCCTGGCGGTCGGCATCGCCCTCGCCGTGCTGGCCACCAGGATCCGGCCGCTGCCACGACTGCTGCTGTTCCTGGCCGCGATCGGCGCCTGGGCCACTCCGGCGATGGCCGGCTCCACCGTCTGGCTGTTCCTGTTCGACCAGGACTTCGGTCTGGTCAACGAGGTGCTCACCGGGATCGGCGTGGACGGCGCGGCCGGGTTCTCCTGGACCTACGACAAGTACGTCGCCTTCGGCCTGGTGGCCGCCGAGGTGATCTGGTGCTCGTTCCCGTTCGTGCTGGTGACCACCTACGCCGGGCTCACCGGCATCCCGAGCGAGGTGGTGGAGGCCGCGGCGCTGGACGGTGCGTCGGCGTGGCGGACCGCGCGCACCGTGCTGCTGCCGATGCTCCGGCCGGTGCTGGTGATCGCCACCATCCAGTCGATCATCTGGGACTTCAAGATCTTCACCCAGATCTACGTGATGACCAACGGCGGCGGCGTGGCCGGGCAGAACCTGGTGCTCAACGTCTACGCCTACCAGGAGGCGTTCGCCGGGGCGGACTACGGGCTGGGCTCGGCGATCGGCGTGGTGATGACCGTGCTGCTGGTGCTCATCACGCTGGCCTACCTGCGCGCGCAGCGGAAGGACGGTGCGGTGGCGTGAGGTCGTCGCGCAAGCCCCGGGTCGCCGACGCGGTGGCGGTGCTCGTCGCCGCCGTGGTGGCGTTCCCGCTGTACTGGATGGTGCTCTCGGCGTTCAAGCCGGAGGGCGAGCTGCTGTCCACCGATCCGCGGCCGTGGACCTTCGCCCCGACCCTGGACGGGTTCCGCCGGGTGTTCACAGTGGAGGGTCTCGGCGGCTACTTCGTGAACAGCCTCGTGGTGGCCGTCGCGGTGGTGCTGCTGTCGGTGCTCCTGTCGTTCCTGGCGGCGGTGGCGCTGACCCGGTTCCGGTTCCGGGGGCGCACCGTGCTGCTGGTGATGGTCCTGGTCGCGCAGATGGTCCCCGTGGAGGCGCTGACCATCCCGCTGTTCTTCCTGATGCGCCAGGTCGGCGACGTGGCCCCGGCCTTCGGGCTCAACCACCTCGGGTCGCTGGTGCTGGTGCACCTGGCGTTCAGCCTGCCGCTGGCCATCTGGGTGCTGCGCGGGTTCGTGGCCGCCGTCCCCGAGGAGCTGCAGGAGGCCGCCACGCTGGACGGCGCCGGCCGGGCCCGCTTCGTCTGGCAGGTCCTCTTCCCGCTCGTGGCGCCGGGTCTGGTGGCCACCAGCGTGCTGTCGTTCATCCACGCCTGGAACGACTTCCTGTTCGCCAAGACCTTCATCATCTCCGCGACGGAGAACCAGACGCTGCCAATGGCGATCCTGGTGTTCTTCACGCCCGAGGGCAACGATTGGGGGGCCATCATGGCGGGTTCGACGCTGATGACGATCCCGGTGCTCGTCTTCTTCGTGCTGGTCCAGCGCAAGCTGGTCGCCGGACTGGCCGGGGCGGTGAAGGGATGAGCTGGGACTCGCTGCTCCCGCGCCCGGTGCGGGTCCGGCCGGCGGCCGGGGTGCTGGAGCTGGACGCCGACACCACCGTCGGCGGCGAACCCACCACCGCGGAGTGGTTCCGCCGGTACGTCGGCGCGGCGACCGGACTCCCCCTGGCCGACGCCGAGCGGCCGACCATCGAGTTCCGCGTGGACAGCGGCGAATCCGTGCCGGGCGGCTACCGCGCGCACATCCGCCCGGACGGCGTCGAGGTCGTCGCGCACGACGCGGCCGGGGCGCACCACGCGGCGCAGACGTTGCGGCAGCTGCTGGGCCCCTCGGCGTACCGGTCCGCGCTCATCCACTACGGACGGTTCCTGCTGCCGTGCGGGCAGGTGGAGGACCGGCCGCGCTTCACCTGGCGCGGCTGCCACCTCGACGTGGCGCGCCACTTCCTGCCCAAGCGGGAGGTGCTGCGGTTCGTCGAGCTGCTGGCCGCGCACAAGCTCAACGTGCTGCACCTGCACCTGACCGACGACCAGGGCTGGCGGGTGGAGGTGCCGCGCTTCCCGGAACTCACCCGCACCGGCGCCTGGCGGCGGCGGTCGATGGTCGGTCGCGGCCCGGAACCGGAGTTCGACTCCCGGCCGCACGGCGGCTTCTACACCTCCGACGACCTGCGCGAGATCGTCGCGCACGCGGCCCGCCACCACATCACGGTGGTGCCGGAGGTCGACGTGCCCGGCCACAGCCAGGCCGCCATCGCCGCCTACCCCGAGCTGGGCACCGGCGGCCGCCCCGAGGTCTGGGACTCCTGGGGCGTGAGCGACGAGGTGCTCAACACCGACCCGGCGACCGCGGACTTCTACCGCGCGGTCCTCGACCACCTGATGGAGGTCTTCCCGTCCCCGGTGATCTGCGTCGGCGGCGACGAGGTCCCCGGCAGCACCCCGGAGCACGGCGCCTTCCTGCGCGAGCTCATCCAGCACGTGCACGTGCGCGGGCGCCGCGCCTCGGGGTGGGACGAGCTGCTGGACGCGGTGGACCCGCTGCCCCCGGGCACCATCATCGCGGCGTGGCGCGACGAGCAGGCGGCGGCGCGGGCCGCCGCACGCGGCCACGACGTCGTGCTGTGCCCGGAGACGCACTTCTACCTCGACCACCGCCAGTCCGACCACCCCGACGAGCCGGTCCCGGTGGGGTTCCTGACGACGCTGGAGAAGGTCTACAGCTACCAGCCGCGGCCCGACGTGCTCGGCGTCCAGGCGCAGGTGTGGACCGAGCACCTGGACACCCCGCGGCGGCTGGACTACGCGGCCTTCCCGCGCCTCGCGGCCTTCGCCGAGGTGGCCTGGAGCGAGCAGCGCGACCTCGCCGACTTCCAGCGCAGGCTGGTCGGGCACCACCTGCCCCGGCTGGACGCCTACGGCGTCGAGTACCGCCCGCTCAGCGGCCCGCACCCCTGGCAGACCCGGCCGGGAGTGCCCGGCCGGCCCCGGTGATCGCCGGACCGATCCCGCGGAAACAGCGCGTGACGCGGCCCGCGGGTACGGCGTCGTCCAGCTCAGCCGGACCCGGGCGGCATCGGCGCCATCAGCGCTCCCTGGACTTCCGCTCTCCCCACGGGAGCTGCAGCAGGCCCCGCACCGCGAGGCGACCTCGGTGGTGCGCGTGGTCGGCAGCGCCCCGCACGCCGACCGCCCGAGCGGCAGTGACGTCCTGCTGTCCCGCGGGGTCCCCGGGAGCAGGAAGGACGGTGCCCGCCGTGAGGCGCTGCGGGCGGGGCGCCCCGCCCGCAGCGCCACCGGACCTCAGCTCGTCGGAGACTTCTCCGGTTCCGGGCTCTTCGGGTCCCAGCACTCCACGCCGGTCAGCTCCGGCAGGCGGTCGCGGGTGAAGACCGGGTCCAGGCCCTGCTTCCGCTGCTCGGTGTAGTCACGGAGCAGCTTGAGGGCGACCGCGCCCAGCGGCGCGATCGCCGCCAGGTTCACCAGCGCCATGACGCCCATCGTGGTGTCGGCCAGGTTCCACACCAGGTCCGAGGACCCGATCGCGCCGAGGAACGTCACCACCAGCGCCACCCACCGGTACCCGGTGAGCACCGCCCTCTTCCGGGTGAGGAAGGCGACGTTGGACTCGCCGTAGAAGTAGTTGCCCAGCACCGAGGTGAACGCCACCAGCAAGATGACCAGCGTCAGCAGGTGCAACGACCAGGTGCCCAGGTTGTCCTGCAGCGCCTCCTGCGTCAGCGTCGCGCCGCGGCCCTCGCCGTAGGTCGGGTTCGACAGCAGCACGATGAACGCGGTCGTGGAGCACACCAGCAGGGTGTCGACGTAGACCCCGAGGGTCTGCACCAGGCCCTGCTTGACCGGGTGGCTCACCGACGCGGTGGCACCGGCGTTCGGGGCCGACCCGAGACCGGCCTCGTTGGAGAACATCCCGCGCCGCACGCCCTGCACGATCGCCGCGCCCAGACCACCGGCGACGACCTCCTCGAAGCCGAAGGCGCTGCTGAAGATCTGCCCGATCACCCCGGGCAGCGCGTCGATGTTGAGCACCACGATGACCAGGCCCAGGACCATGTAGAGCGCGGCCATGAACGGCACCAGCATCTGCGCGACGTGGGCGATGCGGCGCACGCCGCCGAAGACGACCGCGCCGGTGAGCGCCACCAGCGCCAGGCCCAGCACCGGCTCCAGCCAGCCGGGCCCGGTCGCGCCGGTCGCCTCCACCGAGGTCATGATCGCGTCGACGATGGTGTTGCTCTGCACCGCGTTGAACACGAGGCCGAACGTGACGATGATGACCACCGCGAAGAGCACGCCCATCCAGCGGGCGCGCAGGCCGTGCAGCATGTAGTAGGCCGGACCACCGCGGTACCCGGTCTCGTCGCGCACCTTGTAGAGCTGGGCCAGGGTGGACTCCACGAAGCTGGCTGCGCCGACGACCAGGCCCATCACCCACATCCAGAACACCGCGCCGGGCCCGCCCAGCGCGATCGCGGTCGCCACGCCGGCGATGTTGCCGGTACCGATGCGGGCCGCCGCGGAGATCGCGAACGCCTGGAACGACGAGACGGCCTTCCCGCCGTCCTCCGCGGTCTCGGCCCGGCCGACCATCGCGCGGACCATCTCCGGGACCATCCGGATCTGCACCGCCCCGGAGCGCACCGTGAACCACAGGCTCAGCAGGGCCAGCACCGGGATGATCAGGTAGAGCCAGAACGTGTCGTTCAGCGCGACGATCGCGTCGTTGAGCGCTTCCACGTACACACCTTTCCGCCGGTTCGGCGCGCCGGGACCGGCGCGCGTCGGGGTGGACGCGCTCGCCGGGGCGCACCGTTCGTTGGGGTCGGCACAGTCTCCACGATCACGGAGGTGATGTCCCGGCGCCGTGGCGGAAATGTTGTGAAGCGGGGCCTGCACCGAGTGGCGCAGGCCCCGACGCGGGTGACGAGCTCGCGGGTGAGGTCAGCCCTCGGCGAGCACCGGGGCCAGGAACCGCCCGGTGTGGCTCTCGTCGATGGCGGCGAGGTCCTCCGGGGTCCCCTCGGCCACCAGCGTGCCGCCGCCGGCACCGCCCTCGGGACCCAGGTCCAGCACCCAGTCCGCGGTCTTGATCACGTCGAGGTTGTGCTCGATGACGATCACCGTGTTGCCCTTGTCCACCAGGCCGTTGATCACGCCGAGCAACTTGCGGATGTCCTCGAAGTGCAACCCGGTGGTCGGCTCGTCGAGGATGTAGACCGTCTTGCCGGTGGAGCGCTTCTGCAGCTCGCTGGCCAGCTTCACGCGCTGCGCCTCACCGCCGGACAGCGTGGGCGCCGGCTGGCCCAGCCGCACGTAGCCGAGCCCGACGTCGACCAGCGTCTTGAGGTGCCGGTGGATGGCGGTGATCGGCTCGAAGAACTCCGCGGCCTCCTCGATGGGCATGTCCAGGACCTCGGAGATCGTCTTGCCCTTGTAGTGCACCTCCAGGGTCTCCCGGTTGTACCGGGCGCCCTTGCACACCTCGCACGGCACGTACACGTCGGGCAGGAAGTTCATCTCGATCTTCAAGGTGCCGTCGCCCGCGCACGCCTCGCACCGGCCGCCCTTGATGTTGAACGAGAACCGGCCGGGCTGGTAGCCGCGCACCTTCGCCTCGGTGGTGGCCGCGAACAGCTTGCGGATGTGGTCGAACACACCGGTGTAGGTGGCCGGGTTCGACCGCGGGGTGCGGCCGATCGGCGACTGGTCGACCTGGACCAGCTTGTCCACGTGCTCCAGGCCCTTGACCCGGGTGTGCCGGCCCGGCACCTGCCGGGCGCCGTTGAGCTTGTTCGCCAGCACCGACGCGAGGATGTCGTTGACCAGCGTGGACTTGCCGGACCCGGAGACGCCGGTGACCGCGACCAGGCAACCCAGCGGGAACGACACGTCGATCTTGCGCAGGTTGTGCTCGCGGGCGCCGACCACGGTCAGCTGCCGCTTGCGGTCAGGGACGCGGCGCTCCACCGGCACCGGGATCTGCTTGCGCCGGGCCAGGTAGTCGCCGGTCAACGACTTCGTGTTGTCGAGCAGCTCCTTGTACGGGCCGCTGTGCACCACCTGGCCGCCGTGCTCACCGGCGCCCGGGCCGATGTCGACCACCCAGTCCGCGGTGCGCACGGTGTCCTCGTCGTGCTCCACGACGATCAGCGTGTTGCCCAGGTCCCGCAGCCGGCACAGCGTCTCCAGCAGCCGGTGGTTGTCCCGCTGGTGCAGGCCGATCGACGGCTCGTCGAGCACGTAGAGCACGCCGACCAGGCCCGACCCGATCTGGGTGGCCAGCCGGATGCGCTGCGCCTCCCCACCGGACAGCGTCCCGGCGGCGCGGTCCAGCGACAGGTAGTCCAGCCCCACGTCGAGCAGGAAGCCCAGCCGCGCCTGCACCTCCTTGAGCACCGCCCCGGCGATCATCTGCTCGCGCGGGCCGAGCTCCAGGCCGTTGAGGAACGTCGCGCACTCCCGCACGCTCAGCGCGCAGACCTCGGCGATGGACAGCTCGCCGTAGTCCGGGTTGGTCATGGTCACGGCCAGGATCTCGGGCTTGAGGCGGGTGCCGTCGCAGGCCGGGCACGGCACGTCCCGCATGTAGCCCTCGTACTTCTCCCGGGCGTAGTCGGACTCGGTCTGCTCCAGCCGCCGCTCCAGGAACGGGATGACGCCCTCGTAGTTGGCGTAGTAGGAGCGGGTGCGGCCGTAGCGGTTCTTGTAGCGGACGTGCACCTGGTCGTTGCTGCCGTGCAGCACCGCCTTCTTGACCTTGGTCGGCAGCAGGCGCCACGGGGTGTCCATCCGGAAGCCGATGGACTCCGACAGCGAGGTGAGCAGCCGGGTGAAGTACTCGGCGGTGTGCCCGCCGGCCCACGGGGCGATCGCGCCCTCGGCCAGCGACAGGTCCTCGTCGGGCACGACCAGCTCGGGGTCGACCTCCTTGCGGATGCCGAGACCGGCGCACTCCGGGCACGCGCCGTAGGGCGAGTTGAAGGAGAAGGACCGCGGTTCCAGCTCGTCGACGCCCAGCGCGTGGCCGTTCGGGCAGGCCAGGTTCTCGGAGAACGTGCGCTCCCGGTCCGGGTCGTCCTCGTCGAGGTCGATGAACTCGATCACCACGAGGCCGTCGGCCAGCCGCAGCGCGGTCTCCACCGAGTCGGTCAGCCGCTGCTTGGCGCTGCGCTTCACGGTGAGCCGGTCCACGACCACCGCGATGTCGTGCTTCTCCTGCTTCTTCAGCTTCGGCGGCGAGTCCAGCGGGTGCACCACGCCGTCGACGCGGACGCGCGCGTAGCCCTGCGACTGCAGCTGCTCGAACAGGTCGACGTACTCGCCCTTGCGACCGCGCACCACCGGGGCCAGGACCTGGAACTTGGCCCGCTCCGGCATCTCCAGCACCTGGTCGACGATCTGCTGCGGGGTCTGCTTGCTGATCTCCTCCCCGCAGGTCGGGCAGTGCGGCGTGCCGGCCCGCGCGAACAGCAGCCGCAGGTAGTCGTAGACCTCCGTGATGGTGCCCACGGTGGACCGCGGGTTGCGGCTGGTGGACTTCTGGTCGATCGACACCGCCGGGGACAACCCCTCGATGAAGTCGACGTCCGGTTTGTCCATCTGCCCGAGGAACTGCCGGGCGTACGCGGACAGCGACTCGACGTAGCGGCGCTGCCCCTCGGCGAAGATGGTGTCGAAGGCCAGGCTCGACTTGCCGGAGCCGGAGAGCCCGGTGAACACGATGAGGCTGTCCCGGGGCAGATCGAGGTCGATCCCGCGCAGGTTGTGCTCACGGGCGCCGCGGACGACGAGGCGGTCAGCCACAGTGATCCCTTCGGAAGTTCTGGCGTTGAGGTCGGCGCACGCCGCTGGGCCGGGCGCGGAACCCGGCCGGAGGCAGGTCGCGACGTCGCGTCGCCATGCTATTCGGGGCCACCGACACTCCCGGATCGGCTGCGTCCCGCACCGGGGCGACCACCGATTGTCACTCCAACGTGTGACATTCGGAGTGGTGGGCCACCGACACTCCCGACGATACGCAAATTCCCCCGGAATGGGCACTGTTGCCGTTGTGGCCTGCGCAATTAGTCTCGGTACTTCACGTTGCCCAGCGCACCCCTCCGTCCCGTGAGGTGGACCATGGCTGACACCGTCCAGCTGACCGGCGCGCAGCTGTCGCGCGAGGTGACCACCCAGCTGGCCAAGGTGGAGCGCGCCACCGACCGCCTGCTGCGCACGGTGGAGGGCCTGGACGAGGTGTCCGTGCGGCAGCCCAGCCTGCTGCTCGGCTGGAGCCGCGCGCACGTCATCTCCCACCTCGCGCGCCACGCCGACGGCTCCAGCAACCTGCTGATCTGGGCCCGCACCGGGATCGAGCACCCGATGTACGCCAGCGGGGACGACCGGGACGACGCCATCGCCGAGGGCGCCCAGCACAGCCACCGGCTGCTGGTCGAGGACCTGACCGCCTCCTGCGAGCGCTTCGCGCGCTCCGCCCGGGAGCTGCCGGAGAACGCCTGGACCGCCGAGATCGCCGACGCCGTCGGCGACCCGATGCCCGCCCACCACGTGCTGCGGCTGCGCCTGCTGGAGGTGTGGGTGCACCTGGTCGACCTCGACCACGACGTGGACTTCGCCGACATCCCGCTCGCCGACGCCGAGCAGCTGCTGGAGGACGTCGTGCAGCAGTTCGGCGGTCGGCCGGACGTCCCGGCGCTGGCCGTGGAGGTCGACTTCGGCGACCACGAGCGCACCTGGGAGCTACGCGGCACCACCGCCCCGCCGAGCCGCGTGCGCGGCGAGCCGGGCCCGGTGCTCGGCTGGCTGCTGGGCCGCACCGACGCCCAGGACCTCCAGGGCACCGCTCCCGACCTCCCCGACTGGCTCTAGGGACACCGGCTGCGGACGCGCGTCGCTCCGAGCTGCGTGCGTCGCCCGATCGCGCGACGCTGGCAGCGGAAGTCGTCGAGTACGCAGAGGGGGCGCTCACGATGTCCAGTCCGCAGACCGGTCCCAGCTCCGAGCAGCCGAGGGCCGACACCCACCAGGCCGAGCAGCGCGCGCACGGACCCGAGCAGCAGAAGCAGTGGGCGATGACCTCCGCGCCGGAGGCCTCCGCGATGTCCGGGTGGCTGGCGTTCGCCGGCTCGCTGATCCTGCTGGTCGGGATCTTCAACATCATCGACGGGTTCACCGCGCTGTTCCGCACCGACTACTTCATCGTCGGCGAGGGCCAGCTGCTGGTGTTCAACTTCGCCACGTGGGGTGCGATCTGGCTGGTGCTGGGCGTGCTGCAGGTGGCCACCGGGGTGGGGTGCCTGTACGACATGACGTGGGCCCGCACCACCGGCATCGTGCTGGCCTCGCTGTGCGCGATCGGCCACCTGGCGTTCCTGGCGGCGTTCCCGCTGTGGTCGCTGCTGGTGATCGCGCTGTCCGTCCTGGTGATCTACGGGCTGGTGGTCCCAGGCAAGCGCGCCACGACCTGACCGCTCCCCGACCACGGGCTCCGGGGGGCCGGTCCCGACGGGACCGGCCCCCCTCCCTCGCGGGTCTCGCGCCCGAGGCGGCGTGCTGATCGAGCGCGTGGGGAGGCTCTAAGCTCGGTGCGTGGAGTTCGAAGCTGAGTACACGGGACACGTCGAGCCCGGCGGGAAGGCGGCTCGCCGGGAGCTGGACGCGCTGACCATCACCAAGATCTCGGTCGGCCCGATGGACAACAACGCGTACCTGCTGGTGTGCCGCAGCACCGGCGACGCGCTGCTGGTCGACGCGGCCAACGAGTCCGAGCGGCTGACCGACCTGCTCGGCTACGACGACCAGCGCCCCCGGCTGCGCACCATCGTCACCACCCACCAGCACGCCGACCACTGGCAGGCGCTGGGCTCGGTGGCGGGGCAGACCGGCTGCTTCACGGTGGCGCACCCGGCCGACGCCGACGCGCTGCCGGTGCCGCCGGACCGCCTGGTCGAGCACGGCGACACCATCGCCGTCGGGGAGTCGCAGCTGTCGGTGATCCACCTGCGCGGGCACACGCCGGGTTCGATCGCCCTGCTCTACCGCGACCCGAAGGGCCACCCGCACCTGTTCACCGGGGACTCGCTGTTCCCGGGCGGGGTGGGCAAGACCAACTCGCCGGAGGACTTCCGGTCGTTGATCGACGACGTGGAGAACCGGATCTTCGCCGAGCTGCCGGACGACACCTGGTTCTACCCCGGCCACGGCGACGACTCGACGCTGGGCGAGCAGCGCCCGCACCTCGCCGAGTGGCGCGAGCGCGGCTGGTGACCTGACGACCTCGCTGGACGGGGCCGCCTGGACTCCCGGGCGGCCCCGTTCTCGTCCGTCCGGTGCCTCCGCAGGCGGGTCGCTGGGTGGTGGCCGATGCTGGTGGGCGTCGTCACACCGGGGAGGGCGTGCGCCATGGCCGACTCCGCTCCCGCGCCGGACGGGCGACCGCCCGCGCCACCGTCCCTGCTGCGCCACGCGCAGATCGCCTGCGTCTACCTCGCGGTGGCGGTGCTGGCCGCGCTGGCCTACAGCGTGCGGACCATGCTCGTGCTGATCTTCGTCGGCTTCTTCCTCGCCCTCGGGATCGAGCCGGTGGTGGGGTGGCTGCACCGGCACCGCTGGCGGCGCGGGGCCGCGGTCCTCGCCGTGCTCCTGCTGGTGGTGCTCCTCGTCGGCGCCGTCGTGCTGTTCGCGATCGTGCCCGCGGTCGGTCAGGTCGGCCACTTCGCCGCCCAGCTGCCCCAGCTGCTGTCCCAGCTGGGCGTGCACCTGGGCGACCACCGGCTGCGCGACGAGCTGGCCGACCCCTCCGTCCAACAGGAGCTCCAGCAGGTCGTCAAGCAGGCCGCGACGGCCCTGGTGAGTGCGTTGGGCGCCGGGTTCGCCGTCCTCGGGGCGCTGCTCGGCGGCGTCTTCGCCGCCTGCACGGCCGGTGCGCTGGTGGTCTACTTCTCCCTGGCCATGCCGCGGATCGAGGGAGCGCTGGTGCGCGCGTCGGCCGCCCACCCCGGACGCCCGGACGCGGTCCGCGCGGCCATGGGGCGGGTCGGCGGCTACGTGACCGGCCAGGCCCTGGTCTCGCTGTGCGCGGGCGTGGTGTCCTACGTGTTCTTCCTGGTCGCCGGGATCCCCTACCCGGCGCTGCTGGCCCTCGTGGTCGCCGCGCTCGACGCCGTCCCGCAGGTCGGCGCGACGCTGGCCTCGGTGGCGGGCGTCCTGGTGGCGCTGTCGCAGAGCCTGCCCCTGGCCGTGGTCACGCTGCTGTTCTTCCTCTGCTACCAGGCGTTCGAGAACTACCTGATTGCCCCTCGGGTCTTCGCCCGGACCGTGGAGCTGAGCCCGCTGGCGGCGTTCCTGGCGATCCTGCTGGGCGGAGCCCTGGCCGGCGTCCTGGGCGCCCTGGTCGCCCTCCCCGTCACGGCGGCGGTGAAGGTCCTCTACGCCCAGGCCCGCGCCGAGCACGCCGCGGCGAGCACCTGACGCCGCTGCGTGCGGGGGCCGTGAGCCCTAGGCTGACCTCGAGCGGGTGGGAGGTCGGCCGTGGGCGGTTCGGTGGTGCTCGAGCTCGGGGGGACCGAGGTGACGGTGTCCCACCCGGACAAGGTGTTCTTCAGCCTGCGCGGGGAGACCAAGCTCGACCTCATCCGGTACTACCAGTCGGTGGCCGACCCGCTCATGCGCACCCTGCAGGGTCGACCGCTGCTGCTGGAGCGGTACCCCGAGGGAGCGGGCGGCAAGTCGTTCTTCCAGAAGCGGGTGCCGGGGTCCGCGCCGGAGTGGCTGCAGACCACCGTGGTGACCACGCCCAACGGGACCACCAGCGACGCCCTGGTGGCCGCCGACCTGGCGCACATCGCGTGGGCGGTGAACCTCGGCTGCCTGGGCTTCCACGTGTGGCCCTACCACGCCGACACCCCGGAGGTCGCCGACGAGCTGCGCATCGACCTCGACCCCTCCCCCGGCGTGACGTTCCCGCAGGTCGTCGAGGCCGCGCAGCTCACCCGGGAGCTGCTCGGCGAGCACGGCGTCGACGCGCAGGTCAAGACCTCCGGGTCGCGGGGCCTGCACGTCTACGCCGCGCTGCTGCCGCGGTGGAACAGCTACCAGGTGCGGGCCGCCGCGGTGGCGCTGGCCCGCGAGCTGGAGCGCCGCCACCCCGACCTGATCACCGCGAAGTGGTGGAAGGAGGAGCGCGGCTCCCGGGTGTTCGTCGACTACAACCAGAACGCCCCGCACAAGACCGTCTTCGGGGCCTGGTGCGTGCGCCCGCGGGTGGGCGCGCAGGTGTCCGCGCCGATCTGGTGGGACGAGCTGGACACCGTCGACCCGGACTCGCTGACCATCGCCACCGTGCCGGGCCGGGTGGCCGAGCGCGGTGACCCGTGGGCCGACCGGCAGCCGCAGTCCCTCGAGTCGCTGCTGGAGCAGTCCGAGCGGGACATGGCGAGCGGGTTGCAGGACGCACCGTGGCCACCGGTGTACCCGAAGCAGCCCAACGAACCCCCGCGCGTCGCCCCCAGCCGCGCCAAGCGGGGCTGAGGGTTCCGCGACTCGGTGCCGGCACTGCGCTCCCCGACGGGAGGAACCCGGCCGTCCACAGTGGCCTGTGCTGGTCAGCCCAGGGTCTCCGCGACCACGCGGGCGGTGTCGGCGAGGAGGGCGTCGTCGTACTCGTCGTCCTTCCGCGGCCTGCTGGTGAGGATCGCGAGGACGATCGGGGTGCCGTCGTCGGTCCAGGTGACGCCGACGTCGTTGCGCGTCCCGTGCTCGCCCGCACCGGTCTTCTCCCCGGTGCGCCAGGTCGGCGGCAGCCCGGCGCGGATGCACGTGTCGCCGGTGGTGCTGGCGACCAGCCAGGAGGTCAGCCGCTCCCGCTCTGGCGGCGCGAGCGCGTCACCGAGCACCAGCGCCCGGTAGCCCGCGGCCAGCCCGGCCGGGGTGGAGGTGTCCCGCTCGTCGCCGGGGACCGCGGTGCCCAGGTCGGGCTCCCACCGGTCCAGGCGGGTCGTGGCGTCCCCGATCGAGCGGGCGAACGGCGCGATCGACGACGGGCCGCCGCGTTCGCGGAGCAGCAGGTTCGCCGCCGTGTTGTCGCTGACCGTCATCGCCACCTCGCACAGCGCGGCCACCGTCATGCCGGTGTCCACGTGCTGCTCGGTCACCGGCGAGTAGCTCACCAGGTCGTCCGGCCCGTAGTGGACGACCTTCTCGAAGTAGCCGCTGGCCAGGCTGTGGTCGCGCAGCAGGGCCGCCACGGCGTAGGTCTTGACCGTCGAGCACAGCGCGAACCGCTCGTGGGGGCGGTGGACCAGGGTCCGCCCGGTGCGGACGTTGACCGCGTGCAGGCCCAGCCGGGCGTCGTAGCGGCGCTCCAGCTCGCCCAGGTCCGGAGCGGGCGCGGGCGCGGGAACCCCCTCCCCGGTGCCGCACGCCACCAGGGCCGGCACCGCCAGCAGCGCGCCCAGGACAGCGCGTCGCCCCAAGCGGACGTCGTTGTGCTGCACGTGGTTCCTCCGTTCAGTCCACCGTGGTCAGAGCGTCGGGACCCAATGAAGCAGCCCGCGCGCGATCGCGCCAATCCGCGGCCGACCGCGCGGCGATAGCGGATCGCTATGGACGCAGCACCCGGGCACCCGCACCGGGCTCCGGGTCGACGAAAAGATCTCCTACAGCCGCCCGGAACGGAGGTCGTTGACCGCGATCCAGGCGCACTCCCCGATCGCCGAGTCCACCCGCGGCAGCGCCGAGTCGGCGCGCGCGGCGAGCGTGAACACCGCCACCGCGACCGGTTCCTCGCCGTCGAACTGCACCACCGACACCTCGTTGCGCACCGCGCCGACGGTGCCGGTCTTGCCCGCCACCTGGACGCCGCGGAACGGGAAACCGGACCGCACCCGGTGCATCCAGATCTGGTTGCCCAGCAACCGCCGGATGAACGCGCACTGCTGCGGGGAGGCGACGGCGTCGGACCAGATGAGCTCCAGCAGGCGGGTCATCTCGCGCGGTGTGGTGGCGCTGGCGTACGCCGGGTCGTACGCGCTGACGGTCCGCGCCGCGTCGTTGTTCGCGAGCAGCTCGAAGGCCTCCGCCGCCGTGGTGGTGCCCAGCTCCTCGACCAGCGAGGCGTGCTGGTCAGCGGTGCCGCCGACCACCCGGGTGCGGGACAACCCCAGGTCGTCGAGCACCTCGGCGACCGCGTCCAGCCCCACGGCGCCGAGGATGACGTCCGCGGCGGCGTTGTCCGACACGGCCACCATCGACGCGGCCAGGTCGCGCCAGGACACCGTCACCGGGTCGAGGAACGTGGAGAAGCCGCTGGGGCCCGGCGTGCACGAGGTGGGGTCGATGCGCACCGCCGCGCGCGGGTCGATCCGCCCGGCGTCGAAGGCCCGGCACAGCGCCACCAGCAGCGGCAGCTTGTACACCGAGGCGGTCACCACCAGCTCGTCGGCACCGACGCAGATCTCCCGTCCGCCGCCGAACTGCGTGGCGTGCACCCACCCCTCGGCGCCGGCGTCGGCGAGCACCTCGCGGATCCGGCGCTCCACCGGGTTCACGACGCGCTCCGCAGCGACGCCTCGAACGCGGTGCGCGCGTCCTCGGCCGCGGATCCCTGCCAGACCAACCGGACCCGCAGCGCGAAGTCGTCCCCGGCCGGGACCCGCACCACGCCCGGGACGTCGAGCTGCGGGTCCGCGGTGAGCGCGAACGCCCGCCCGGCGGCGACCGCGGCGACCGCGTCCCGGTCGCCCGGCGCGGGGAGGAACTCGGGGGCGAGCCCCTTGGCCCGCAGCGTGTCCGCGAGCAGGTCGAACGCGGCCGTCCCGTGGTTGCGCGGTGCCGTCGCGCAGGCCAGGCCGCGCAGCGACCGGATCGTCGGTCTGCGACCGGCGGCGGGGTGGTCCGCCGGGAGCAGCAGCCAGCGCGGGAGCGTCAGGACCGGGCCGCTGGTCAGCGCGCCGAGCAGCGCGGGGTGGTGCACCGCGGCGCAGTCGAGCCGCCCTGCGGCGACCGCCTCCACGAGGTCGGTGGTCGACGCGGTCGTGGTGATCACGGTGCGGGCGGCGGGACCGGGCGCCGCCGCCCGCACCGCGGCGGTGCAGGCGGCGACCTGCCGGTCGCTCAGCGCCGGGATGACGCCGATGCGCACCGCGCCGCGGTCCTCCCGCTGCCGCCGGGCCTCCTCCTCGAACTGCTCGGCTCCGTCGAGCAGCGCCCGCGCCCGGGGCAGCAGCTCGGCTCCGGCGGTGGTCAGCCGCACTCCGCGCGCTCCCCGGGTGAACAGGGTGACGCCGAGCTTGGTCTCCAACCGCCGCACGCCCTGCGAGACCGGCGGCTGGGTCATGCCGAGCCGGTCGGCGGCGTGCCCGAAGTGCCCTTCCTCGGCGACCGCCACGAAGAACCGGAGATGGCGAAGCAGGTCCACGTGCCCATACAACCACCGCACCACGGCACCTCCGGTCGACGGTCAGCGCACGACCACGTCGGCGGTCCTGGTGGACGCCCAGTGCAGCACCCGCTCCAGCGGACCGCGGCCGAGCAGCGGACGCCACACCCCGCAGAGCACCAGCGACCCCAGCGCGAGGACCAGCAGCGGCAGCCACGGCTGCTCCCCCAGGCCTTCCACCACCGCGCCCAGCACCAGTCCCTGCACCACGTACACGGTGAGCGCCAGGGCACCGACCGCGGCCAGCGGCGCCAGCAGCACGCGCAGGTGGTCGCCCGCGACCAGGCACAGCGCCAGGACCGCCAGCGCAGCACCGGTGGAGGTGACGATCTCGAACGGTGTCCCGGTGTGCGGGGCGTTGAGCAGCAGGGTCGCCGGGGTGGTCGTGGGCGCGACGCCGAAGCCCAGCTGCTGCAGCAGGTCGAGCGGGTCCTCGCCGACCTGCGCGGCGATCGGTGCCAGGCGGTCCAGCACCGGCTGGAGCGCCCGGACACCGCCGAAGACGTGCAGCGCGAGCCACGAACCACCCGCACCGACCACGGTGAGGACGACACCGGTGACCAGCAGTCGCAGGCGCACCGCGGTCGACCGCAGGTCCAGCCGCCCGACGGCCAAGCCGGCGAACACGAACGGCATCCAGGTGATCACTGGGTAGGCCCCGTCGAGCAACAGCCGCTGGACACCCGCGACGGCGGTGTCCCACGAGGTCAGGTCGGTGAACGACAGCGCGCCGCCCGCCGTGCTCCCGCTGCCGGGCAGCGCGGAGCGCACGACGAACGAGACGACCGGTCCGGCGACCGCCCACACCGCGGCGAGCACGGCCAGCACCGCCGGGCGCACCCGCAGGAACGGCAGCGCCAGCAGGAAGTACAGCGCGTAGAACGAGAGGATCACCATCATCGGTGCGCCCAGCTGGGTCAGCACCATGCCGAGCAGGAACAACACGACCGCGCGCACCGCGACGCGCACCCGGTCGCGGCGCAGCGCCAGCCCCTCGTGCGGTCGGCTGCCGCCGGTCAGCAGCGCCAGGGAGACCCCGGCGAGGGTGGCGAACAGGATCGAGGCGTGCCCGTTGCCGAGTGACGCCAGGAACTCGGCCGCGCTGCCGGCGTCCGGGGCGAGCACCGCCGGGCCCGCGTGCGCGACGAACATGCCCAGCACCGCCAGTCCCCTGGCCAGGTCGACGCCGTGCAGGCGGGTGCGTCCCGGTACCGCGGCCTGTGCCGCAGACCGTTCTTCCTCCGTGAGAACCATGCCGCGACGCTAGGGCGGGCGGCGCTGCGCGGTCGTCGCACTCCAGGCCGATCCGCTGATCATCCCGCAGGCGCACGGGGTTTCGCGGGCACCGCGACCACGTCATACCGCAGGTGTACGACCCGGGGTTCATCCGATGCCCCACGTCGTGCCATAGGCTCGCGGTGTGGCAACCGAGAAGCTGACCGCGTCCCCACCGAGCACCGTCGCACCGGAGGAGGGAGCCCCGTTCGTCGGTTCCCGGCCGTCCTGGCTCGCGGGCGTGCCGCGGTGGGTCCTGCTGGGGTTCGTCAGCGCGGTCACCTTCCTGCTGTCCGCCTACAGCGTCCTGGCCAACAACCCGGATCCCGCCGATGCGCTGCCGCTGCTGGCCGTGGCGCTGGCCTCCGCGCTGGTGCTGCTCGGCATGCGCCGCTTCCCGGTGACCGCGCTGCTGCTCATCACGGCCGGGCACCTGTTCATCACGCCGTCCATGGCGCTGTTCCCCGCCCTGTACGCGCTGGGCGCCTACGGCCGGACGAACGGCCGGGTGTGGGGAGTCACGGCGCTCATCGTCCTGGTCAACTTCGTCTGGCAGCAGACGGGAAGCGACGGACTGACCCTCGACCTCCACCCGGGCGTCGTGGTGTGGGTGTGCACGCTGCTCTTCCCCGTCTTCGTCGGCCGCTACATGGCGGGGCGCCGCGCGATGCTGGTGCACTGGGTGGAGCGGGCCGAGCGCGCCGAGCGCGAACGGGCCCTGATCGCGGAGCGCACGCGCAGCGAGGAACGCGCCCGCATCGCCCGCGAGATGCACGATTCCGTTGCGCACCAGGTGAGTCTGGTCGTGGTGCACGCCGGTGCGCTGGAGGTGGTCGCCAGGACCGACCCGGAGAAGGCGGCCAGCGCGGCGGCGACCATCCAGCAGGTGGGGCGGGGCGCGCTGGACGAGCTGCGGCAGATGATCGGGGTGCTGCGCGCCAACCCCGGCGACGACACCCCGGAACCGCCGCGACCGAAGCTCAAGGACCTCGAGTCGCTCGTGTCGTCCTCCCGCGACGCCGGGCTGGACGTCGAGTTGACCGTCACCGGCGACCGCCGCGACCTGGGCGACCAGGTGGAGCGCGCGGCCTACCGCGTGGTGCAGGAGGCCCTGACCAACGTCCACAAGCACGCCGGCGGCGCGCGGGCCACCGTCGCGGTGGACTACGGGGCGGAGCAGCTCGCCGTCACCATCCGCAACGGCCGTCCGGCGGCGGGTTTCCGGCGCAGCCTGCCCAGCGGCGGGCAGGGCCTGATCGGTCTGTCCGAGCGGGTGCAGTTGGCCGGCGGCGAGATCAGCTCCGGTCCGCTGCCCGACGGCGGGTTCGAGGTCGCGGCGACCCTGCCCGCCTCGCCGCGCGGGGTCAGCTGAGCACCGCCGCCCGGTCCACCACGCGGGAGTCGACCATCCGCAGCCCGGTCAGCGCGTAGGAGAGACCGCGCCGCCCGGCCGTGGTGAGCAGCACGACCAGCGAGGTCAGGCCGAAGAAGAACGAGAACACCGACAGCAGGCCCAACGCGGGCAGGACGGTCTCCATCGAGCCCAGCTGGGACAGGAGCACGTAACCGCCGACACCGAACAGGCTGCGCAGCAACCGCTGGCCCGGCCCTGGCACCTGCCCGTCACTCGTCGTCGCCCGCAGCAGCACCACGCGCTGGCCGAGGCTGGGGGCCTGTCCCACCAGCGGGACGACGACCGCCAGCAGGAACCACGACACGAAGGGCGCCACCGCGTTGACCGCGGCGTAGCCGGGCAGTTCGGCGGGCCCCCGGGTGCCGCTGACCAGCTCGCCGTGCGCGGCGAGCAGGCACACGTTGGCGAAGGCGGCGACGAGAGCACCCGTGAGCTGGTGGGACAGCAGGTCGCAGACCGCCGCCAGCAGCCGCCGCGCCCTGGTGACCGGCCGCGGTTGCCCCGGGTCGGCGTCCAGGCGCTGCCCCGGCACGGCGCGCAGCACCGGCGCCGCGAGCGCACCCAGCAGCGCACCCGCCCCGTTGGCGATCAGGTCGTCGACGTCGAACAACCGGTAGGCGCACGGGTAGAGGAACCAGATCCCGGTGCCCTGCGTGGTCTCGATCAGCAGCGAGACGCCCACGCCGATGGCCGTGGTGGCCAGGACGCCGCGCCGGAACATGTACCGGACGAACATGCCCAGCGGCACGAACAAGCCCACGTTGAGCAGGACCTGGGTCAGCGCCGGGTTGCGCAACGTGGCGGCGATCCCGGTGCCGACCGCCTCCTCGCGCATGTCGGCGAGGAACCCGAACGGCGTCCACTGTGGACCACTCGTGCCGTGGACCGCGCAGAAGTCCGGGCCGACCTGCGGGAGCGGGAGCAGCACGTAGGCGACGAGCGCGAGGCTGTAGACCAGCCCGGAGACGGCCAGCACGGCGTTGCCGATGCCGAGTTCCCCGCGTCTGCGGTACTGCCTCGCGACGTACGGCACGAACAGCGCGACCGCCAGGACGCTGCCCACAGCGATCGCCACCACAGCCGGGACTATCCGGGTGCTCACAACTCCCCCATCGGTCAAGGACAGATCAGCGCAGAGGGCGGCGACGTCGGCGCCCCCAGGAACGAACTGGGTGATCTTACCGGGCGCGCTCGCCTCCCGGACGTCAGAGCGCGGACAACAGGCCGCCGAGGAACAGCAGCACGCAGATGCCGCCGTTGATCACCTTGTGCGACAGGAAGATCGCCACGAACTCGCGGATCGTCGCGCTCGGCCAGTAGTAGCGGGCGGTGGGCGAACCGATCACCTGGCCGTTGACCTTCTCGGCGCGGGCGATGCGCGCGGCCCGCATCACGTGGAAGTTGTTGGTGACCACCACGCACCGGAAGTCGGGCTTGCGCTGGGCCATGAGCGCCTTGCTGAACCGCAGGTTCTGCTCGGTGGTGCGCGACTGGTCCTCCACCAGGACCTGGTCCGCGGGAACGCCCTTGTCGATGAGGTAGTCCGCCATGGCCCGCGCCTCGGGCAGGTCCTCACCCGGCCCCTGCCCGCCGGAGGTCACCAGCACCGGCTGCCGTCCCTTCGCGCGCTGGGCCTCGAACACCTCGAGCCCGCGGTCGAGGCGGCTGGCCAGCAGCGGCGGGACCCGGGAGCCGAGCAAGCCCGACCCGAGCACCACGATGAAGTCGACCTCGGTCCGGTGCGGGAACTTCCCGTAGACGAACGAGTAGAGCAGGAAGCACACGAAGACGAACGACACGTAGAACAGCACGTTCCCGATCGCCTCCACGAGGGCCACCAGCGGCTCCCACTGGATGAGACCGGCGACGGAGGTCACCACGACCCACGCCACGATCCCGAGCCCGGCGGCCAGCGACAGCAGGTTGGCCACGCGCCTGCCCTCGCGGCGCAGCATGGTGATCCCGTTGGCGATGAGGAACACGGCGAGCACCAGCACGGTGACCGGCACCAGCAGCACCATGCACATGAAGAGCAGTGCCGCGGCCCACTCGGAGACCCCGGCCAGCGAGATCAGCCCTCCGGCGATCAGGAACATCAAGCAGAAGAACAGGTACACGCCGTTGCGCACCCGACGGCGATCCCGGACGAAGCTGATGACGAAGAGGAGGAACAGCGCAGCGGAGATGGCGAGGAGGAGCACGACAGCAGGCTAACCGACCGATGATCAAGGTCTCGCACGCCAGGTGCGATCGGCCTCGGGACGTCGGCTCCTCCGCCGCCCGCCGCTCACTCCTTCTTGTCGTCTTCGTCGACGATCTCGGCGTCGACGACGTCGTCGTCCGCGGTGGTGCTCTGGCCCGTCGTCCCGGCGTCCTGCGGTTGTTGGTGCTGCTGCCCGTACATCGCCTGGCCGATGCTCTGCGAGGCGGTCGAGAGGCGTTCCACCGCCGAGCGGATGCGGTCCACGTCGTCGCCCTTGAGGGCCTCGTTGACCTCCTTGATCGCGTCCTGCACCTGGTCGCGGGTGTCCGCCGGGACCTTGTCCGCGTTGTCGGTGAGCACCTTCTCCGTCTGGTACACCAGGGTTTCGGCGTGGTTGCGGGTCTCCGCCTCCTCGCGGCGCTTCCGGTCCTCCTCGGCGTGCGCCTCGGCGTCCTTGACCATCCGCTCGATGTCGTCCTTCGGCAGCGCCGACCCACCGCTGATCTTGATGGACTGCTCGCGGCCGGTGCCGAGGTCCTTCGCCGAGACGTGCACGATGCCGTTGGCGTCGATGTCGAAGGTGACCTCGATCTGCGGCACGCCGCGCGGGGCCGGCGGGATGCCGGTGAGCTCGAAGCTGCCGAGCTTCTTGTTGTGCGCGGCGATCTCGCGCTCGCCCTGGAAGACCTGGATCTGCACCGACGGCTGGTTGTCCTCGGCGGTGGTGAAGGTCTCCGAGCGCTTGGTCGGGATCGTGGTGTTGCGCTCGATCAGCTTGGTCATGATGCCGCCCTTGGTCTCGATGCCCAACGACAGCGGGGTGACGTCCAGCAGCAGGACGTCCTTGACCTCACCGCGGAGCACACCGGCCTGCAGGGCGGCGCCGACCGCGACGACCTCGTCCGGGTTCACACCCTTGTTCGGCTCCTTGCCGTCGGTGAGCTCGCGCACCAGCCCGGTCACCGCGGGCATCCGCGTCGCGCCGCCGACCAGCACCACGTGGTTGATGTCACCCACCTTGATCCCGGCGTCCCGGACCGCGTTGGCGAACGGCTTGCGGCAGCGCTCCAGCAGGTCGGAGGTGATCCGCTCGAACTCGGCGCGAGAGAGCGTCTCGTCCAGGAACAGCGGGTTCTTGTCCGCGTCCACCGTGATGTACGGCAGGTTGATGCTGGTCTGCGAGGAGCTGGACAGCTCGATCTTGGCCTTCTCCGCGGCTTCCTTGATCCGCTGCATGGCCATCCGGTCCTTGGTCAGGTCGATGCCGTGCGAGGCCTTGAACCGGTCCACCAGCCACTCGACGATGCGCTGGTCCCAGTCGTCCCCGCCCAGGTGCGTGTCACCCGAGGTGGCCTTGACCTCGACCAGGCCCTCACCGACGTCGAGCAGGGACACGTCGAAGGTGCCGCCCCCGAGGTCGAAGACCAGGATGGTCTGCTCCTTCTCGCCCTTCTCCAGGCCGTAGGCCAGCGCCGCCGCGGTCGGCTCGTTGATGATCCGCAGCACGTTCAGGCCGGCGATCTGGCCGGCCTCCTTCGTGGTCTGCCGCTGCGCGTCGTCGAAGTAGGCCGGGACGGTGATGACCGCGTCGGTGACCTCCTCACCGAGGTAGGACTCGGCGTCCCGCTTGAGCTTCATGAGCACGCGGGCGCTGATCTCCTGCGGGGTGTAGGTCTTGTCATCGATCTCGACCGTCCAGTCGGTGCCCATGTGCCGCTTGACCGACCGGATGGTGCGGTCCACGTTGGTGACCGCCTGGTTCTTCGCGGGCTGACCGACGAGCAGGTCACCGTTCTTGGAGAACGCCACCACCGAAGGCGTGGTGCGCGAGCCCTCGGAGTTGGCGATCACCGTCGGTTCGCCGCCCTCCAGGACGGCCACGACGGAGTTCGTCGTTCCCAGGTCGATACCAACCGCGCGCCCCATCCCAGACTCCTCTCCGACTCGCCCGCGTCGAGTCCTGCGAGGCCGACACCCCCAGTATGGGAAGGGCTCACCACCGCGGCCACCTGGGCAAACCGCGCAGGTGGGAGGGCTGTCAGCGGCTCACGCGGAGCGCGGCTTCGCCCGGACGTGCATGCGCTCGCCCTGCGGACCGAAGAGGCTCAGCACCTCCACCGGGGCCTCGCCCGTGCTGCCGAACCAGTGCGGGAGACGGGTGTCGAACTCGGCGGCCTCCCCCACCTTGAGCACCACGTCGTGCTCGGCGAGCACCAGCCGCAGCCGCCCGCTGAGCACGTACAGCCACTCGTAGCCCTCGTGGGTGCGCGGGTCGGGTTCGCAGCGCTGCACCCCGATGATCATCTTGAACGCCTGCAGGCCGCCCGGCTGCTGGGTCAGCGGCACCACCGTGGTGGCCTCGCCCAGCTGGTACGGCTTCATCCGCACCCGCGGGTCGCCGACCGGTGGCGCGCCGACCAGCTCGTCCAGCGGCACCTGGTGGGCGTGGGCGATCGGCAGCAGCAGCTCCAGGCTCGGCTTGCGCCGACCCGACTCCAGGCGCGACAGCGTGCTGACCGAGATCCCGGTCTTCTCCGACAGCGCGGCCAGGGTGCACCCGCGCTGCCGGCGGATGCTCCGGAGGCGCGGTCCGACCGCGGCGAGCACGTCATCCACGGTCGTATTGCAGAACCGGCAAAGCGGTTTGTCAACTCGGCGAAGTCGCGCGCACCGTGGTGCCCAGGACGGACAGGAGGGTGCATGACCGATCACGACTGGGCCGCGATGGCCGAGGTGCTCGAACTCGAGGGCGAAGCGCACCAGCCCTCCGTGCGGCAGGCGCTGGCCGAGTTGGCGGGACTGGAGCCGCGGCGGGTGGTGGACGTCGGCAGCGGCCCCGGAGTGGCCGCCTGCCTGCTGGCCGATGCCTTCCCCGAGGCGGAGGTGATCGCCGTCGACGGGTCACCGGAGCTGCTGCACCGCGCCGAGCAGCGGGCGCAGCGGCTCGGCGTCCGGCTGCACACCCGGGTCGCCGAGTTCCCGGCGGGGCTGGCCGACCTGGAGCCCGCGGACCTGGTCTGGGCGGCGCAGGTCCTGCACCACGTCGGCGACCCGCGGGACGCGCTGCACCGGCTGGTGCGCCTGCTCCGGCCGGGCGGCGCGCTGGCCGTCGTGGAGGGCGGGCTGCCGACCCGCTGGCTGCCGCACGACGTCGGGTTCGGCCGCCCCGGCCTGCAGGCCCGCCTCGACGCGGCGGCGTCCGAGCGGTCCCACCGCGAGCGCACCGCACTGCCCGTCCCGGAGTCCTGGGCGGACCTGCTGCGCGCGGCCGGGCTGGAGCGGGTGTGGAGCCGGACGTTCCTGGTCGACCGCCCGGCTCCGCTGGACGACCGCACCCGGCGGTGGGTGCGGGGCACGGTCGAGCGGTTCCGGCACGGCCTGCGGGACCACCTGGACGCCGAGGACCTCGCGACCCTGGACCGGCTGCTGGACCCGGCCGACCCGCTGGGGCTCGACCGCCGCCCGGACCTGTTCCTGCTCACCGCGAAGACGGTCCACTTCGGACGGCGACCCGCGGTCACGGGGTGAACGGCAGCGGCGGGGGCACCGGGTCCGGCACCGGCTGGCGCGGGGCGTTCTGCGAGCCGCGGACGTTGATCACGCTGCCCTTCGGCTCCGCGCAGTGGATGTTCTCGTTGACCGGGCCGGGAGACGTCTCGCTGCCCGGCCGGCGCGGGGTGTCCTCGTAGCCGCGGGTGCAGGCCATCGGGTTGAAGAAGTTCAGCGTCAGGCCGAGGTGCCCGGTCCCGTCCGGTGACAGGGTGTGCGTGAAGGACGAGACCACCGGCAACGCCACCAGCAGCTGCTCCACGCCCGCCGTGCGCACCTCGGTGAGCTTCATCGTGGTGAGCATGTTCGCCGCCACCACGCCGAAGTCGGTGGCCGCGCTCGCGAGCAGCGCGTCGACCTCGTGCGTGGCCTCCGGAGCGCGCTCGACGATCCCGCGGAGGTCGGGGTCGGACGCCGCGAGCCGCCCGGTGATCTGCCGCAGCCCGCTGCTGAAGGACCGGATCTCCTCGGTCTGCTCCTGCTGGGTGCGCAGCACGACGTCGGCGTGGGTGAGCAGGTCCGTGGTCTGCGGGAGGTGCTGGTCGGCGGCTGCGACGACCGAGCTGGTGGCGTCCAGCACGCGTTGCAGGTGCGTGCCGGTGCCGGTGAAGGCGGTGCCGACCTCGTCGACGACCGTGCGCAGGTCGTCGGTCGGGACGCTGCCGACCAACCGGTCCAGGTCCACCAGCAGCGATTCCGGCGGCAGCGGCAGCTCGGTGCGGTCCTGCTCGATGACGCTGCCCGCCTCCAGGCGCGGGCCGTCGGCGCGCTGCGGCCGCAGGTCCAGGTACTGCTCGCCGACCGCGGACCGGTTGGCCACCACCGCCCGGGTGTCGGCGGGGATCGGCGGTGCGGAGTCGTCGATGTGCACCTCCACGTCGATGCCCTCCTCGGTCAGCCGCATCCCGGTGACCCGGCCGACCGAGACGCCGCGGTAGGTGACCTCGGAGTTGGTGAACAGCCCGCCGGACTCCGCCAGCCGCACCGTCACCGGGAAGCCGTCGCCGCCGAACAGCCGGCCCAGCCCGGCGTACTCGCCACCGGTGTAGCCGATGCCGACCACGGCGAGGACGAGGATCAGCGCCAGGTGGACCTTGGTCTTGCGGCTGAACATCAATCGCCTCCCTGCTGGGGTGGGCCGGGCAGCGGCAGCGGCGGCAGCGGCGGGACCGGGGGCGGCAGCCGCAGGCCCGACTGGCCGGCGTCGGTGAGCCCGGGCAGCGGGAGCAGCGGCCCGGAGGAGCGCGTCAGGTTCTCGAGGATGCTGCCGAGGTCGATCTCGACGCGGACGTCGGCGTTGACGAAGTCGCCCTTGAGCGCGTTCATCGCGTACTCCGGGAACGGGTAGGTCATCAGGAAGCCGATGGCGTCCGGCAGCGCGTCGCCGGTGTCGGCGAGCCGCTGCAGCGTGGGCGCGAGCGCGTGCAGGTCGGCGAGCATGTCGTCCTTGCTGCGGTGGACGGTGTCGACCGCGACACCGGAGAGCCGGTCCAGCGACTCCAGCATCGTCACCAGCTGGTCGCGCTGCTCGTTGAGCACCCGCAACCCCGGCCCGATGTCGTCGAGCGCGGTCGCGATCGTGCCGGTCTGGTCGCGCAGCGTCGCCGACAGCCGGTCGAGCGCGTCGATGGCCCGGGTGATCTCCTCCTTCTGACCGTCCAACCTGGACACCGCTTCGTCCAGGTTCGCCAGCAGGGACCGGATCTGCTCCTCGTTGCCGGCGAAGGCGCTGTTGAGCTCGCGCACGATGTCCTGCAGCTGCGTCACCCCACCGCCGTTGAGCAGCATCGACAGCGCACCGAGCACCTCTTCGACCTGGGGGTTGCGGTTGGTGCGCTCGAGCGGGATCACCGCGCCGTCGGTGAGCTCGCCCGGCGCCGGGTCCGGGGGCTCGGCGAGTTCGACGAACTTCTCCCCCAGCAGGCTCGCCTGGCGCAACCGGGCCACGGCGTTGGCGGGCAGCCGGACGTCACCGTTGACCGACATGAACACCTGCGCCGTGGTGTTGTCCAGGCTGAGCTCGATGCGCTCCACCCGGCCGACCGGCACGTCGTTGACCTTCACGTGGGACTGCGGCACCAGGTCCAGCACGTCGGCGAAGTGCGCGCTCACCTCGTACGGGTGGTCGCCCAGCTCGGCGCCGCCGGGCAGCGGCGCGTTGTAGAGCCCGCTGAAGCCGCCCGTCGAACAGCCGGCCACCAGCAGCAGGGACAGCAGCAGTGCGCACCGCCTCACGGGTTGCCACCCCCGGGCACCTGGCCGACCAGCGGCAGCGGCGGCAGCTCCCCCTGCTGGACGTGGTGCAGGGCCTCGCCGACCGACGGCAGCTGCAGGGCGTCGTCGAGCAGCGGCGCCAGTTCGTCGCACGCCTTCTTGATCTCCCCGGGCAGCGGCTCGGGCGTGGTGTTCTGCACCAGCTTGCAGATCATGAGGATCGGCGACTGGGTGAGCTCGTTGAAGTGGCCGCGCACGCTGACGCTGCCGGAGGCCGCGTCGTAGGCGTTGATGAAGTTCGTCGCCCCCAGCGGGGCCACGTCCAGCACCTCCGCCAAGGCCTCCCGCTCGTCCACCAGCGCCTGCGTCACCCCGGTCAGGTTCTCGACGTTGGAGGCGATCTGCTCCCGGTTGTCCCGGATGAAGGTCGTCACGTCGCCCAGCGCCGCCGACAGCGACGACAGCGCCGCGCCCATCTCGTCCTGGTCCTCGGCCAGGAACCCGGTGACGTCGGCGAGCCGGCCGTGGAACTGGCGGATCTGCTCGTCGCTGGCGGCCAGCGCGGCGGTGAACCGGTTGAGGTTGTCCACGGTGGAGAAGAGGTCGCCCTGGTTCTCCTGGAGCGTTCCGGCGAGCTCCCCGAGCCGCTGGACCGTGGCGTTGAGGTCCGCCCCGTTGCCCTCCAGCACGTCGGCGGAGGTGCCGAGCAGGTCCGTCACCGCGCCCTCGCGGTTGGCGCCGTCCGGCCCGAGCGCCTCGGCGAGCGCCTTGGCGCTGCGGTAGAGGTCGTCCAGCTCCGCCGGGGTCGCCGTGCGGTCCTCCCCCAGCACCGCACCGGCTTCGAGCTCCGGTCCACCGGAGTAGGCCGGGGTCAGCTGCACGTAGCGGTCGCTGACCAGGCTGGGCGCCACCACCACGGCCTTGACGTCCGCGGGCACCGGCACGTCGTCGTCGAGGTGCATGTCCACCCGGACCACCTCGCCCTGCGGCACCACCGCGTCGATGCGGCCCACCTCGACGCCCAGCACCCGCACGCTGGAGCCCGCGTAGAGGCCGACCGCCTTGTCGAAGAACGCGGTGAGCGGCTTGCCCGGGTCGCTGAACACCCACCACAGGCCCGCGGCGGCCACCAGCACCAGCGCGCACCCGATCCCGACCAGCTTGCGCATCAGTCACCTCCGACGGGTCGGCTCGGCACCGGCAGCTCGCAGGACGTGGGGTTGGTCTGCAGCGGGCCGGCGTTGACCACCGGCGGCAGCAGCCCGCAGATGTAGCCCTCGAACCACCGGCCGTTGCCCACGGTGTTGTTGAACCCGCGCACGTACGGCGCCATCGCGGCGATGGTCCGCCCGACGTCGTCCTGGTTGCGCTGCAGCATCTCGGTGAGCTGGTTGAGCTGGTCCAGCGTCGGCTGCAGCTGCGCCTGGTTGTCGGCCACCAGGCCGCGCAGCTCGTCGGAGAGCCGCTGGGTGCCCCGCAGCAGCGACGAGATCGCCTCGCGGCGCTGCTGCAGCTCGGTCAGCAGCGCGTTGCCGTCGGAGACCAACCGCTGCACCTGCTGGTCGCGGTCGGCGGCGATCTCGGTGACCCCGCTGGTGCTGCGGAGCAGCTCGGCGAGCTGCTGGTCGCGCGAGGCGATGGTCTGCGACAACGCGGCGAGCCCGTCCACCGCCTCGCCGAAGTGCGCGGGTGCGCCGCGGAGCGTGTCGGCGAGCACCGCGAAGCTCTGCCCGAGCTGCTGGGTGTCGATCTGGTCGGTGGTGCGGGTGAGCTCGGTCAGCGCGTCGGGGATGTCGAACGGCGTGGTCGTGCGCTCCACCGGGATGGGCTCGGACAGCTCCTGCTCGCCGTCCGGGTGCAGCGCCAGGAACTTCTCGCCGAGCAGCGTCTTGATCTCGATGCCGGCCCGGCTGCGGTCGCCGACGTCCGCGTCGTCGACGCGGAACGACACCAGCACCCGGTCGCCCTCCAGCGCGACGTCGGTGACCTCGCCGCTGCGGATGCCGGCGATGCGCACGTCGTCGCCCGCGGAGAGCCCGGCCGACTCGGTGAAGTAGGCCTGGTAGGTGCGTCCGCCGAGCACCGGGAGGTCCTTGGCGAAGAACGCGGCCGCCGTCGCGCACACCAGCAGCACGATCGTCACCACGCCGACGACCGCCTGGTCGCGCTCCTTGAGGGGTTTCACGGCTTGCACCTCTCTGGCATCTCGGTCGCGGGGACGGGCAGGATCGGGACCTTGACGTCGAGCTCGGCGATGCCGACGGTGCCCGACAACCGGCACAGGTAGAAGTTGAACCAGCTGCCGTAGCTCACCGTCCGGGTCAGCGCGCCCAACCGGTCCGGGACGGTCTGCAGGTCGTGCTCGAGCTTCGGCATCTCGGCGTTGAGCACGCTGGTGAGCCGGTCGAGCTCGACGATGTCGCGCCGCAGCGGTTCCCGGGCCTCGTCGACCAGACCGCCGGTGGTGGCGGCCAGCTCGTCCAGCGCGGCGATGGCCTCGCCCACCGGTTCGCGCTGCTCGGCCAGCCCGGTCGTCAGCTGCTGCAACGAGCCGATCAGCTCGCCCAGCTCCGGGCCACGCGCGTTCACCGCGCTGATCGTGGTGTTCAGGTTGTCGATCACCTGGCCGATCACCTCGTCCTTGCGGGCGATGGTGCTCGTCAGTGACGCGGTGTGCGCGAGGAGGCTGTCCACTGTGCCCGCTTCGCCCTGCAGCACCTGGACGATCTCGGCGGACAGCTGGTTGACGTCCTGCGGCGAGAGCGCTTGGAACAGCGGTTTGAAGCCGTTGAACAGCACGGTGAGGTTCAGCGACGGGTGGGTGCGCTCCACCGGGATCTCCCCGCCCGGCGGGAGCACGTCCTCGCCTCCCTCGAGCGCGGCGTCCAGCGACAGGTACCGCTGCCCGGCGAGGTTGCGGTACTTCACCGTGGCCGAGACGTCCGCGGGCAGCCGCCGGTGGGAGTCGACGTCGAAGCCGACCAGCGCCTGATCGCCGTCGACCAGCTCCAGGTCGGTGACCCGCCCGACCTTGACCCCGGCGATCCGCACGTCGTCGCCGACGTCGAGCCCGGAGGCGTCGACGAACCGCGCGGTGTAGCGGTGGGACGCGCTGGACGTGGACGCGGCGATGGTCATCGCCAGCACCCCGGTCAGCACCACCGTGATCAGCGCGAACAGGGAGAGCTTGAGCAGCGGTGCCGTGATCGACCTCATCTCACCTCCACCTCGGCTCCGCGGTAGACCGGCCCGACCAGCAGCCCGCTCCACTCCGGGACGTCCTGGCGGGCGACGCCGAGCTGCGGCGCCAGCAGCGTCGAGAGCAGGTCCTGCTCGGCGGGCGAGTTCACCACCGACTGCGCCGTGGTCGGCGCGGGATCGGCCCACGGGAACACCTCGTCGCGGTCCAGCGGCGGTTCCGGGAACGTCGAGCCGTCCTGCACCGGTCCACCCGGCGGGTACTGCGGGAAGGTGTCCGGCGGTTCGACCCACGGGTAGCAGCGCGGGCCGCGCTGGTCGAGGTACTCCGGGTCGTCCTTGCCAGGCACGTACTTGCCGCGGCTGCCGGTGATCTCGATGGTGAACTTCGCGATGTTGGGGTGCTCGGTGCCCTTGCCGAACGAGAACTCACCGTTGGGGATGGAGTCGGCGAACTGCTTGAGCATGCACGGGTACTCCGGGGAGTACTCGGCCAGCAGCTCCAACGTGGACCGCGACGTGCTGGTGAGCTGGATGAGGTTGTCCTTGTTGAGCGAGAGGAACCGGTCCAGCCGCTCGGCGCTGCCGGTGGTGCTGCTGATCATGGTCTGCAGCTGGGTGCGCTGCTCGGCGATCGTCCGGCTGGTGGTGGTCAGGTCGCCCAGCGCCTGCACCAGGTCCGGCGCGGCGTCGCCGTAGGTGTCGGCCACCTCGTCGATGCGCGCGACGACCGACTCCAGCTTCGGCAGCGACGGGTTCAACCGCTCCAGGTAGCTGTCGAGCTGCACCAGCGTGTCGCCCAGCTGCTCGCCGCGGCCGTCGAGCGCCTGCGAGACCGCGGTCAGCGTCGTGGACAGCTTCTCCGGCTGCACCGCCTGCAGGACGGGCAGCAGGTCCTCGAGCACCTGCTCGATCTCGATGGCGGAACTGCTGCGGTCCTGCGGGATCACGTCGCCCGCCTCGAGCGCGCGCGTCCCGGCGGTCGGCGGGACCTGCAGGGCGACGTAGCGTTCGCCGAAGAGCGTCTTCGGCAGCAACCGCGCCGACGCGGTGGCCGCAATCATCTCCGCGTGCTCGGGCCGCAGCCCCAGTTCCAGCACCGCGCGGTCGCCGACGGTCCGCACCGCGCGGACCTCGCCGACCACCACGCCGCGCGCCTTCACGTCGGCGCCGACCCGCATCTGGTTGCCGATCCGGTCGGTCTCCAGGCTCACCGTCACGACCGGGGTGAACGCCTTGCGGTACATCGCGATGGTGCCCGCGAAGAACAACCCGGCCAGCACCAGGAACGCCATCCCGAGCGCCTGGTAGCGGCGCCTGCCCTCCCCGGCCCTCATCCGGAGATCCGCACGGTCGTGGTGGAACCCCAGATGGCCAGGCTGAGGAAGAAGTCCAGCACCGTGATGAGCACGATCGACGTGCGCACCGCCCGGCCCACGGCGACCCCGACCCCGGCCGGCCCACCGTGCGCGGTGTAGCCGAAGTAGCAGTGCGTCAGGATCACCGCGATGCTGAACAGGATCACCTTGCCGAAGGACCACAGCACGTCCTCCGGCGGCAGGAACAGGTGGAAGTAGTGGTCGTAGGTGCCCGCGGACTGGCCGTAGAAGGACACGGTGATGAACCGCGAGGCGAAGTACGAACCGAGCAGACCCACCACGTAGAGCGGGACCACCGCGGTCACCCCGGCCAGCACCCGGCTGGTCACCAGGTACGGCACGGTCCGCACGCCCATCACCTCCAGGGCGTCGATCTCGTCGGAGATCCGCATCGCGCCGAGCTGCGCGGTGAACCCGCAGCCCACCGTCGCCGACAGCGCGAGGCCCGCGGCCAGCGGCGCCACCTCGCGGGTGTCGAAGTAGGCGGCGATGAACCCGGTGAGCGCGGAGGTGCCCAGCTGGTCCAGCGAGGAGTAGCCCTGCAACCCGACCACCGCGCCGGTGGCCACGGTCATGCCGATCATCACGCCGAGCGTGCCGCCGATCACCGCCAGCGCCCCGCTGCCGAAGACGACCTCGGTCAGCAGCCGAGCGGTCTCCCGCGGGTACTTGCGCAACGTGACCGGGGCGAGGGCCACAGCGCGCAGGTAGAAGGACAACTGCCAGCCCAGCCCGGCGAGCGCGTTGCCGGGCGCGTGCCGGAAGCGTCGGCTCGCCGGAGCTGCGGTGATCGGTTCGAGCACGGCCATCGGCTCACAACCCCTTCGGTGGCACGAGCTGCAGGTAGATCCCGGTGAGCAGCAGGTTGATCAGGAACAGCAGCAGGAACGTGATCACCACGGCCTGGTTGACGGCGTCGCCCACGCCCTTCGGCCCGCCGGCCGGGTTGAGGCCCCGGTAGGCGGCGACCACGCCGGCCACGAACCCGTACACCAGCGCCTTGAGCTCGCTGATCCACAGGTCCGGCAGCTGCGCCAGGGCGTTGAAGCTCGCCAGGTAGGCGCCAGGTGTCCCGCCCTGCAGCACCACGTTGAAGAAGTAGCCGCCGAGCACGCCGACGACGCTGACCAGCCCGTTGAGCAGCAGGGAGACCAGCATCGCGCCGACCACACGCGGCACGATGAGCCGGTGGATCGGCGAGACGCCCAGCACCTCCAGGGCGTCGATCTCCTCGCGGATGGTGCGCGCCCCGATGTCCGCGCACACCGCCGACCCGCCCGCGCCAGCGACCAGCAGCGCGGTGATGAGCGGGCTGGCCTGCTGCAGGATGGCCAGCGCGCTCGCGGCGCCGGTGAAGGACTGGGCGCCGATCTGCTGGATCAGCGACCCGAGCTGCATGGCGATGACCGCGCCGAAGGGGATCGCGACCAGCGCGGTGGGCAGGATCGTCACGCTGGCGAAGAACCAGGCCTGCTGGATGAACTCGCGGAACTGGAAGGGACGCCGCGGGATGCCCCGCAGCACCGCCCACGCCAGCGTCGCCATCCGTCCGACGTGGACGAGCGCGCCGGCCCCAGCGCTGCGCACCGCCATCTGGTCCCTCCCGATCCGCGTTGATCCGGGGTGGGCGCCTCCCGTCGAGGAGCGGGGCGGGAGGCGCCCGCGACTCGCCGCCGGTCAGGCCAGCGAGTGCGTTGCCGTGGCGCCGCCGTCGGCGACGAACTCCGCGCCGGTGCAGTAGGAGCTCTCGTCGCTGGCCAGGAACAGCACCAGCTCCGCGATCTCCTCGGGCTGCCCGACCCGGCCCAGCGCGACCCGCTTGCCGATCTGCTCCATCGGCACCGGAGCGCCCACCGCGTCGGGGATCATCTGCGTGTCGACCGCGCCGGGGTGCACCGAGTTGACCCGGATGCCGTGCTTGCCCAGCTCCATCGCCGCGACCTTGGTCATGCCGCGGATGGCGAACTTGCTCGCCGCGTAGGCGACCATGAGCGGCATCCCACCGAGACCCTCCACCGAGGACACGTTGATGACGGACCCGCCTCCGTCGGACATCGCCGGGACGACTTCCCGCATGCCCAGGAAGGTGCCGATCTGGTTGACCCGGATGACCCGCTCGTAGTCGACCAGGCTGGTGTCGGCCAGCTCCGAGAAGTGCAGCACCCCGGCGTTGTTGACCAGCACCTGCACCCGGCCCAGGTCTCCCGCCGCGCGCACCGCGTCCACCCAGTCGTCCTCGGAGGCGACGTCCAGGTGCTGGTAGACGGCGGCCGGGCCGAGCTCGTCGGCCAGCGCCTGGCCCGCCTCGTCGGCCACGTCGGCCAGCAGCACCCGCGCGCCCTCGGCGACGAACCGCCGCGCGGCGGCCGCGCCCTGCCCGCGCGCCGCACCCGTGATGATCGCGACCTTGCCCGCCAACCGCATGTCACATCAACTCATCGGTCAGCGGCAGCAGCACCGTCTTCAGCTCGGTGTAGGCCTCGAAGGACGAACGGCCGCCCTCCCGGCCCAGACCGGACTGCTTGTACCCGCCGAACGGCAGGTGCGGCTCCACCTGGAACCCGTTGATGCCGACCGTCCCGCAGCGCAGCCGCTTGGCCACCCGGAACGCCCGCTGCACGTCCTTGGTGAACACCCCGGCGCCGAGGCCGTACTCGGTGTCGTTGGCCAGCCGCACCGCCTCGTCCTCGTCGCCGAAGGGCACCACCGTCAGCACCGGGCCGAAGATCTCCTCCTGGGCGATGGTCATCGAGTTGTCCGCGTCGGCGAAGATGGTCGGCTGCACGAAGTTCCCGGCGCTGAGCTCGCCGTCGGACCTGCCACCGCCGGTGACCAGCCGGGCGCCCTCCTGCTGCCCCTTCTCGATGTAGCCGAGCACCCGGTCCAGCTGGCGCTGGTTGATCAGCGGGCAGGACATGACACCGGGGTCGAAGGGGTCGCCGTAGGTGACCGAGCCCGCGATCATCTCGGCCGCGCCGATGAACTCGTCGTAGGCGTCGCGGTGCACCAGCGCCCGGGTGGCCGCCACGCACGCCTGTCCGGACAGCCCGAGGGTGACCATGCCCATCGTGGTCATGCCGGCCAGCCCCACGTCGGCGTCGGGGAACACGATGGCCGGGCTCTTGCCGCCGAGCTCCAGCGACACCCGCTTCATGGTGCCCGCCGAGGCCTCCACGATCCGGCGGCCGACCGCGCGACTGCCGGTGAAGCTGATCTTGTCCACCAGCGGGTGGGTGATGAGCGCTTCACCGGTCGGGTCGCCGGGCCCGGTGACGACGTTGACCACGCCGTCCGGCACCCCGGCCTCCTGCAGCAGCTCCACCATCCGCAGCACGCTGAACGTGGCGTGCTCGGAGGGCTTGAGCACCACCGTGCAGCCGGCGGCCAGCGCGGGGGCGAGCTTCTGCGCGAAGAGCAGGAACGGCGCGTTCCACGGCAGGATCGCGGCCACCACGCCGACCGGTTCGCGCAGCGTCATCGCGAGGTGGTCACCACCCTGGTACGGCGGGAAGGTCTCGCCGCCGGCCTTGTCGATCCACCCGGCGTGGTGGTCGAAGACGTCCGCGGCCACCTCGACCGACCCGGCGTAGACGGTGGCGAACGACAGCGGGACGCTGTTGTCCAGCGCCTGCCGCGCCCGCAGGTCGTCGGCGTTCTCCCGGAGCAGGTCGGAGCACCGGCGCAGCAGCCGGGACCGCTCCCCCACCCGCATCCCGGGCCACGGCGACTCGTCGAACGCGCGCCGCGCGGCCCGCACCGCCTCGTCGACGTCCTCGGCGCCGGCGACGGCGACGTTGCCGATCACCTCGCCGGTCGCCGGGTGGTGGTGGGTCCAGGTGCGGCCCGCTCGGGCCTGCCGCCACTGGCCGTCGACCAGCAGCAATCCGTCCTTGAGCCCAGCAGCGTCGCGGTGCTGCTGCACGGTCAGCGCCATCGCATCCTCCAGGGGAGTGCACAGCTCGTTGTGCGTACCAGGGCCGGACCGGTCCCGCCGCGGACTCGGTGCCGCGGCGGTGCGGTCGCTCGTCGTCTCGGTCCGCTCCTCAGGGGAGGGACATCAGTTCTGCGGCCGCGAAGACGCGCTCCGGGTCGCGGTCGGCGAAGTAGCTGCCGACGGTCTTGTCCAGCTCTTCTTGGGTCCACAGTGGTCCGCTGGTGTCGAACCGCTGCTCGACGGTGGGCGGGGACATCAGTGCGACCATCCCGCTGTGCACGACGAACACCTGGCCGCTGATCGCCTCCGCGGCGGGCGAGGCCAGGTAGACCACCAACGGAGCGACGTGGTCCGTCGACAGTGGATCGACGCCGTCCTCCGGCGGCGGGCCGAACACCTCCGCGGTCATCGCCGTCCGCGCGCGCGGGCAGATCGCGTTCGCGCGCACGCCCATGCGCGCCAGCGCACGCGCGGTGGAGACGGTGAGCGCGGCGATCCCGCCCTTGGCCGCCGCGTAGTTCGGCTGCGCCGCCGCGCCGAGCAGGAACGCCTCCGAGGCGGTGTTGATCACGCTGCCCCAGGTCGACCCGGTCTGCTTGTACTGGTCCCGCCAGTACGCGGCGGCGTTGCGGGACAGCAGGAAGTGGCCGCGGAGGTGGACCCGGACCACGTCGTCCCACTCCTGGTCGGACATCGTGAACAGCATCCGGTCCCGCAGCACCCCGGCGTTGTTGACCACCACGTGCAGCCCGCCGAACCGCTGCACCGCGGTGGACACCAGCTCCTCCGCGGTCTCGCCGGCCGAGACGTCCCCCCGCACCGCGACCGCCGCGCCGCCGTCCGCCTCGATCTCGGCCACCACGTCCGCAGCGCCCTCGCTGACGTCGTTGACCACCACCGCGGCGCCGGCGCGGGCCAGCGCGAGCGCTTCCGCGCGCCCCAGCCCCGCTCCGGCCCCGGTGACGACCGCGACCTTGCCCTCCAGGTTCCGCACCACCACTCCTCGCTGTCGCTCGTGCGTGCTCGCGCGCCGTCAGTCGAACTCGACGATCTGGCGGACGATCGCGCCGCCCGGCTCCTGCAGCGCGGCCAGCCCGTCGTTGATCTCGTCCAACCGGATGCGGCGGGAGATCATGCCCTCCAGGTCCAGCTGCCCGGCCCGCCAGAAGTCGAGCATCCGGGCGGTGTCGCGCCGCGGGTCGGACGAGCCGTAGAAGGACGGCAGGATCTTCTTCTCGTTGATGAACAGCTCTTGGGCGTTGAGCTCGACGGCCTGCTCCGGCCCGCCGGCGCCGACGACGACCACGCTGCCGCCGCGGCGGGCCGCGTCGTAGGCGGAGCGGATGGTGGCCGCCAGGCCGACCACCTCGATGGCGTAGTCGAAGCCCCGTCCACCGGTGACCTCGTTCTTCAGCTCCTCCAGGCCCTCCGGTGTGGTCGTGTGCGTGGCACCGAACCGCTTCGCCACCGCGTGCTTGTCGGTCACCGGGTCCACCGCGACGACCCGCGACGCCCCGGCCAACCGGGCGCCCTGGATCACCGAGATGCCCACGCCACCGCAGCCGATCACGACCACAGTGGACCCCGGTTCGACCTTCGCGGTGTTGAGCACCGCGCCGACCCCGGTGAGCACCCCGCACCCGACCAGCGCGGCGATCTCGAACGGCACGTCCGGGTCGACCTTGATGGCTCCGACGCTGGGCACCACGACCTCCTCGGCGAAGGCCCCGCAGCCGCCGAAGCCGAACGCGGGCTCGCCGGCGACCTCGAAGCGCGGCGAGACGAAAGCGGCCACGGTGTGCACCTCGCACAGGTTCGGCTGCCCGCCCAGGCAGTACGCGCACCGCCCGCACTGCGGCACGAACGACAGCACCACGTGGTCGCCGGGCTGCAGGTCGGTGACCGAGCTGCCGACCTCCAGCACCTCACCGGCGCCCTCGTGCCCCATCACGCCCGGGGCCAGCGCGGGCAGCCCGCCCTTCATCGCGGACACGTCGCTGTGGCACACCCCGGCCGCCCGGATGCGCACGCGCACCTCGTCGGGACCAGGCTTGGTGGTGGCGACGTCCTCGCGCACGTCCAGCTCGCCATCACCGATCTGCTTGAGCACCGCCGCCTTCACCGGTTGGTCACCTCACCGAGAGTCAGGGACTGTAACTCGCAACACACTAGAACGTGTTCTTTCACAGAGGCAAGAGCGATGTGAAAACCACGTGTCAACGAACGATTTGCACGTCACGGCGCATGGAACGTGTTCTCATCGATTCAGATGCGCACCACCACTCGGCTGCTCAACGACCCGTTCGAGCCAGTGTCACTGCTCCATTCGGTGCGCATCCGCTCGCCCAGCCAAACCTAGAACCAGTTCCGACGCGGGTACGCGACCGCACGCAGCCTTCCCACGAGCGACTTCTCGACCAGGGCGGCTCGACCGGACTATGGTTGGTGAAACATGTTTCATGACCGCAGGAGGGGTGCATGCGCATCGCCTACACACCCGAGCAGGAGCAGCTGCGCGAGGAGCTGCGGCGCTACTTCGACAAGCTCATGACGCCCGAGATCCGCGCGGAGCTGACCGCGCACGGCGACTACGGCGACGGCGAGGCGTACCGGCACGTGGTGCGGCAGATGGGCGAGGACGGCTGGCTCGCGCTCGGCTGGCCCACCGAGTACGGCGGGCAGGACCGCAGCACGCTCGACCAGCTGATCTTCACCGACGAGGCCGCGATCGCCGGCGCCCCGGTGCCCTTCCTGACGCTCAACAGCATCGCGCCGACCATCATGCGCTTCGGCACCCCGGAGCAGAAGGCGCACTACCTGCCGAAGATCGCCGCCGGGGAGATCCACTTCTCGATCGGCTACTCCGAGCCGGAGGCCGGCACCGACCTGGCCTCGCTGCGCACCACCGCCGACCGCGACGGTGACGAGTACGTGGTCAACGGCCAGAAGATGTGGACCAGCCTCATCCAGTACGCCGACTACGTGTGGCTGGCCTGCCGGACCGACCGCACCGCGAAGAAGCACAAGGGCTTGAGCATCCTCATCGTGCCCACCGACTCCCCCGGCTTCTCCTGGACGCCGGTGCGCACCGTCGCCGGACCGACCACCAGCGCGACCTACTACCAGGACGTCCGCGTCCCGGCCTCCGCGCTGGTGGGCGCGGAGAACGAGGGCTGGCCGCTGATCACCAACCAGCTCAACCACGAGCGCGTGGCGCTCACCTCGGCCGCCCCGCTGCGCTCCGCGTTGAGCGAGGTGGTGCAGTGGGCTCGCACGACCCGGCTGACCGACGGGCGCCGGGTGATCGACCAGGAGTGGGTGCGGCACCACCTGGCCCGGGTGCACGCCGGAGCGGAGTTCCTCAAGCTGGTCAACTGGAAGATCGCCACCACGGTCGAGCAGCAACCCGCGCCCGCGACGGCGTCGGCCACGAAGGTGTTCGGCACCGAGTTCGCCACCGAGGCCTACCGCCTGCTCATGGAGGTCCTCGGCAGCGCGGCCCACGTCCGGCAGGGCTCCCCCGGCGCGGCGCTGCGCGGGCGGATCGAGCGCATGCACCGCTCCTCGCTGATCCTCACCTTCGGCGGTGGCACCAACGAGGTGCAGCGCGACATCGTGGCCACCGTCGGACTGGGCCTGCCCCCGGCCAAGCGCTGACGCCCCACTCCCCTGCCTGCGGCAGGGGCCGGACTTCGGAGGAGAACCCGTGGACTTCACCCTGACCGAGGCGCAGGACGACCTGGCCGACCTCACCCGCAGGATCCTCGACGACCACGTGACCAACGAGCGGTTGCGCGAGGTGGAGCGCGGCGAGGACCGGTTCGACCGTGCACTGTGGACTCAGCTGAGCGCCGCCGAGGTGCTCTCCGCCGCGCTGCCCGAGTCCGTCGGCGGGGGCGGTTTCGGGCTGCTGGAGCAGTGCAGCGTGCTCATCGAGCTCGGCCGCGCCGTCGCGCCCGTCCCGTACCTGAGCTCGATCACCGCCGCCGCGTCGGCGATCGCGCGGTTCGGCACCGACCAGCAGCGGCTCCGCTGGGCCGCGCCCGCCGCCCGGGGCGAGCTGGTGCTCACCGCCGCGCTGACCGAGGAGCACAACCCGGACCCGCGCGTCCCGGCCAGCCGCGCCGAGCAGCACGACGGGGAATGGCGACTCACCGGCAGCAAGACGGGCGTCCCGGCCGGCGCGGTGGCCGACCTCGTCCTGGTCCCCGCGTCCACACCGGACGGACCACGGGTGTTCCTGGTGGAGCGGGACCGGCTGTCCGTGCAGCGCCAGCGCGTCGTCGACGGCGACAGCGAGGCCTGGCTGGACCTCGACGGCGTCCGGGTCGGCGAGGACCGGGTGCTCGGCGGGGCGGAGGTGCTCGACTGGCTGCTGACCCGCACCACCGTCGGGGTGTGCGCGCACCAGGTCGGCGTCCTCTCCCGCGCCCTGGAGCTGACCAGCGACCACGCCCGCGAGCGGGTGCAGTTCGGGCGGCCCATCGGCACCTTCCAGGCCGTGGCGCAGCGGCTCGCCGACGCCTTCATCGACGTGGAAGCGGCGCGGCTGACGCTGTGGCAGGCCGCGTGGCGGGTGGCCGAGGGGCTGCCCAGCGCGGAGGAGGTGGCCACCGCGAAGTTCTGGGCCGCCGACGCCGGGCACCGGGTCGCGCACACCGCGGTCCACGTGCACGGTGGGGTCGGCATCGACCTGGACCACCCGCTGCACCGCTACTTCGTCGCGGCCAAGCGCAACGAGTTCACCCTCGGTGGCGCGGAGGCGCAGCTCGGCCGGCTCGGCGACGCCTTGGCGGGTTGACATGACGCCCACCGTGACCGAGCTCCTGCTCGCGCGCGCCGACGACGGGCGGTGCGGGCTGCGCTTCGAGGACAGCTCGTGGACGTGGGCCGAGGTCGTGCGGCGCTGCGCGGAGCGCGCCTCGCTGCTGCGCTCGCTGCGCCGCCCGGGCCCGTTCCACGTCGGCGTGCTGCTCGGCAACGTCCCCGAGTTCACCTTCCTGCTCGGCGGGGCGGCGTTCTCCGGCGCGGTGCTGGTCGGCCTCAACCCGACGCGGCGGGGCGCGGCGCTGGCCCGCGACGTGCGGGTGACCGACTGCCAGCTGGTGCTCACCGACGCCGCGCACGCGGACCTGCTCGCGGACCTGGACCTCGACGTGCCGGTGCTGGAGGTCGACTCCCCGGCGTGGTCGGACCTGCTCGCCGAGCACGCCGGGGCCGAGCTCGCGCCGGTGGCGGCCGGACCCGACGACCTGCTGGTGCTGGTGTTCACCTCCGGCACCGGCGGTGACCCGAAGGCGGTCCGCTGCACGCACGCCAAGATCGCCTTCCCCGGCCGGATGCTGGCCGAGCGCTTCGGGCTCACCGGCGAGGACGTCACGTACGTGGCGATGCCGCTGTTCCACTCCAACGCGCTCATGGCGGGGTGGGCGGTCGGGCTGGCCGCGGGGGCGACCATCGCGCTGCGCCGGCGCTTCTCCGCCTCCGGCTTCCTGCCCGACGTGCGGCGCTTCGGCGCGACCTACGCCAACTACGTGGGCAAGCCGCTGGCGCACGTGCTGGCCACCCCACCGCGGCCGGACGACGCCGACAACCCGCTGCGCGTGGTGTACGGCAACGAGGCCAACGAGCGGGACCTGCGGCGCTTCGCCGAGCGGTTCGGCTGCCTGGTGGTCGACGGGTTCGGCTCCACCGAGGGCGGGATCGCCATCTCCCGCACCCCGGACACACCGCCGGGTGCGCTCGGCCGGCTGCCCGAGGGGGTCGCCGTGCTCGACCCCGAGACCGGGAAGCCGTGCGCCACCGCGGAGTTCTCCCCCGACGGGACGCTGCTCAACCCCGACGAGGCCATCGGCGAGCTGGTCAACACGGCCGGTGCCGGCTGGTTCGCCGGGTACTACAACGCCCCGGAAGCCGACGCGGAGCGGATGCGCGACGGCATGTACTGGAGCGGTGACCTGGCCTACCTCGACGCCGACGGCTTCTGCCACTTCGCCGGCCGCACCGCCGACTGGCTGCGGGTGGACGGCGAGAACCTGGCGACCGCGCCGATCGAGCGGGTCCTGCAGCGGCACCCGGAGGTCCGCGAAGCCGCCGTCTACGGCGTCCCGGACCCCGTGGTGGGCGACCAGGTGATGGCGGCGTTGGTCACGACGGGCGCCTTCACCGTCGAGGAGTTCGCGGGCTTCCTGTCCGCCCAGGCGGACCTGGGCCCGAAGCAGTGGCCACGCTACCTCCGCCTCGCGAGCGACCTGCCCCGGACGGCGACGCACAAGGTCCTCAAGCGCCAGCTGCAGTCCGAAGCCCTCGGCACCGAGGACCCGGTCTACCGCCGCAGCGACCGCGGCACGTACGTCCGCCACCGGGCGTGACCAGCGGTCCGCGGGCCCCCTGCCGGTGCGCCAGGGGGCCTGCGGGCCAGGTGGTCAGCGCAGGTCGGACAGCTTGACGATGGTCTCGTCCAGTTCGGCCAGCAGGTCGGCCATGACGTCGGCGACCGGCCGGACCTTGTTCATCCGGCCCACGACCTGCCCCACCGGCATCGACACCACGGTCGGGTCCGCGGAGCGTGTGATGCGCTGGTGCGCCTCGCTGACCAGGACGTTCTGCAGCGGCATCGGCAGCGGTTCCGGCGCGCCGGGCGCCGACCACGCGTCGGTCCACCGCGTCTTGAGCAGCCGGGCCGGTTTGCCGGTGTAGATCCGGGTGCGCACGGTGTCGCTGGAGCCCGCCGCCAGCAGCGCCTGCTGCGTCGCCGCGTTGCCCGGGATCTGCTGGTACTCCGTGGTGGTCAGCCAGTACGAGCCCATCCACGCACCGCTGGCGCCGAGCGCGAGCGCGGCCGCGACCTGCCGCCCGGAGCCGATGCCGCCGGCGGCCAGCACCGGGACCCGGTCACCGACCGCGTCGACGATCTCCGGCACCAGCACCATGGTGGCGATCTCCCCGGTGTGCCCACCGGCCTCGTGGCCCTGCGCCACCACGATGTCGACCCCCTTGTCGACGTGCCGCACCGCGTGCTCGGCCTTGCCGGCCAGGGCGGCCACCAGGAGACCGTGCCCGTGCGCCCGCTCGATGACGTCCACCGGCGGCGAGCCCAGCGCGTTGGCGATCAGCCGCACCGGGTGCCGCAGCGCGACGTCCACGTGCGAGCGGGCGACCGAGTGCAGCCAGCCCAGCACCCCGTCCTGCTTCTGCTCCCCCTCGGGCAGCTCGGGCACGCCCAGCTCGTCGAGGGTGCGGCGGACGAACTCCCGGTGCTCTGGCGGGATGAGCTGTTCCAGGTCGACTGCGGCGCCCTCGGTGGGGACCTTCGCCGGCATGACCACGTCCACCCCGTAGGGCTTGCCGTCGGTGTTGGCGTCCATCCAGTCCAGCACCCCGTCGAGCTCGTCGGGGTCGTTGAACCGCACGCAGCCCAGCACACCGAGCCCGCCGGCCCGGCTGATCGCCGCCGCGACGTGCTCGGACGGGGTGAACCCGACGATCGGGTGCTCGATGCCCAGGGTGTCGCACAGTGTCTTTCGCATGGCTCCTCATCGGTCCTCTCGGGAGTGCGGCCGCGAGATGCGTGGCCGGTCCTGCCGCGCGCGGCCCGTCAGCGCGGCTCCGGGGCGGTCGCGGGCTCGCGCACCTCGGTCGGCGGGTGCGTCGCGGTGTGCTGCTGGGCCCACGGGTAGTCGGGCTTGCCGCTGGGCGAGCGGGCGATCTGGTCGACCAGCCACAGGCTGCGCGGCACCTTGTACCCGGCGATCCACTGCCGCACGTGCGCGTCGAGGTCGGCGAGCTCGGGGCGCGCACCGGGCCGGGGCTGCACCACCGCGGCGACCCGCTGCCCCATCCGCTCGTCCGGCACGCCGACGACCAGCGCGTCGAAGACGTCCTCGTGCGACTTCAGCGCGGCCTCCACCTCTTCCGGGTAGACCTTCTCCCCGCCGGTGTTGATGGACACCGAACCGCGGCCCAGCATGGTGACGGTGCCGTCGTCCTCGATCCGCGCGTAGTCGCCCGGCACCACGTAGCGGGTGCCGTCGATCTCGACGAACACCTTCCGCGTCTTCTCCTCGTCCTTGTAGTAGCCCAGCGGCACGTGCCCGCTGCGCGCCAGCCAGCCGACCTCACCGGGCTCGGCGAAGGTGCCGTCGTCGCGCAGGACCGTGGTCGAGGAGTCGGCCTGGACCCGCGGTCCGCCGGACTGCTCGCCGTCGCCGGTGACCACGCCGATGCCGCTGAACCCGGTCTCGGACGAGCCGATGGAGTCGGTGAGGACGACGTTCGGCAGCGCCTCGACGTACTGGCGCTGCACCGACGGCGAGAACAGGGCCGCACTGCTGGAGATCGCCACGAGCGAGGACGCGTCGTAACCGCCCTCGTGGTAGGCCTCGATGAGCGGCCGGGCCATCGCGTCCCCGGTGATCGCCAGCACGTTGACCCCCTCCCGCTCGATGGCGCGCCACACCTCGTGCGCGTCGAACTGCGGGACGAACACCACCGGGCTGCAGGCGAAGAGGTTGCCGAAGCTGGCCCACTGCGCGGCACCGTGGATGAACGGGGCCGCGGGCAGCCGGACCAGACCACCGCTCTCGGCACCGGCGCGGGCCTGCTGCCACTCGTCCTGCATCGCTTCCCCGGTCATGAAGTCGATGCCGCCGCCCAGCACGCGCCAGACGTCCTCGTGCCGCCACATCACGCCCTTCGGCATGCCCGTGGTGCCACCGGTGTAGAGCAGGTACAGGTCGTCCGCGCTGCGCTCCGGGAAGTCCCGAGCACCGGACTGCCCGAACAGCGCGGACTCGTACTCGGTCCCGTCGTGGTCGAGGTCCGTGCCGTCCTCGATGACCAGGACTTCGCGCAGGTCCGGGAATTCCGGGCGGACCTCGGCGACCTTGTCGCTGAAGCGGCGCTCGTGCACCAGCGCCGCCAGGTCGGCGTTGTCGAAGATGTAGCGCAGTTCCGCGGGCACGTAGCGGAAGTTGACGTTCACCGGCACGGCGCGGATCTTGTAGGCCGCCAGCATGGCTTCCAGCGCCTCGATCCCGTTGCGGGAGTAGATCCCGATGTGCGAGCCGCGGCCGAGTCCGCGAGAGGTGTAGTGGTGCGCCAGCTGGTTGGCCCGCGACTCCAGCTGCGCGAAGGTGAGCCGTCGCTCGCCGCAGACCACGGCGATGCGATCCGGCGTCAGATCGACGGCGTGCTCGAAGAGATCTGCGATGTTGTACGCCACCCTGATGAAAGTAGAACGTGTTATCGTTGCGAGCAAGAACCCGAAGGGGCCAAAAGGGTTTTCCCGACAGAAACGGGTTCGCTCGCACGATCCAGACCCGTTCTTCCCCTTGACACAGCGGGGAATCCGTCACGCGGAAGGTTGACCATGACGTCGAGCACCGAGGTCGTCGAACAACCCCACTGCCTGGTCGAGCGCCGCGGGCCGGTGCTCGTGGTGACCATGAACCGGCCCGAGGCGCGCAACGCGCTGTCCGGGCCGATGCTGCAGATCATGAAGGAAGCCTGGGACGAAGTGGACCGCGACGACGGGATCCGCGCGTGCGTCCTCACCGGAGCGGGCGGTGCGTTCTGCGCCGGGGCGGACCTCAAGGCGATGACGCGGTCGCACCCCGGTGACACCGCTCGCGGCATGGACATGTCCGTCATCGAACCGCTGCTCAAGGGACGCCGGCTGACCAAGCCGCTGATCGCCGCGGTGGAGGGACCGGCCGTCGCAGGCGGCACCGAGATCCTGCAGGCCACTGACATCCGCGTCGCGGGCGAGAGCGCCCGGTTCGGCGTCTCGGAGGCGCGCTGGGGGCTGTTCCCGCTCGGCGGCTCGGCGGTCCGGCTGCCGCGGCAGGTCCCGTACACCGTCGCCGCCGACATCCTGTTGACCGGCAGGCACATCCGCGCCGCCGAGGCCAAGGAGATCGGCCTGATCGGTCACGTCGTCCCGGACGGGCAGGCACTCGACAAGGCCCTCGAACTGGCCGAGCAGATCGCGGCCAACGGCCCGCTGGCGGTGCAGGCGATCCTGCGCACGATGCGGGAGACCGAGGGCATGCCGGAGAACGAGGCGTTCACAGTGGACGCACGGCTGGGCATGGAGGTCTTCGCCAGCGAGGACGCCAAGGAAGGACCGCGGGCGTTCGCGGAGAAGCGCACCCCGCAGTTCCGCGCCCGCTGACCGGGCGGAGGGCGCCTCCCGCGCGGGGGCGCCCTCCCACCGCGCTCGGTGTCAGATCGCGCGGTCCCGGTCGGCCCAGTACGGGTCGCGGAGCTTGCGCTTGTAGAGCTTGCCGTTGGGGTCCCGGGGCAGCTCGTCAACGAAGTCGACGCTGCGCGGCGTCTTGAACTTCGCCAGCCGGTCGCGGGCGTGGGCCAGCAGCTCCTCGGCCAGCTCGGGTCCCGGCGCGACGCCCTCGGCGGGCTGCACGACCGCCTTGACCTCCTCGCCCCACTCCTCGTTCGGGACGCCGAACACCGCCACGTCCCCGACCTTGGGGTGCACCGAGAGCACGTTCTCGATCTCCGCCGGGTAGATGTTCACCCCGCCCGAGATGATCATGTCGCTCTTGCGGTCGCACAGGTACAGGTAGCCGTCCTCGTCCAGGTAGCCGACGTCGCCGAGGGTGAACAGGTCGCCGACGCGGGACTGCTCGGTCTTGCGGGCGTCGCGGTGGTACTCGAAGGTCGAGCTCCCCATCCGCATGTACACCGTGCCGACCTCGCCCGGCGGCAGCTCCGCGCCGTCGTCGCCGAGGACCTTGACCGTGGAGCCCGGCCACGGCTTGCCCACCGAGCCCGGCTTCCGCAACCACTCCTCCGCGCTGATCGCGGTGCCCCCGCCCTCGGTGGCGGCGTAGTACTCGATCACCACGGGCCCCCACCACTCCAGCATCGCCCGCTTGACCTCCGGCGGGCACGGTGCGGCACCGTGGATCGCCGCGCGCAGCGACGACACGTCGTAGCGCTGCCGGACCTCGGCGGGCAGCGCCAGCAGCCGGCGGAACTGGGTGGGCACCATGTGCGTGTGCGTCACCCGGTGCCGCTCGATCAGCCTGAGCATCTCCTCCGGGTCCCACCGGTCCATCAGCACCGCGGTGTGCCCCAGCTGGATGGAGTGCGTGACGAAGTTGAGCACGGCGGTGTGGTAGAGCGGTGAGCCGCACAGGTGGACGTGCCCGTCGAAGGGCTCGAGCCCGAAGATGCCGAAGAACCACGTGGCCGCGGCGGGCACCACGTCGGGGTCGGCCCCGGTCAGCGGGCGCCGGACCCCCTTGGGCCGGCCGGTGGTGCCCGACGTGTAGAGCATCGGCGAGCCCATCGTGCGCACGTCCGGCCGCTTCGCCGGTTCCTGCGCGCCGAGCCGGGAGAGCTGCTGGAAGCCCGGCACCTCCCCCACCGCGAAGCGCGCCGACGCGGGCAGCCCGGAACGCGCGGCGGCGTCGGAGGCCGCCGCGCCGAAGCGCTCGTGCGCGATGAACGCCTTGGCGCCGCTGTCCTCGATCAGGTACGCGACCTCGGCGCCGACCAGGTGCCAGTTCACCGTCACGACGTACAGACCGCACTGCAGGGCGGCGAAGTAGGCGGCCAGCAGGTCCGGGCCGTTGGGCAGCATGAGCACCACGCTGTCGCCCACGTCGAGCCCCATGCTCTGCAGGCCGCGCCCGTAGCGGTCGGCCGCCGCGGCGAGTTCGGCGTAGCTCACCGAGCTGCCGTCGGGGGCGACCACGGCCACCCGGTCCGGTTCCTGCTCGGCGATCTTCCACAACCCGATGTCAGACACGGTGGGACTCCTGTCGACGGTGACGGGGGACGATCCCACGAATGTAGAACGTGTTACAGTCGAGCGGCAAGACCCCGCACCCGAGGCGAGCAGCGCCCACACCGTCTACAGAGGACGTCAGCTCAGCTCCAGCGCCGCCGCGACGCTGCGGACGTGGTCCACCGAGCGGCACCCGACGAGCAGGGTGTCCACACCGGACTTCTCCCACTCCGCCACCTTCGCCCGCACGGTCGCGGTGTCACCGATGATCGCGATCTCGTCGACCATCTCGTCCGGCACCGCCTCCACCGCCTCCTGCCGGCGCCCCGCCCCGAACAGCCGCAGCACGTCGTCCACGACCGCGTCGTAGTCCATCCGGCGGAACAGCTCCGCGTGGAAGTTCATGGTCGGCGCTCCCATGCCGCCGATGTAGAGCGCGAGCGACGGCTTGAGCTTCGCCCGCTCGGCGGCCGGGTCGTCGGTCACCACCACCTGGCAGCTGGCGGCCACCTCGAAGTCCTCCCGGCGACGGCGCGCGCCCGGCCGGGCGAAGCCCTCCGCCAGCCAGTCCTCGTACATCCCGGCCACGCGCGGCGAGTAGTACACCGCGATCCAGCCGTCGGCGATCTCGGCCGTCTGCGCCACGTTGCGCGGCCCCTCCGCGCCCAGCCAGATCGGCAGGTCCGCCCGCAGCGGGTGGGTGATCGGCCGCAGCGGCTTGCCCAGCCCGAGCGACCCCGGTCCGTCGTAGGGCAGCCGGTAGTGCGGTCCGTCGTTGCGCACCGGCGCCTCGCGGGCCAGCACCTGGCGGACCACGGAGACGTACTCCCGCGTCCGCGCGAGGGGCTTGGCGAACGGCGCGCCGTACCAGCCCTCCACCACCTGCGGGCCGGACACGCCGAGACCGAGCACGCAGCGACCGCCGGAGAGGTGGTCCAGGGTCAACGCGTGCATCGCGCACGACGCCGGGGTCCGCGCGGCGATCTGCGCCACCGAGGTGCCCAGCCGCACGCGGCCGGTCCGCGACCCCCACCAGGCCAGCGGGGTGAAGGCGTCCGAGCCCCAGGACTCCGCCGCGAAGACCGAGTCAAACCCGACCCGTTCGGCTTCGAGAACGAGTTCCTCCGCGTTCTGCGGCGGCTGGGCCCCCCAGTAGCCGAGCTGCAGCCCGATCCTCATCAGCGGTCCTCCTCTTCCCGACGTCTCCACCAGCCCCCATCCTGCCGGGATGTTGCCCCAAAATCGAGAACATGTTTCACTTCAATTCGTGACTGGGCTCTCCGAACCACTCAGCGCACCGCTCGAAGTCGGCTTCGACTACACCCGCTCCCTGGGACCGGTGCACAGCCGGTTCGCCACCGAACTGAGCCGCCGCCGCATCGTCGGCGTGCGCGGCAGCGACGGCCGCGTCCACGTGCCGCCGATCGAGTACGACCCGGACACCGCCGCACCGCTCGACGAGTTCGTCCCGGTCGGCTCGCAGGGGACCGTGGTGAGCTGGTCGTGGATGCCGGAACCACTGGAAGGCCAACCGCTGCAGCACCCGTTCGCCTGGGCGCTCGTGCTCCTCGACGGCGCGGACACGCCGGTGCTGCACGCCGTGGACGTCGGCTCGCCCGAGGACATCCGCACCGGGATGCGGGTGCAGGTCCGGTGGGCGGAGCAGCGCGGCGGCGGGATCCGCGACATCGCCTGCTTCGAACCGGCGACCGGGACCCCCGCGGCACCGGACGAGGCCGAACCCGAACCGGTCACCATGATCACCGCTCCGGTGCACCTGCACTACCAGCACTCGGCTTCCCCCGAGGAGAGCCGCTACCTGCGCGGTCTCGCCGAGGGGCGGCTGCTCGGGCAGCGCTGCCCGCAGTGCGGGAAGGTCTACATCCCACCGCGCGGGGCCTGCCCCACCGACGGCGTGCCGACCGAGGAGGAGGTGGAGCTGCCGGACACCGGGACCGTCACCACCTTCTGCATCGTCAACGTGCCGTTCCTGGGGCAGCGCATCACACCGCCGTACGTCTCGGCCTACGTCCTGCTCGACGGCGCCGACATCGCCTTCCTGCACCTGGTCCTGGGCTGCGACGCGGCGGACGTGCGGATGGGCATGCGGGTGCGCGCGCAGTGGAAGCCCCGCGAGGAGTGGGGCTACACGCTGCAGAACATCGACCACTTCCGGCCCACCGGCGAGCCCGATGCGCCGTTCGAGTCCTACGCCCAACACCTCTAGGGCGGTCGCGGTGCCCGGCCTCGCGGGGCAGCACGGGGCCCCACGACCGGCACCCGGCCGGACCGCTCCGACATCCGAGACGCCGAGGAGTACACCGTGGCAGACGTAGCGGTCGTCGGGTTCGCGCAAGCACCGAACGTGCGCGCCACCCACGGCACCACCAACGGGGTCGAGATGCTGGTCCCGATCTTCCAGGAGGTGCTCGCCGGCACCGGGCTGAGCACCTCCGACATCGGGTTCTGGTGCTCCGGCTCGTCGGACTACCTGGCGGGCCGCGCGTTCTCGTTCATCGCGGCGGTGGACGCCATCGGCGCCTTCCCGCCGATCAACGAGTCCCACGTGGAGATGGACGCCGCGTGGGCGCTGTACGAGGCGTGGGTGAAGATCCGCACCGGCGAGGTCGACACCGCGCTGGTCTACGGTTTCGGCAAGTCCTCGGCCGGCGACCTGCGCCGGACCCTGGCGCTGCAGCTCGACCCCTACACCACCGCTCCGCTGTGGCCGGACTCGGTGAGCATCGCCGGGCTGCAGGCCCGGCTCGGGCTGGACTCCGGCGCGTGGACCGAGGAGGACATGGCCGCGGTCGCCGCCCGCAGCCTCGCCTCCGCCGGGCCCGGCGCGCAGCGCTCCGGGAAGGTCGAGGTGGCCGACCTGCTCGCCGAGCCCTACGTCGCCGACCCGCTGCGCAAGCACGACTGCGCTCCCATCACCGACGGAGCCGCCGTGGTCGTGCTGGCCGGCGCCGACCGGGCGCGGGAGCTGCACGAGCGCCCGGCGTGGATCACCGGCCTGGAGCACCGGCTCGAGTCCGGCAGCCTCGGCGCCCGCGACCTGCTCCGCTCCCCGTCGACCACCGCCGCGGCCCGCGCCGCCGGCACCGACGGGGTCGAGCTCGCCGAGCTGCACGCGCCGTTCACCCACCAGGAGATCGTGCTGCGGCGCGCGATCGGGCTCGGCGACGACGTGGAGATCAACCCCTCGGGCGGCCCGTTGTGCGGCAACCCGATGTTCGCCGCGGGGCTGGCGCGCATCGGCGAGGCCGCGTCCCGCGTGATGTCCGGTGCGGCGGAGCGGGTCCTGGCGCACGCCACCAGCGGCCCGGCGCTGCAGCAGAACCTGGTCTGCGTGATGGAGGGAAGGTCCTGATGGGCAAGCGGTTGGCGGCGGTCCTCGGGACCGGCCAGACGCACCACACCAGCAAGCGCCACGACGTCTCGATCGCCGGGCTGTGCCGGGAGGCCGCCGAGCGCGCGCTCGCCGACTCCGGCCTGGACTGGCCGGACATCGACGCCGTCGTGGTCGGCAAGGCGCCCGACCTGTTCGAGGGCGTGATGATGCCCGAGCTGCACCTGGCGGACGCGCTGGGTGCCACGGGCAAGCCCATGCTGCGGGTGCACACCGCCGGATCGGTCGGCGGCTCGACGGCCAACGTGGCGGCGAGCCTGGTGCAGGGCGGCGTGCACCGGCGGGTGCTGGCGGTAGCGTTCGAGAAGCAGTCCGAGTCCAACGCGATGTGGGCGCTGTCGATCCTGCCGCCGTTCACCATGCCGGTCGGCGCGGGCGCGGGCGGCTACTTCGCGCCGCACGTGCGCTCCTACATCCGCCGGTCCGGCGCGCCCGAGCACATCGGCGCGATGGTGGCGGTCAAGGACCGCCGCAACGGCGCGAAGAACCCCTACGCCCACCTCAAGCAGGGCGACATCACCCTGGAGAAGGTGCTGTCCTCGCAGGTGCTGTGGGACCCGATCCGCTACGACGAGACCTGCCCGTCCTCCGACGGCGCGTGCGCGGTGGTCCTGGGCGACGAGAGCTCGGCCGGCTCCTCCGCGGCGTGGATCCACGCCACCGTGATGCGCACCGAGCCGACCACCTTCGCCGGGCGGGACCAGGTCAACCCGCAGGCCGGCAAGGACGCCGCGGCCGCGCTGTGGCGGGAGGCCGGCATCACCGACCCGTTGTCCGAAGTGGACACTGCGGAGATCTACGTGCCGTTCTCCTGGTTCGAGCCGATGTGGTTGGAGAACCTCGGCTTCGCCCCCGAGGGCGAGGGCTGGAAGCTCACCGAGTCCGGGGACACCGCGCTGGGCGGGCGTCTGCCGGTGAACCCCTCGGGCGGCGTGCTGTCGTCCAACCCGATCGGCGCCTCCGGGCTGCTGCGGTTCGCCGAGGCGGCGATGCAGGTCACCGGCAAGGCGGGCGAGCACCAGGTGGACGGGGCGCGCACCGCGCTCGGCCACGCCTACGGCGGTGGGTCCCAGTACTTCTCGATGTGGGTGGTCAGCGCCCGGAAACCGGGGGAAGCATGAAGTTCACGCTGTCCGTGGCGATGAGCCCGCTGGACCAGCTCACCGGGCTGGCCCGCACCGCGGAGGAGTGCGGCTTCGACGCCATCGCCCTGCCCGACTCGCTGTTCTACTCCGAGCAGGTCTCCGCGGCCTACCCCTACACCCCGGACGGCTCGCGGATGTGGGACGCCGAGACGCCGTGGGCGGACCCGCTGGTGGCCGCCGCGACGATGGGCGCGGTGACCTCGCGGCTGCGCTTCTACACCTCGGTGCTCAAGCTCGGTCCGCGCAACCCGGTGCTGCTGGCGCGGCAGGTGGGCTCGGTCGCGGTGCTCACCGGTGGCCGGTTCGGGCTCGGCATCGGGCTCGGCTGGGCACCGGAGGAGTTCGAGTGGTGCGGCGCGCCGTACGCCAGGCGCGGGGCGCGCGTGGACGAGGCCATCGAGGTGCTGCGGTTGATCCTCGGCGGCGGGATGGTCGAGCACCACGGCGAGTTCTTCGACTTCGACCGGCTGCAGATGAGCCCCGCGCCGGAGGACCCCGTGCCGATCTACATCGGCGGGCACACCGAGCCCGCGCTGCGGCGGGCCGCCCGGGTCGGCGACGGCTGGGCCTCGGCGATGATGACCCTCGAGGAGCTGCGCACCACCATCGACCGCCTCACCGAGCTGCGCGCCGCCCACGGCCGCGCGGACGAGCCGTTCGAGGTCCAGGCGGTGTGCGTGGACCGCTTCGGCGCCTCGGGCTACCGGGAGCAGGCCGAGATCGGCGTGACGGACGCGATCGTGGTCCCGTGGCTGTTCGACGGCCACGGCTTCGACGCCGACCTGCGCACCAAGCAGGACTCGATCCGCAAGTTCGCCGACGAGGTCATCAGCAAGGTCTGACGCGCCCCATCCGGGGGTGCCAGGTCCAGGCGGACCTGACGGCGCCCGGAGGCCTGGGCGGCCTGCCAGGTCCAGGCAGGACCGGCGAGCCTCGCGGCCGAGGTCGCGACTGGCTGGACGTTGGCGGGGCACGGCTCGAACGCACCGGTGATGGGAGGGAATCGATGGTCGAGGGAGTGCACTGGTCGGCCAGCACCGAGCCGCACCCGGCGCGCGAGGCGGCGCTGAAGTCGATGAGCGCGGTGACCCGGGGCGCGAAGGACGAGTGGGTGGCGCTGTTCACCCCGGACGGCGTGGTGGAGGACCCGGTCGGGCCGTCGGTCTTCGACCCGGAGGGGTTCGGCCACCACGGCCACGACGGCATCGCGGCGTTCTGGGACGTCGCGATCGCCCAAGCCTCCCGGATCGAGTTCCACATCCACGACTCGTTCGCGGCCGGCCGCGAGGTCGCCAACGTCGGCAGCATCACGACGTACCTGCCGGACGGCAACGTCATGGACGCCGAAGGGGTGTTCGTCTACCGCGTCGACGAGTCGGGTCTCATCCGCTCCATGCGCGCCTTCTGGGAGTTCGACCGCGCCACGGCCACCCTCCGCCCCGCCGAGTGACGACACGAGGTGGAGGGCACTTCTCGCCGACCGGGTTGGCGGAAGGTGCCCTCCACCCTTCACCCACACGCGTCCCCGCCCCGGCGGCTACGCGACTCCGAAGGGAGCCGCTCACCACCGCGCAGCACCGGAACCGGTCCCCACCACGCAGCCCAGAACAACGCCGCTCCCCACCACGCCGCGCCGGGAGCCGACCCGCACCACCCAGCGCCGCAGGCGTGGAGTCCGCCTGCGGCGCTGGGGTGTGGGGTGTCGGTCAGGCGTACTGGACCTGGACCTCCTTGATGCCGTTGAGCCAGCCGGAGCGGAGGCGGCGGGGTTCGCCGACCCGCTTGATGTCCGGCATGTGGTCGGCGATCGCGTTGAAGATGAGGTCGATCTCCAGCCGCGCCAGGTTCGCGCCGAGGCAGTAGTGGGCACCGGTGCCGCCGAAACCGACGTGCGGGTTCGGGTCGCGGGTGATGTCGAAGCGCTCCGGCTCGTCGAAGACCTCCGGGTCGAAGTTCGCCGAGCTGTAGAACAACCCCACGCGCTGGCCCTTCTTGATCGGCACACCGCTGATCTCGGTGTCGGCCAGGGCGGTGCGCTGGAACGCCACCACCGGGGTCGCCCAGCGGACGATCTCGTCGGCGGTGGTGCTCGGACGCTCGCGCTTGTACAGCTCCCACTGGTCCGGGTGGTCCAGGAAGGCGAGCATGCCGTGGGTGATGGCGTTGCGGGTGGTCTCGTTGCCCGCCACCGCCAGCAGGATCACGAAGAAGCCGAACTCGTCGGCGGTCAACGCGTTGCCGTCGATGTCGGCCTGGACGAGCTTGGTGACGATGTCGTCCATCGGGCACGTGCGCCGTTCCTCGGCCATGGTGCTGAAGTAGCCGAGCATCTCCGCGGCCGCGGCGGTGGGTTCGATGTCGTACTCGGGGTCGTCGTAGCCGACCATCTGGTTCGACCACTCGAAGATCTCCTTGCGGTGCTCCTGCGGCAGGCCCAGCAGTTCCGCGATCGCCTGCAGCGGCAGCTCGCAGGCCACGTCGGTGACGAAGTCCCCGGTGCCGTTGGTGCGGGCCTCGGCGACGATGTGCTCGGCCCGCTCCTGCAGCGCCGCCTTGAGGCTGTTGATGGCGCGCGGGGTGAACCCGCGCTGCACGATCTGCCGCACCTTGGTGTGCTGCGGCGGGTCCATGTTGAGCATGATGAAGCGCTGCATCTCGATCTGGTCGCGCGTCATGCTGTCGTTGAACCGGATGATCGCGGTGTTCTCCCAGGTGGAGTAGATGTCGGAGCGCCGTGAGACCTCCTTGACGTCGGCGTGTCTGCTCACCACCCAGAACCCGCCGTCGTCGAAGCCGCCGCACCGGTTGGGCTGCTCGTTCCACCACACCGGCGCGGTCCTGCGCAGTTCGGCGAACTCCTCCAGCGGTAGCCGCTCGGCGAGCAGGTCGGGATCGGTGAAGTCGAAGCCCTCCGGGATGCGCGGTGCGACCACGGCTACCTCCTACGCGAGAATCCGATCAAGAACTGAAACGAGTTCTATGCTAGAGAGAAGCACATTCCTCGCGCCCAGTAAACCCCTGTAACTCGCGCCTGATCGAGCAAGAGGCGAATTCATCCGCTCGCGCGCGGCGAACACCTTGTCGAACAAAAGGAACATGTTCTAGTTTTGATCGACACTGCTGTGCGAAGGGAGGACCAGGTGGGCAACCCGGTGATCGTGGACGCGGTCCGCACCCCGATCGGCAAGCGCCGCGGCCGGCTCTCCGGCCTGCACGCGGCCGAGATCCTCGGCGTGGTGCAGCGCGGCCTGCTCGACCGCACCGGCCTCGACGCCACCGAGGTCGACCAGGTGATCGGTGGCTGCGTGACCCAGGCCGGCGAGCAGTCCAACAACGTCACGCGCACCGCGTGGCTGCACTCCGGCCTGCCGCACCACGTCGGCTGCACCACCGTCGACGCCCAGTGCGGCTCGGCGCAACAGGCCACGCACCTCATCGCCGGGCTCATCGCCGCCGACGCGGTGCGCGTCGGCGTCTCCTGCGGCGTGGAGGCGATGAGCCGGGTCCCGCTGCGCAGCAACCTCGGTACCGACGTCGGCACGCCGCGACCGGACAGCTGGGACATCGACCTGCCGAACCAGTTCCTGGCGGCCGACCGGATCGCCGCCCGCCGCCAGCTGACCCGCGAGGACGTCGACGCCTTCGGGTTGCGCTCCCAGGACCGCGCCAAGCAGGCCTGGCGGGAGGGGCGGTTCGACCGCGAGATCGTCCCGGTGCGGGTGCCCGACGGCGAGCTCGTCACCCGCGACGAGGGGCTGCGCGACACCAGCATGGAGGCGCTCGCCGGGCTGCGGCCCGTGCTGGAGGGCGGCCTGCACACCGCGGGCACGTCCTCGCAGGTCTCCGACGGCGCGGCGGCCGTGCTGCTGGCCGACGCCGACCGCGCGGCCGAGCTCGGCCTGCGCCCGCGCGCCCGCATCGTCGCGCAGTGCCTGGTGGGCGGCGAACCCTACTACCACCTCGACGGACCGGTGCAGGCCACGCAGCGGGTGCTGGAGCTCAGCGGGATGAAGCTGGGCGACATCGACCTGTTCGAGGTCAACGAGGCGTTCGCCTCGGTGGTGCTGTCCTGGGCGTCGGTGCACGAGCCGGACATGGACCGGGTCAACGTCAACGGCGGCGCGATCGCCCTCGGCCACCCCGTCGGCAGCACCGGCGCCCGGCTGATCACCACGGCCCTGCACGAGCTCGAGCGGCGCGACGCCACCACGGCCCTGATCACCATGTGCGCGGGCGGGGCGCTGGCCACCGCGACCATCGTCGAACGCCTGCGCTGACGCCGGGGCGCTCCGGGACCCCAGCCCCCGGAGCGCCGGGCTCAGGCCCGCGCTTCGTGCAGCCCGCCCTCGAGCACGGAGTCGAGCAGACGCAGCAGCTTCGCGGTCTCGCCGGGAGCGCCGAGCACCACGACCTTCAACCGGGTCCGCACCTCGTCGTAGACGGTGTGCACGCGCAGCGAGCGGGACGTCCCGCAGTCCCCGCCCACCGCGCCCAGCGCGAGGGCGCTCAGCCGGTCGGCCGCGCTCCGGTCCACGCCGTCGACCTGCACGATGCTCGACACCTCCGCCGAGGTGCCGCCGACGGGCTCCGACCGCCCGGTGAAGGCCTCCAGGGCGGCGCGCGCGATCCGGTACTGCTTGCCGATCCGCACCGCCTGGAGCCGGCCCGCGCGGATGTAGCCGCGCACCGTGCGCTCGTGCAGTCCGAGCAGGGCAGCCACCTGCTCCACCGAGTACATCTCTTCCGCCATCGCCCCGAGAAACTACTCGATCATGGAACCGGCGGCGCTCCGCAGCGGCCGGCTACATCCAGTCGTCGGGGTGCAGGCCGGTGAGGAAGGCGTCGAGGTCCGGCGGCGGTGGTTGCGACGTCGGGCCGAGCCCCGCGTAGGCACCGCGGTAGAACAGCAGCGGGCGTTCCCCGGTCGTCTCGCCCAGGGTCTCCACGCGGCCGACGACGATGTAGTGGTCCCCCGCTCCGTGCACCGCCGCCACGCTGCAGTCGATCCAGGCCAGCACGCCGTCGAGCACCGGCGCCCCGGACGGCGCCGGCCGCCAGCGCACCCCGGCGAACTTGTCCGGCGCGCTGCGGCCGAAGACCGTGCTCACCGACTGCTGGGACTCCGACAGCACGTTGACGCAGAACCACCCGGAGCGCTCCAGCACCGGCCAGGAACGGGACGTGCGCGCCGGGCAGAACAGCACTAGCGGCGGGTCCAGCGACAGCGCCGCGAAGGACTGGCAGGCGAACCCGACCGGCTGCGCCCCGTCGGAGCCGGTGATCACCACGACGCCGGTGCCGAAGTGCCCGAGCACCCGCCGGAACGCGGCCTGGTCCACCGCCACCTGTTCCACGCTCATCGGGCGCCGACGCTGAAGTCGTGGCCCCACAGGCTGACCGCGGTGCTCTCCCGCGCGATCCACTCCTCGTCGTCGACCTGGCGCCCCTCGCAGCCGAACTCCACGTCGAAACCACCAGGGGTCTTCATGTAGAACGACAGCATCAGGTCGTTGACGTGGCGCCCGAGCGTCGCCGACAGCGGCACCTTCCGGCGCATCGCCCGGTCCAGGGTCAGGCCCACGTCGTCGACGTCGGCCACCTCGACCATCAGGTGCACGATCCCGCTGGGCGTGGGCATCGGCAGGAACGCCAGGCTGTGGTGGCGCGGGTTGCAGCCGAAGAACCGCAGCCAGGCCGGCTCGCCGTCGGCCGGGCGACCGACCAGCTCCGGGGCCAGCCGCATCGAGTCGCGCAGCCGGAAGCCCAGCACGTCCCGGTAGAAGTGCAGCGCGGCGGCGTCGTCGTGGGTGGACAGCACCACGTGCCCGAGCCCCTGCTCCTCGGTGACGAACCGGTGCCCGTAGGGGCTGACCACGCGGCGGTGCTGCAGCGCCATCCCGTGGAAGACCTCCAGCCCGTTGCCGGAGGGGTCCTCGAACGTGATGAGCCCGTTCACCCGCCGGTCCGCCAGCTCCTCGGCCGTGCCCTCCTTGTAGCCGACACCGGCGGCCTCGAGCCGTCCCCTGACCTCGTCCAGCTCCTCCTCGTTGGCGACCTCCCACCCGGAGGACCCCAGCCGGTCCTGCTCGCCCGGCAGGATCACCAGCCGGGCGGGGAACTCGTCCATCCGCAGGTAGAGCGCGTCCGGGTCCGGGCCGCTGCCCTCGACCATGCCGAGCACTTTCAACCCGAACACCCGCCACGCCTCGACGTCGGTGGCTTCGATGCGCAGGTAGCCGAGCGAACGAATGCCCACGGCGGGCCTCCTCCCACGTGCCAGGACCTCAGTCGAGCAGGAAGTCCTTGGCGATCCGGTTGAACTCGTCGAACTTCTCCAGCTGGGCCCAGTGCCCGCACCGGCCGAACACGTGCAGCTGCGCGCGCGGGATCAGCTTGAGCGCGACCAGTGCGCCGTCCAACGGGTTCACCCGGTCCTCCCGCCCCCAGACCAGCAGCACGCGCTGCCGGAGCCGGTGCACCTCGCGCCACAGCAGGCCTTCCTCGTAGGTGTCCGGCTGCATGAACGACTTGCCCATGGCGCGCATGGCGGCCAGCGACTCCGGGGTGGCCGCGGCGGCGTAGCGCTCCTCGACCAGCTCCTCGGTGATCAGCGACTGGTCGTGCACCATGGTCCGCAGGAAGTCGGCGAGCTTCTCCTTGCTCGGCCCGGGCGGTGCCGCGAAGGCGCTGAGCTTGCGCACGCCCTCGGTCGGGTCGGGCGCGAACACGTTGAGGCTCAGCCCGCCCGGCCCCATCAGGACCAGCCGGCCCGCGCGGTCCGGGTGGTCGAGCGCGAAGCGGACCGCGGTGCCGCCGCCGAGGGAGTTGCCGAGCAGGTGCGCCCGCTCGATGCCGAGCTCGTCGAACAGCTCCCGCAGCGCCGAGGCGCTGTGCGTGAAGTACTGGCCGTGCTCGGTGGGCTTGTCGGACTGCCCGAACCCCGGCTGGTCAACCGCGATGGTGTGGAAGTCCTCGGCGAACACCGGGATGTTCCGGCCGAAGTTGCTCCACGCCGAGGCCCCGGGACCACCGCCGTGGAGCATGACCACAGTGGACTTCTCCGGGTCACCGGCCTCGTGGTAGTGCAGGGTCCGCCCGGACGGCAGCTTCGCGGTCCGGCTCGTGCTGTCGGAAGTGGTGGTCATACCATCGTGTCCTTCACCGGTTGGCCGAACTCTCCAGAACCGAACATCAGGTAGGCGCGTTCCAGGTCGTTGGCCGCGTGCACGCGCCCGGCGTGCGCGTCGCGCCAGAACCGCTGGATGGGCGTGCCCGTCCACAGCGCGCGACCACCGGAGTTCTCGAAGAGCCGGTCCACCGCCGAGATCGCCCGCGCGGTGCCGCGCACCTGGTCCCGGCGGGCGCGCAGCCGCAGCGAGAACGGGATCTCCTCACCGGCCTTCGCCAGCTCGTACTCCTCGGCGAGGTTGTGGGTCAGCTGCAGCCACGCCGCGTCGATCTCGCTGGCCGCCTCGGCGATGCGGACCTTGGCGAACGGGTCCTCCTTGACCTTCTCCCCCGCGAACGCCGCCCGGACGCGCTTGACCTGGTGCTCCACGTGCGCGTCGTAGGCGCCCTGGGCCATGCCGATGATCGGGGCGGTGATGGTCGACGGGTGCACCGTGCCCCACGGCATGCGGTACAGCGGCGCGGGGTTGACCTCGTGGCCCGGGCACCGGTTCTTCGACATCGCGAGGAAGCTCAGCGCGCGGTGCCGCGGGACGAACGCGTTCTCCACCACGAGGTCGTTGCTGCCCGTGCCGCGCAGGCCCACGGTGTCCCACACGTCCTCGATCCGGTAGTCACCGAGCGGCAGCAGGTAGGTGCAGAAGTCCACCGGCTTGCCCTCGGCGTCCTCCACCGGGCCGCCGACGAACGCCCACGTGGCGTGGTCGCAGCCGGAGGAGAAGCTCCAGCGCCCGTTGAGCAGGTAGCCGCCGTCGACCAGCTTCGCCTTGCCCATCGGCGCGTAGGAGGAGGAGATCCGGGTGTTCGGGTCCTCGCCCCACACCTCGTCCTGGGCCTGCTGCGGGAAGAGCGCCAGGTGCCACGGGTGCACGCCGAGGATGGAGGCCACCCACCCGGTCGATCCGCAGGCGCTGCCGAGGAGCTTGACCGCGGTGTAGAACTCCACCGGGTCGGCCTCGTACCCGCCGTAGCGTTCCGGTTGCAGCAGCGAGAAGAACCCGGTCTCCTGCAGGTCCGCGATGGTCTCGTCCGGGATCCGGCGCAGTTCCTCGGCTCGCTGCGCCCGCTCCCGCAGGTCCGGCAGCAGTCCCCGCACCCGCTCCACGACTGCTCGACTGTCCTTCATCGGCGCTCCCGTTCCCACACAGGCTAGAACATGTTCTCGTTCGTTGTCGACGGGCTCGGGGCCCGCTCCCGGGATCTCGTCACGAACTCCGCCGCAGTTCCAGGGCGATGTCGATGAGCTGGTCCTCCTGACCGCCGACCAGCTTGCGCTCCCCCGCCTTGACCAGCAGCTGGGCTTCGCTGACGCCGTAGCGCTCCGCTTGGCGCGCGGCGTGCTTGAGGAAGCTGGAGTACACCCCGGCGTAGCCCATCACCAGCGCCGAGCGGTCCAGCAGGCACTCCTCCGGCATGGCCGGGCGCACCACGTCCTCGGCGGCGTCGGTGATGGCGAAGAAGTCCACGCCGGTGCGGATGCCGAGCTTGTCGCACACCCCCACGAACGCCTCCACCGGCGTGTTGCCCGCGCCGGCGCCGAAACGCCGTGCGCTGCCGTCGATCTGCACCGCCCCGGCACGCGCCGCCGCCACCGAGTTGGCCACCGCGACACCGAGGTTCTCGTGTCCGTGGAACCCGACCTGCGCCTCGTCGCCGACCTCCGCGACCAGCGCGGCGACCCGCTCGGACACCTGTTCCAGCACCAGCGCGCCGGCCGAGTCGACCACGTAGACGCACTGGCAGCCGGCGTCGACCATGATCCGCGCCTGCGCGGCCAGCACCTCCGGCGGCTGCGAGTGCGCCATCATGAGGAACCCGACGGTCTCCAGGCCGAGGTCCCGCGCCAGGCCGAAGTGCTGCACCGACACGTCGGCCTCGGTGCAGTGGGTGGCGATCCGGCACACCGCGGCGCCGTTGTCCCGGGCCACCACGATGTCGTCCTTGACGCCGACGCCGGGCAGCATGAGCACGGCGATCTTGGCCCGCTGCGCGGTCTCCGCGGCGATGGTGATGAGCTCCTGCTCCGGCGTGCGGGAGAAGCCGTAGTTGAACGACGACCCGCCGAGCCCGTCGCCGTGGGTCACCTCGATCACCGGCACGCCCGCACCGTCCAGCGCGGCGACGATGTCGCGCACCTCGGTGGCGGTGAACTGGTGGCGCTTGTGGTGCGAGCCGTCGCGCAGCGAGGTGTCGGTGATGCGCACGTCGAGGGTGTCCGAATAGGACTTCGCGAGACCGGTCATCGCAGTGCCTCCCTCTGCACGAGCTGTTCGGCCACCCGCACCGCGGCGGCGGTCATGATGTCGAGGTTCCCCGAGTACGGCGGCAGGAAGTCGCCCGCGCCCTCGACCTCGACGAAGATCGCCACCCGCGCCGTGCCGCCGGTGGCGGCCGACGGCGGGTCGAACTGGGGCTCGGCGAGCAGCCGGTAGCCGGGCACGTACTCGGCGATCTCGGCGGCCATCCGCTCGACGGAGGCGGCGATCGCGTCGGTGTCGGCGTCGTCGGGGATCGCGCAGAAGATGGTGTCGCGCATGATCACCGGCGGGTCGGCCGGGTTGAGCACGATGATCGCCTTCCCGCGCCGCGCCCCGCCGAGCACCTCGATCCCGGTGCTGGTCGTGCGGGTGAACTCGTCGATGTTGGCGCGGGTTCCGGGGCCCGCCGACACCGAGGCCACCGAGGCCACGATCTCGGCGTACTCGACCGGCACCACCCGCGAGACCGCGTGCACCACCGGGATGGTGGCCTGGCCACCACAGGTGATCAGGTTGAGGTTCGGCGCGTCGAGGTTCTGGTCCAGGTTCACCGGCGGCACCACGTACGGCCCGACCGCCGCCGGGGTGAGGTCGATGGCGCGGATGCCGGCTTCGGCGTAGCGGGGCGCGTTGGCCCGGTGCACCCCGGCCGAGGTGGCCTCGAAGACCAGGTCGGGCCGGTGGTTGTCCAGCAACCAGTCAACACCCTCGGCGCTGACCGTCACGCCCAGGTCCGCGGCCCGCCGCAGCCCGGCGCTGTCCGGGTCGATGCCGACCATCCACCTCGGTTCGATGTGCGGGGAGCGGACCAGCTTGTGCAGCAGGTCCGTCCCGATGTTGCCGGACCCGACGATCGCCGCCGTCGCGGTGCCGCCCCGGTGGCCCGTTTCCCTCTCGCGTTCCGCGGTTCCTGGTGTCTGGTTCACGTCACGTCCCCTGAGGTGCGGTTGGGCAGGACTGGAGTCGACGGGGGTCGTCCCACCTCCTTCCCGAGACGTCCCCGCTCATGACCGGAACTCCAGGGACACCGAGCCGAGGTCGGCCCCGGCGCACTGGAAGTCGGCCCGGAACTGCTCGCCCGGGGCGACGTCGACCGCCCTGGTGCAGGAGCCGGGGAGCACCACGTTGCCCGCGCGGAGCTGGACCCCGTAGGCGGCGACCGTGCGGGCCAGCCAGGCGACCGCCGTCGCCGGGTTGCCCAGCACCGCGTCGGACCGGCCGCGCTCCACCGGTTCCCCGTTGCGCAGCAGGGTCGCGTCGATCGCGCGGAGGTCGACGTCGCCGGGGTCGATGCGCGCGGAGCCGAGCACGAACCCCGCGGACGAGGCGTTGTCGGCGATGGTGTCGACCAGGCTGATCCGCCAGTCGACGATCCGGCTGTCGATGAGCTCGATCGCCGGCACCAGCGCCTCGGTGCCGGCCAGCACGTCGGCCTCGGTGCACCCGGTCGGCAGGTCCGCCCCGAGCAGGAACCCGACCTCCACCTCCACGCGCGGCACGCAGTAGCGGCTGACGGGCACCGGTACGTCCTCGGACAGCCGCATGCTCGCCAGCAGGTGGCCGTAGTCGGGCTCGTCGACGCCCATCATCTGCTGCATGACCGGGGAGGTCAGGCCGACCTTGTGCCCCACCACGGGTTCGTCGCGGCGCTGCACGTTGATCAGCTGGATCTGGTAGGCGTCCGCGGCGTCGAGCTGCGGGTGGGTCTCCACCAGCGGCGGGATCGGGGCGCGGTCGACCTCGGCGTCCCAGAGCCGCTGGGCGAGCTCGGCGCGTGCCTCAACGGTCAGCATCGGTCAGCTCCTTCACCGAGTGGAGTCCGGCGCGGCGGCCGGAGAAGACGCAGTCGGCCAGCGAGAGCCCGCTGACGTAGGAGTTCGAGCAGATCCCCACCGCCGAGCGCCCGGCCGCGAACAGGCCCGGCACCGGATCGCCGCGCACGTCGAGCACCTGCCCGGTGTCCTCGTCGACCCGCAGCCCGCCGAGGGTGAGCATCGGGCACGGGTAGGCCACGGTGGGGCGCACCGACAGGTCCAGCAGCGCGTACGGCGGCTGGTCCAGGACCTGCACGAACTCCGCGGGCTTGCCCGCCGGGTCGGGCTCGCCGGACCGCGCCGCCCGGTTGTGCCGCTCCACCGCGTCCGCGAGCGCGCGCGGGTCGATGCCCGCCTTCCCCGCCACGGCCTCGAGCGTGTCCCCGGTGGCCGCGGTGGCGAGCAGGTACTCCGCCTGCAACCGCTGGAACCACACGGTCTGGCTGCGGAGCTGGCTCCGGGCGGCGCGGCGCACCCGCTGGTCGATGAGCAGCCAGGCGCGCCGGCCGTGCTCCTCCACGACCTCCTGGCCGAGCGCCGCTCCGTAGCGGGACTCGTCACCGATGCGCGTCCCGCTGGGTCCCACCACCAGTCCGGACAGCAGCGCGCTGGGCGGGGTGATGAACCGCCACGCCGACACCCGGTCCAGCTTCGCCGTCGCACCGCCGACGGCCTGCCCCAGCCGGATGCCGCTGCCGTCGTCGCCCTGGGTGCCCAGCGGCAGCCCGCCGCGGTAGGCCGGTGCGTGCTCCCGGAGCATCTGCCGGTTGGCGATGAACCCCCCGGCGGCGATGACCACCGCGCGGTCGGCGTGGACGCGCAGTGGTTCCGCGCGGCGTTCGAGGCGTTCCACCTGCCGGTGCAGGACCCGGGCCAGCTTCGGCACGTACAGGCCCGGTTTGGCCGCCACCTCGCCGATCACCCGGTGCGCACGGGCAGCGGGACCGGTGAGCCGTTCGCAGTCCACGGCGCACACCCGGCCGTCGGCGTCGACGACGAGCTCCCGCGCCCGCGTCTGGGTCAGCACCCGCACGCCGGCCCGCCGCACCGCCGCGGCGAGCGCGGCGTGCAGCACCTTCCCCGACGTGCCCCGCCCCTTGGCGCGGTGACCGCGCGGCGCCGGGGGTGCGGCGTCGCGGAAGCCGCCGGCGGCTTCGCTGCCCGAGTAGTAGAGGTAGTGCCGGTTGCTCGGGTACGACGTCTTGTACGGGCACAGGCTGCCTTCGAAGGGCACGCCGTGCTGGGCCAGCCAGCGGACCATCTCGGCACTGCCCTCGCAGAACCGGCGCAACGTGCGCTCCGAGACCGCGTCCCCCACCTCCTGCCGCAGGTAGGCGAACATCGCCTCGGGCGTGTCGGAGACCCCGGCGGCGCGCTGCACGTCCGTGCCGCCCCCGGCGTAGACGACACCGCCGGACAGCGCAGTCGCCCCACCGCCGGCGAACCGGTCGAGCACCACCACCCGGGCCCCGGTGCTCGCCGCCTCCAACGCCGCGCAGGCCCCGGCCGCGCCGAAGCCGATGACCACCACATCGGCGTGCAACGTGCTGCGCTGGACCATCACGACCTCACGTCTCTGAAACAGGTTCTCCCGATCGGCTTCGCCGGACAACTGCTTGATTTCTCGCTACACCATAGCGCCACTGGCGAAGAAATCTATAACATGTTTCAGTATGGATCGCGAGTTCGGTCGCGAGGAGGTGCGATGGCCGCAGACAGGTTCGACGTCGTGGTGGTCGGCAGCGGAGCCGCCGGCATGGCGGCGGCGCTGACGGCAGCGTTGCACGGGCTCGACACCGTGGTCGTCGAGAAGGCCGCCAAGTTCGGCGGCTCCACGGCCCGGTCCGGCGGCGGTGTCTGGATCCCGAACAACCACGTCCTGGCCGCGGCCGGCATCCCCGACACCCCGGAGGCCGCCCGCGACTACCTGGCCCACATCGTCGGCGACGACGTCAGTCCCGAGCGGCAGGAGGCGTTCCTCGACGCCGGACCGCGGATGCTCGCCGAACTGCTCCCGCGCACCCCGCTGCGCATGCGCTGGGTGCCCGGCTACTCCGACTACTACCCGGAAGCTCCCGGCGGACGGGCCGGTGGGCGCTCCATCGAACCGGCCCCGCTGGACGGCCGCGTGCTCGGCGACCTGCTCGCCGACCTCGAGCCCGACTACGGCAAGGCCCCGGCGGGCATGGTGGTCACCCAGGCGGACTTCCGCTGGCTGAACCTGCTCGCCCGCCACCCCCGCGGCCCGCTCCGCGCGGTGCGCGTCGGGTTGCGCTGGATGCTCGCCCGACTCCGGCGGCAACCGCTGCTCGGCCGGGGCCAGGCGCTGGCCGCCGGGTTGCGGGCCGGGCTGCGCGACGCCGGCGTCCCGGTGTGGCTGAACACCCCGCTGGTCGACCTGCAGCACGAGGACGGGCGGGTCACCGGTGTCGTCGTCGAGCAGGACGGGCGGCCGCGCACGCTGCACGCCCGGCGCGGGATCGTGCTCGCCGCAGGCGGTTTCGAGCACAACGAGGCGATGCGCAAGCAGCACCAGCGCGATCCCATCGGCACCGACTGGACCGTGGGCGCCAAGGCCAACACCGGGGACGCCATCCTCGCCGCGCGGCGCCTCGGCGCCGCCCTGGAGCTGATGGACGACGCCTGGTGGGGACCGTCCATCCCACTGCCCGGCGGACCGTGGTTCTGCCTGGCCGAACGCACCTTGCCCGGCTGCATCATGGTCAACGGCGAGGGCGAGCGGTTCGTCAACGAGGCCGCACCCTACGTCGACGCGGTGCACGCGATGTACGGCCCCGGTGACGGGCCCGCGCGCAACGTGCCGACCTGGTTGATCGCCGACCAGCGCTACCGCAACCGGTACATGTTCGCCGGGCTCGGTCCGCGGCAGCCGTTCCCGGGGCGCTGGTACGAGCACGGCGCCATCCACCGCGCCGCCACCCTCGAGGAGCTCGCCGAACGCATCGAGGTGCCGGCCGCCGCGCTGCGCACGACCGTCGAGCGGTTCAACGGGTTCGCGCGCAGCGGCGTCGACGCCGACTTCCACCGGGGCGAGAGCGCGTACGACCACTACTACGGCGATCCGCGCAACAAGCCCAACCCGAGCCTGGCCGCCCTGGAGGTCGCGCCGTTCTACGCGGTGAAGATCGTGCCAGGCGACCTCGGCACCAAGGGCGGTCTGCGCACCGACACGCACGCGCGCGTGCTGCGCGAGGACGGCACCCCCATCGAGGGCCTCTACGCGGCGGGCAACACCAGTGCCGCCGTGATGGGCCACACCTACGCGGGGCCGGGTGCGACGCTCGGGCCGGCGATGGCGTTCGGGTACCTGGCCGCGCGGCACCTGGCAAGCGGAGCGGAACGAGCGGGAGGGACGAGATGACCGCGACGAGCAACGACGAAGTGCGCACCATCGACGTCGGCGCGCCACCCACGAGGTTCGCCCGCGGCTGGCACTGCCTGGGTCTGGCCGAACCGTTCAAGGACGGCAAGCCGCACGCGGTGGAGGCCTTCGGCACCAAGCTCGTGGTGTTCCAGGGCGAGGACGGCGAGCTCAACGTGCTCGACGCCTACTGCAGGCACATGGGCGGTGACCTCAGCCAGGGCACCGTCAAGGGCAACGCGATCGCCTGCCCGTTCCACGACTGGCGCTGGTCGGGCAACGGCCGCTGCACCGGGATCCCCTACGCCAAGCGGATCCCGCTGCGCGCCCGCACCCGCGCGTGGCTGGCGATGGAGCGCAACAAGCAGCTGTTCGTCTGGAACGACCCGGAGGGCAACCCGCCGCCGGAGCACGTCACCATCCCCGAACTGCCCGAAGTGGACTCCGGGGAGTGGAGCAACTGGACCTGGGACACGGTGCGCATCGAGGGCTCGAACTGCCGCGAGATCGTCGACAACGTGGTCGACATGGCGCACTTCTTCTACATCCACTACGCGTTCCCGACGTACTTCAAGAACGTCTTCGAGGGCCACATCGCCACCCAGTACCTGACCACGAAGGGCCGGCCGGACATCGGCGCGGGCAGCTACTCCGGTGCGGACAACCTGGTCCGCTCGGAGGCGTCGTACTACGGGCCGTCGTACATGATCGACCGGCTGTGGAACGAGTACAAGGGCTACACCATCGAGACGATCCTGATCAACTGCCACTACCCGATCACCGCGGACTCCTTCGTGCTGCAGTGGGGCGTGCTGGTCAAGAAGCTGCCCGGGCTCTCCGACGAGGACGCCGACCGGCTGGCCGCCAAGATCGCCAAGAACACCGGCGTCGGCTTCCTGCAGGACGTGGAGATCTGGCGGAACAAGACCCGGATCGACAACCCGCTGCTGTGCGAGGAGGACGGCCCGGTGTACCAGCTGCGCCGCTGGTACGAGCAGTTCTACGTGGACGCCGACCAGGTCACCGAAGACATGGTGGCGCGCTTCGAGTTCGAAGTGGACACCACGCGGGCCAACGAGGTGTGGGAGCGCGAGGTCGCGGAGAACCTGGCGCGCAAGGAGGCGCAGAGCTGATGTCGACCTGGGCCAAGGCACCCGACCTCGCCGACCGGCCGGACCAGCGGGCGGCCGTGCGCGAGAGCACGGCCGCCGACCGCGACGCCTACCTGCGGGGCGGGCTGCGTCCGGTCGAGTGCGAGCGGTGCGCGGCGACGGTGCTGGCGAAGAAGAACAGCCCGCAGCACACCAGCGTCCAGTGGAGCACCGAGAGCACCCGGCAGTGCGCGGTGTTCGCCGCGCTGGCACCGGGCGAGGTCGCGGAGTCCTGCCCCGACCTGCAGCGCAGCATCGCCGCCGCAGCCCAGGACGGCCGGCTCACCGGGGACGAGCCGGAGCCGGTCCCCGGTCCCCCGCGTCGTTGACGTGCCGATCGTCGCGGTGTTCACCCAGAGGAGCCTGTGATGCCTGAGCCTGCGCGGTTGCGGGTCGTCGCCGTCGTCGACGAGACGCCCGACAGCCGCTCGCTGGTGTTCGACGCGCCACCGGGCTGGTCCTACCGACCCGGTCAGTTCCTCACGTTGCGGATCCCCAGCGACCGCACCGGATCGGTGGCGCGCAGCTACTCGCTGTCGAGCTCCCCGCACGTGGACGACACGCTCCAGGTGACGGTGAAGCGCGCTGGGTACGGGTCGAACTGGTTGTGCGACAACGTCGTACCGGGGTCCGAAGTGGACGTCATGCCGCCGTCCGGGGGGTTCGTCCCGCGGTCGCTGGACGAGGACGCCGTGCTGCTCGCGGCGGGCAGCGGCATCACCCCGGTGATGTCCATCGCGAAGTCCGTGCTGGCGGCCGGCACCGGGCGCATCGCGCTGGTGTACGCCAACCAGCGCGAGGAGTCGGTCATCTTCGCCGACGAACTCCGCGAGATGGTGGCCCGGCACCCCGACCGGTTGCTGGTCGTGCACTGGCTGGAGTCGGTGCAGGGTCTGCCGACGACGGCGACGTTGCGCGAGCTGGTCCGGCCGTTCGCCGACCGCGAGTGCTTCGTGTGCGGGCCGAGCGGCTTCATGGACGTCGCCGAAGCCGCGCTGCGCGAGCTCGGCGTCCCCCGCGCCCGGACGCACGTCGAGCGGTTCGTCTCCCTCCGCCGCAACCCCTTCCGGCCGAAGACGCGCGAGCCGCGCGACACCGCACCTCCCGGCACGACGTCCTCCCGCACCGACCGCGGCACCGGGACCGAGCGGGAGGACGCTCCCAGCACCGGACAGCTCGTCCCGGACGCGCAGGACCACGAGACCGACGCCGGAGGCGCGGACCTGGTCACGACGGCCACCGCTCCCGAGCCGGGTGGACCGGCCACCGACAGCACTGACCACGCCGCGGACTGCCCGGAACCCCCAGCGGGGTCCGCGGACGCGACGGTCGAGGTCGAGCTCGACGGCGAGCACCACGAACTGCGCTGGCCGCGCGAGAAGCGCCTGCTCGACCTGCTGCTGGAGAACGGCGTGGCGGCCCCGTTCTCCTGCCGCGAAGGCGCGTGCAGCGCTTGCGCCTGCCGCCTGGAGACCGGCGAGGTGCGGATGCTGCAGAACGAGGTGCTCGAGCAGGAGGACCTCGACGAGGGGATCATCCTGGCCTGCCAGTCCCTCCCCCTCACCGACAAGCTCCGCATCACCTACGAATGACCCGGTCGACTGGTGGGTGAAGGGCACCCTTCGCCGGCTGGATCGGCGAAAGGGGCCCTTCACTCCGGCAGAATCACCCGATGGGGATCGGCCCACGCCCGGAACGCGCGCTCGCCGGTCCGGCCGCTCCGCCTGTGTCGCCCGACGGTGTCGGTTGCTCCGGGGCGTCGAACGGGTGTCACCGGTCCGGAGTCGCTCTTCGGTGGGAGTGGCGCGTCGCCGGATTCGTCGTCGCAGGTCACGGGCGCGCTCGCGATCGCCCGCGCGGTGCGTGCCGGGCCGTGGCGGCACCCGAGCGGTGAGCCCGCCGGGTGGGGTGGATCCCGTCTCGGCCGATCGGGGGCTGCTGCTCCGCCGAGAATTCGCCCAGAGGGCCGACCATGTGGACCTTTTCTTCGAGGCGATCTCAGCCGACTTGAAGTCCTGAGAGCACGATGATCAGGAGCGAACCCATGGGTGTCAGCGGCGCACTCCAAGCCGACCGCGCGCGATCCGGGAGCCGGACCACACCGCCCCGCGGCTGCACGAACCTCCCGCGCATGGACGAATGCCCGCAAGGCGGGGCCCACGCCCCGATCCCCAAGCAGGGCGGCGGCTTGGTCTGCATCAAGTGCGGCCAGAGCTGCTGAGCACCACCGCACCGGGGTCCGCTGCCCAGCCCGCGCTCCGCCTCACGCGCGCCGGCGCACGGACCGCCGGACGGGCGCCGTCACCGAGGGACCCGCAGACACCCAGACCACCCACCACCGGCCCGAAGCTCCGGCCGGGTCACGCCGCGGACAGCACCAGACCGCTGGTGGGGACCCCGGTGCCTGCGGTGACGAGCACGTGGTCGACGTCGGCGACCTGGTTGACCGCCGTGCCCCGGACCTGGCGGACCGCTTCCGCGATGCCGTTCATGCCGTGGATGTAGGCCTCGCCCAGTTGGCCGCCGTGGGTGTTCAGCGGCAGCCGACCGCCGAGCTCGATCGCGCCGTCGGCGATGAAGTCCTTGGCCTCGCCGCGCCCGCAGAACCCCATCTCCTCCAACTGCACCAGGACGAACGGGGTGAAGTGGTCGTAGAGGATGCCGACCTGCACGTCCTGCGGCCCGATCCCGGACTGCTGCCACAGCTGCCGGGCGACCACGCCCAGTTCCGGCAGCGACGTCAGGTCGTCGCGGTAGTAGCTGGTCATGGTGAACTGGTCCGGCCCGCTGCCCTGCGCCGCCGCGGCCACCACGGCCGGCGGGTGCGGCAGGTCGCGGGCCCGCTCCGCGCTGGTCACCACGACCGCGACCCCGCCGTCGCTCTCCTGGCAACAGTCCAGCAGCCGCAGCGGCTCGGTGATCCAGCGCGACGCCTGGTGGTCGGCCAGCGTGATCGGCCGCTGGTAGAACCAGGCGTTCGGGTTGGCCGCGGCGTGCTTGCGGTCGGCCACCGCGACCCGGCCGAAGTCCTCGCTCGTCGCGCCGTAGGCGTGCATGTAGCGCCGGGCGAACATCGCGACCTGCGCTCCGGGCGTGGCCACGCCCATCGGGTAGGACCAGCTGTTGTCCAGCCCCGTCGAGGTCGGTGCACCGGTGAGCGCGGTCTGCACCCGGCCGAAGCGGTTCCCGGAGCGCTCGTTGAACGCGCGGTAGCAGACCACCACCTCGGCCATGCCGGTCGCGACGGCCATCGCGGCCTGCTGCACCGTCGCGCACGCCGCCCCGCCCCCGTAGTGGATGCGGCTGAAGAAGCTGAGCTCCGGGATGCCCAGCTCCCGCGCCACCGCGACCTCGGTGTTGGTGTCCATGGTGAAGGTGACCAGCCCATCCACATCGGACGGTTCGAGACCGGCGTCAGCGAGCGCGGCGCGCACCGACTCGGCGGCCAGCTGGAGCTCGCTGCGCCCGGAGTCCTTGGAGAACTCCGTGGCCCCGATGCCCACGATCGCCGCGCTCCCGGAGAACCCGTTCATCCCGCCACCTCCGGCAGTTCGACCCGGACCGTGCCGCTGACGTGCGTGCCCAGGCTGTTGCGTCCCAGCACCTCCACGACCAGCACCGAGCCGTCGCGCTCCAGCACCTGGCCGTGCAGGGTCAGCACCTCGTGGGCGTAGCAAGGCACGCCGAGCTTGATCGCCACGCCGCGCACCAGCGCCTCCGGGCCCGCCCAGTCGGTCACGTAGCGCTGCACCAGGCCGGTGGTGGTGAGGATGTTGACGAAGATGTCCTTCGACCCCTTGGCCACGGCCAGGTCGCGGTCGTGGTGGACGTCCTGGAAGTCGCGCGTGGCGATGGCGGTGCTGATCACGAAGGTCGGGGTGACCTCGATGCGCTCCTCCGGGAGGGCGTCACCGATGGCGACCTCGTCCAGCGTCCTCGTGCGAGCGAGCGTCATGGCAGTCCCACCTCCTCAGTGGCGGTCAGCGCGTCCTGCGGTGGTGCGCAGCCGACGTGGGTACCGCTCATGGCTCCTCCCCGGCGGGCCGCCAGACGGGCAGTGTCAGGTCGTCGTCGACGCGCACGAAGTCGGCCTCGACCCGCTGGCCGATCTCGACCTCCTCCGGTGCGACGCCGTGCAGTTCGCCCAGCACGCGCACTCCCTCGTCGAGCTCGACCAGGGCGACCACCAGCGGCAGTTCCTTGCCCGGCACGGGCGGGTGGTGGTGCACGACGTAGCTGTAGACCTCGCCGCGGCCCTCGGAGACGAGGTGGGTGCGCTTGGTGGCGCCGCACTCCGGGCACATCGGCCCGGGCGGGTGGCGCAGCAGCCCGCACTGGCCGCAGCGCTGGATGCGCAGCTCACCGGCCGCCGTGCCTTCCCAGAAGTAGGCCGTGTCCGGGCCGATGGCGGGCCGGAGCACCGCGCTCCCCACCGCCCTGGGCTCGCTCCTCTCCGGCTGCTGCTCCGCAGGGCGGAACTTCAGCACCCGGAACAGCATCTCGGCCACCGGCTCGTCCCCGACGAACCAGGTGTTGCGGGTGGTGACGAACCAGCCCTCGCCGAGCGAGGTGGTCTTCGGCCCCACCACGCTGTCCAGCCGGGTCGTCACGGTGAGGTGCTCGCCGTGGCGCAGGTACCGGTGGTAGGTCTGCTCGCAGTTGGTCGCCACCACGGAGGTGTACCCGGCCTCGTCGAGCTCGGCCATCATCGCGTGCAGCGGGTCGTCCGGGTCGCGCTGCGGGTCCAGACCGCCCATCGTCCACACCTGCACCATCGCCGGCGGGGCCACGAGTCCACCGTGGACGGACTCGGCCGCGGCGGACTCGGAGGTGTAGACCGGGTTGCGGTCGCCGAGGGCCTCCACCCAGTTGTTGATCATCGGCAGGTTGACCGGGTCGCGCGCGGCACGGGGCGCGCTGGGCCCCCGCTCCTGGATCCGGTGGGCCGCTTCGGTGATCGAGCTGGTCATGTTCCCTCCGGCTCAGCGAGGAACTCGGGGCAGGTCGAGCCCGGCGGTGGCGATCAGTTCGCGTTGCACCTCGTTGACCCCGCCACCGAAGGTCAGCACCAGGTTCCGCTTGTAGTGGGTGTCCAACCAGGACAACAGCTCCGCGGTGTCCGGATCGGACGGATCGCCGTGCCGCCCGACCACCTCGGCCAGCAGCCGTCCCAGGTGCTGGATGCGCTCCGAGGAGAACACCTTGGTGGCCGACGCGTCCGCGATCTCCACCGGCCCCTGGGACGCGGCGGCGGCGACCTGCCAGTTCAGCAGCTCGTTGACCCGCTCGTCGGCCCGCGCCCGGGCCAGCGCGCGGCGCACGTCGGGCAGGTCGAGCAGCGGCGTGCCGTCCGGGGTGGTCCGGGTGGCGGCCCAGGCGCGCACCCGTTCGCGCAGACCCGCGATGCGCCCGGCCGGGCCGAGCATGACCCGCTCGTGGTTGAGCTGCGTGGTGATCAGCCGCCACCCGCGGTCCAGCTCGCCCACCAGCATCGACGCGGGCACCCGCACGTCCTGGTAGTAGGTGGCGTTGACGTGGTGCGCGCCCTCGCAGGTGATGATCGGCGTCCACGAGAAGCCGGGATCGCGGGTGTCGACGATGAGGATCGAGATGCCCTTGTGCTTGGGGGCGTCCGGGTTGGTCCGGCAGGCCAGCCAGATGTAGTCCGCGTCGTGCGCCCCGGTGGTGAAGACCTTCTGTCCGTTGACCACGAACTCGTCGCCGTCGCGCACGGCCGTGGTGCGCAGCGAGGCCAGGTCGGTGCCCGCGTCGGGTTCGGTGTAGCCGATCGCGAAGTGGACCTCCCCGGCCAGGATCTTGGGCAGGAAGAACTCCTTCTGCTCCGGGGTGCCGTGGGCCTGCAGCGTCGGCCCCACCGTCTGCAGCGTCACCGCGGGCAGCTGCACGTCGGCGCGGGCGGCCTCGTTGGCGAAGATGAGCTGCTCGACGTCGCCGAACCCGCGCCCGCCGTACTCCACCGGCCAGCCCACGCCGAGCCAGCCGTCGCGCCCCATCCGGCGCACCACGTCGCGGTGCGCCCGGCAGTGCCGGTCGACGGCCAGCTGCGCGCGCTCCTCCGGCGTGACGAGGGTGCTGAAGTACTCGCGGAGCTCGGCTTCGAGCGCGCGCTGCTCGGCGGTGAGTTCGATGAACATCGGCACCTCTCCTCAGGCTCGCGCCGCGAGCGCGTCCAGGCGGTGGTGCGCACCGCCGACGAGCCGGGCCAGGTCGGCGACCAGCGACGAGTAGCGGTGCAGCGGGTAGGTGACGTCGAGGCCGAGCCCGCCGTGCAGGTGGTGGCAAGTGCGCAGCAGCGGCGGGGCCTCCTCGGCCAGCCACCACGCGGCGACGTCGAGGTCCTCGGTCGCGTCGAGCCCGGAGCCCAGCCGCCAGCACGCCGAGAGCGTGGCCAGGTGCAGGGTGCGGGCGGCGACGTAGGCGTCGGCGATCTGCTGCGCCACCGCCTGGAACGCGGCCAGCGGCTTGCCGAACTGGTGCCGGGTGCGCACGTGCTCCGCGGTCAGCGCCAGGGCGCCGGCGACCGCGCCGTCCCCGAGCGCGCAGATCCCGGCGAGCGCGCAGGCGTGCAGGTCGGCCAGGGTGTCGGGTCCGCCGAGCTGCTCGGCGGGGGCACCGTCGAACCGGACCGCCCACTCGTCGCCCGAGGAGGCGCGGGTCCGGTGCAGCGTGACGCCGGGGCCCGCCGGGTCGACCAGCACGACGCGCGGACCGTCCGGGGTGCTCGCCGAGACCAGCAGCCGGTGGGCGCGGTCCACGTCCAGCACCCCGGTCTTGGTGCCGGTCACCGTCCCCCCGTCCACCGTCGTCCGCGGCTCGGCGGGCATGGGGGCCGACGGCTCGTTGAGCGCGGCGGTGAGCGGTCCGGCACCGAGCAGCGCCTCCTGCTGCTGCGGGGTGCCGTGCCGGACGACCGGCAGGACGCCGAAGGCGAGCGCGCTCAGTGCCGGCACGTCGGCCGCGGCCCGGCCGACCTCGGTGAGCACGAGCGCGGTCTCCAGCACGCCGAGCCCGGCACCGCCGAGCTGCTCCGGCACCGGCAGGGACAGCAGTCCGGCGTCCTCCAGCGCCTTCCACGCGCTCTCGTCGAAACCGGTTCCATCGCCATCGCCGGACTCCCGCCGCAGCACCTCGGCAGCCAGATCCTGGACGTCCTGCTGCGTTTCGTCGAGCGCGAAGTCCATCATCCCGCCTCACCGAGCGCCATGGAGTGAAACTTGTTCTAGTGATACCTGCCGAGCACACCCGGGCGCAAGACCCAGCGTCTCCACGGCGGCGCCGACCACCCCGGGCCCAGGGAGAACAGCTTCTACCGGAACTGCGTCGTTCAGGAGGTAGGCTCCGGGGGCACGACCACCCACCCGGCGAAGGAGCACCAGTGACGCAGGGATCGGCCACCGAACGACCGCAGCACCCCCCGATCCCGGCGGAGCTGCGCGAGCTGGCCGAGCAGGCCACCGGCTTCATGCCCGCCGACGAGGGGCAGGCGCTCTACGAGACCGCGCTGGAGCACCTGGGCACCGGGCTGGCGGTGGAGATCGGCACCTACTGCGGCAAGTCCGCGGTCTACCTCGGCGCGGCGGCCCGCCGCACCGGAGGGCGGATCGTCACGGTCGACCACCACCGTGGCTCCGAGGAGCACCAGCCCGGCTGGGAGTACCACGACCCGGCCCTGGTGGACCCGGAGGTCGGCAAGCTGGACACGTTGGGCGAGTTCCGGCGCACCATCGCCCGCGCCGGGCTGGAGGACGAGGTGACCGCGATCGTCGGCCGCTCCGGCGACGTCGCCGCGTTCTGGCGCAGCCCGCTGGCGCTGCTGTTCATCGACGGCGGGCACACCGACGAGGCGGCCAGCACCGACTACGAGGGCTGGGCGCCGTGGGTCGCCCCCGGCGGCGTCCTGGTGATCCACGACGTGTTCCCGAACCCGGAGGACGGCGGCCAGGCCCCGTACCGCATCTACTGCCGGGCTCTGGACACCGGGTCCTTCGACGAGGTCCGGGTCGTCGGCTCCCTCCGCGTCCTCCAGCGCACCTCCGGAACTCCCGGCTCCCTCCCCTGACCCGGTCAGGGTGCACGCGGTCCGCACCGGCACGTGCGCCAGCCCCGGGTGTCCGCAACTCCGGTGGGATCGGACGTCTGGTCCCCACCGGGATCACGGGCACCCGCACGGCAGGGCCCCCGCCGGGCCCCTGCGTCGCGGCGGGTCAGGTGCCGGGGACGTGCTCCAGCTCGCAGCAGGGAGGGTTCTCCAGCGGGAGCCCGGTGGGCAGCTTCTCGCCGCGGAAGATGCCGTTGCCCGGCGTCGCGCGGGACAGCGCGTCAGCCGCCAGCACCACCGCACCGGCCGTCCAGGTCGACAGCTCGACCGGCCAGCGCTTGCCGTCGGTGTAGACCAGGCCCGTCCAGTAGGAGCCGTCCGCTTCGCGCAGGTGCTGCATGGACGCCAGCAGCTCCCGCGCGCGGTCGTACTCGTCGAGGGCCTCCAGGCTCAGCACCAGCTCGCAGGTCTCCGCCCCGGTGACCCACGGGTGGTCGTCGACGCAGCGCACCCCGAGGCCGTCGACCACGAAGTCCGACCAGCGCTCCCGCAGCCGCTGCCGGCCGGCCTCGCCGCGCAGCGCACCGCCGAGCACCGGGTAGTACCAGTCCATCGAGTACCGGGTCTTCGGCGTGAACGCCTCCGGGTGGCACCGCACGACGTGGCCGAGCTGGCCGAGCGCCACCTCCCAGCCCGGCTGGGGCTGGTCCAGGTGCTCGGCCAGCGCCAGCGCGCACCGCAGGCTGTGGTGGATGCTGGAGCAGCCGGACAGCAGGGCCTCGCCGGTCGGCACCCCGGAGGCACCGATCGCCCAGTCGATCTCGCCGCGGTCGCGCTGCGCGGTGAGCACGAAGTCGATCGCCGCGCGCACCATCGGCCACATCCGCTCGGCGAACCCGTCGTCACCGCTGATCAGCACGTGGTGCCACACGCCGACCGCGGGGTAGGCGCAGAAGTTGGTGTCCGCCCCGGCGTCCTCGACGCGGCCGTCGCGCACCTGCAGCGGCCACGACCCGTCCGCGCGCTGCGTGGTGCGCAGCCACTCGTAGGCGCGCTCGGCCTCGGCCAGCAGACCGGTCGCCGACAGCGCCATCGCCGACTCGACGTGGTCCCACGGGTCCACGTGCCCGCCGGTGAACCACGGGATCGCGCCGGAGGCCAGCTGCGTCGACGCGATCGCCCGACCGGTCTGCACCGCCTGCTCAGCCGAGATCGCGCCGGGGACCTCAGGCCCCAGCACGGGCCGCCCCCGGCTTGCCCAGGTAGACCGCGATGCTCTTGCCCATGACCGGGTTCAGCAGCCGTTCCGCGGTGCGGGTGACCCACGGACCCTTCATCAGGTCCCAGACCAGGAGCTTGTGGTAGAGCTTGGGCAGCGGGTGGTCGTCGTTGTCCGTGCCCACCGCGCACTTGATCCACCAGTACGGCGAGTGCAGCGCGTGGGCGTAGTGGTGGAACACCGGGCGCAGGCCCGCGTCGCGGAGCTTGCCGATCAGCTCGCCGGTGCTGTAGATGCGCACGTGCCCGCCCTCGACCTGGTGGTACTCGTCGGACAGCGCCCAGCAGATCTTCTCCGGCCAGGCGCGCGGCACGGTGACCACCACGCGGCCGCCGGGCTTGACCACGCGGACCATCTCGCGCATGGCCTTCTCGTCCTCGGGGATGTGCTCCATGATCTCCGAGGCGATCACCACGTCGAAGTGCCCGTCGGGGAACGGCAGGTCGAGCGCGTCGCCGGAGACGGTCTGCGCGTTGGCGCCGTCGGGCACCTGGTTCTCCGCCTTCATCGCGGCGAACATGGCCGCCACGTTCTCCAGCTCCGCGACGTCCTGGTCGAAGGCGATCACGTCGGCGCCGCGGCGGTAGAGCTCGAAGGCGTGCCGCCCCGCACCGCAGCCCAGGTCCAGCACCCGCTGGCCCGCCCGCACGCCGAGCCTGTCGAAGTCCACCGTCAGCAAAGCGTTGCTCCCTTCCGTGCGCGCGGCGTGCGCGCGATCGCTTCCGCGTAGCAGTCGACCGTCGCCGCTGCCACCGACTTCCAGTCGTACTTCGCCAGCACCCGCGCCCGGCCGGCCTCGCCGAGCCGCTGCCGCCGCTCCGGCGAGTCGAGCAGCCCGGCCAGCGCGGCGGCCAGCGCTTCGGCGTCCCCGGGCGGCACCAGGTCGGCGCACTCGCCGTCGGGCCCCGCGACCTCCGGGATCGCCCCGGCGCGGCTGGCCACCAGCGGGGTCGCGCAGGCCATGGCCTCGACGGTGGGCAGCGAGAACCCCTCGTACAGCGAGGGCACGCTGGCGACCTCGGCCGAGCCCAGCAGCTCGGCGAGCGCCGTGTCGCTGAGCCCGCTGACGGTGCGGACGACGTCGCCGATGGCCAGTTCTTCGATGAGCTGCTCGGTCGGCCCGCCGGGCGTGGGCTTGGCGACCAGAACCAGTTCCACCTCGCGCTCGGTGCGCAGCTTGGCCACCGCCTCCAGCAGCGTGCCGATGCCCTTCATCGGGGTGTCCGCGCTGGCCATCGCCACGATCCGGCCCGGGACGCGCGGCGCGGTCGGCGGCCGGAACACCTCGGAGTCCACGCCCAGCGGCACCACCCGCAGCTGGTGCGGGTCGACGCGGAAGTCGCGCTGGATGTCGGTGGCCGAGGACTCCGACACGGTCAGCAGGTGCGGGATCCGGCGTGCCACCCGGGCCTGCATGCGGGTGAAGCCGTACCAGCGGCGCACCCCGATGCGGCGCCACCCGGTGGCCCCGGCCAGGTCCACCCGGCGGTCGTGCGTGATCGGGTGGTGGACGGTCGCCACCAGCGGGATCCCGGCGCGCTGCAGGTTGAGCAGCCCGTAGCCGAGGCACTGGTTGTCGTGCACCACGTCGAACTCGTGGGAGCGGGCGCGCAGCAGCTTGGCCGCGCGCAGGCTGAACGTCAGCGGCTCCGGGAACCCCGCGGTCCACATGGTGCCGACCTCGAGCAGGTCGACGGCGTCCCGCAGCTCGCGCCAGTGCGGGGTGCGGAAGGGGTCAGCGTCGTTGTAGAGGTCGAGGCTGTCCACCGCGGTCAGGTCCACCCCGGGATCGAGCTCGGGGTAGGGCTGGCCGGAGAACACCTCGACGTGGTGGCCGAGCTCGGCCAGCCCCCGGCTGAGGTGCCGGACGTAGACGCCCTGCCCGCCGCAGTGCGGCTTGCTCCGGTAGGACAGCAACGCGATCCGCACGGCTCACCTCACACAGCCCGCGCCGGGACGACTGGGTAGACTGGAACATGTTCTGATCGAACCACGTCGATCACCTTAACCCGTCAGGGTGGTGGGGCGACGAGCCGCGTGGCGACGAACACGCGGTTTTCGACAACCTGTCTTCGAGGGGACCCACGCCGCATGGAAAGCACCTCGCGCAACGTCCTGCAGGCCCTGCGGGACGACGAGTCCGGTTCCACGGCCCAGCACGAGCGCCGCAAGCGGATCATCGACGCCACCATCGCGCTGGCCACCAAGGGCGGCTACGACGCGGTGCAGATGCGGACGGTGGCGGAGAAGGCCGACGTCGCGCTGGGCACGCTCTACCGCTACTTCCCGTCCAAGGTGCACCTGCTGGTCACCGGCCTGGCCCGGGAGTTCGAGCGGGCGCAGGAGAAGCTGGACCGGACCAAGATCCCGGGCAGCACGCCGTACGAGCGGGTCATGTTCGTGCTCAACCGCACCACCCGCTCGCTGCAGCGCAACCCGCAGCTGACCGAGGCGATGACGCGCGCGTTCATGTTCGCCGACACGTCCGCGGCGGCCGAGGTGGACACGGTGGCGGCGCTGGTCGAGCGGTTCTTCACCAACGCCATGACCGACGGCGAGCCGACCGACGAGGAGAAGGCGATCGCCCGGGTGATCGGTGACGTGTGGCTGTCCAACCTGGTCGCGTGGGTGACCCGTCGCGCCTCGGCCTCGGACGTCTCCAACCGGCTGGAGCTCACCGTCCGCCTGCTGCTGGCCTGACCGGCGCGGCGGTCACCGGGCGAGCCCGTACTCGCGGATGCCGTCCTCGCCGGTGGTGGCGGTCAGGACACCGCGGGTGACCAGGACCTCCAGGTGGGCGTTGGTCTCGCCGACCGCGAGGACCTGGTTGAACAGGTCCATGTCCAGCAGGGCGCGGTTGCGGCGGGTCCAGCCGAGCTTGAGGGCCGCTTCGTAGGCGGTGCCCGCGCCGTCGCGGACGGCGTCCGCGGTCTGCTCCAGCCGTTCCTCGTGGTGCTGGAGCAGTTCGGCGATCCGCTGGTGCGAGCTGCCGCCGGCCGGGCCGTGCGCGGGCAGCAGCCGCATGTCCGGGTAGGACTGCACCAGGCGCAGCGAGTCCAGGTAGTCGCGCAGCGGGAGTTCCGGGCGGGCCGGCTCGACGCCGATGGACGGCGTGATGTGCGGCAGCACGTGGTCGCCGGAGAACAGCAGCGACGACGCCGAGTCCAGGAACACCACGTGCCCGGCGGTGTGCCCCGGGGTCGGCACCGCGAGCAGCGTGCGGGACTGCAGCGGGACCTCGACCTTGCCGTCCAGCCACTCGTCGGGCAGCTCGTACGGGGTGCGGGGCCCGGGCTCCTCCGAGCCGTAGGCCTCGGCGAGCTTGACCAGCAGGTCCTGCGCTCCCCAGCGGTGCAGGCGCTCGGCTTCGACCTCCTTGTCGCCGGCGCGGATCAGGTCCAGGGACGGCTGTTCGCCGAGGCCGAGGCTGATCCGCGAGCCGAAGGTGCGGCGCAGCGCGACCGCGAGGGTGTAGTGGTCGCGGTGGACGTGGGTGACCAGGAAGCGCCGGACGTCCTCGAAGCCGTACCCGATCTGGCCCAGCGCGGACTCGAGCTGCTGGCGGGCCTCGTCCAGCGCCCAGCCGGAGTCGATGAGCACCAGGCCGCCGCCGTCCTCGATGGCGTAGACGTTCACGGCGCGGAGGCCGTCGTTGGGCAGCGGCAGCGGGATCCGGTGCACGCCGGGTGCGACTTCGTACACCCCCGGCTCGGTCCAGGCGTGCCTCGACTCCACCGCACCGTCGCTCACCGAACACCTCCAGCCACTCGCCGTGCTCCCCCGGGAGGGTAACCCCCTCTGCGGACGGCACCGCCACGGGACGCGAGCACCGCCGTCACGTGCCGTACACCGGTTCCGGGGTCGGGGCTTCGGCGAGGAGGTCGCGGACCGCCGGCCCGATCTCCTCCGGCTGCCAACGACGTCCCGCATCACGGGACGGCCCGCGGCCCCACCCGGTCGCCACGGTGATCTCCCCGCCCTGGACCTCGAACACCCGGCCCGTCACGTCACCGGACTCCGCGCTGCCCAGCCAGACCACCAGCGGGGACACGTTCTCCGGTGCCATGGCGTCGAAACCGTCGTCCGGCCGGGCCATCATCTCGGCGAAGACCTCCTCGGTCATCCGGGTGCGCGCCGACGGGGCGATGGCGTTCACGGTCACGCCGTACCGGGCGAGCTCGGCGGCGGTGTTGAGGGTGAGCGCGGCGATCCCCGCCTTCGCCGCGGCGTAGTTGGTCTGCCCGACGCTGCCGAACAGACCGGCCCCGGACGTGGTGTTGATCACCCGGGCGGCCACCCGCTCCCCCGCCTTGGACCGGTCGCGCCAGTGCTGGGCGGCGTGGCGCAGCGTCGCGGCGTGGCCCTTGAGGTGGACGCTGATCACCTGGTCCCACTCGGCTTCGGACAGGTTGACGAACATCCGGTCCCGGACCACCCCGGCGTTGTTCACCAGCACGTCCAGCCGACCGAAGCGCTCGACCGCGAAGTCCACCAGCTCCCGCGCCTGCTCCCAGTCGGAGACGTCGGCGCCGTGCACCTCGGCCTTCCCGCCCAGCGCGCGGACCTCCTCCGCGACCCGCTCGGCCGGCTGGTCGTCGCCGCCGCTGCCATCGAGCTGCACGCCGAGGTCGTTGACCACGACGTGCGCGCCCTGCCGGGCGAACTCCAGCGCGTGCGCCCGTCCCAACCCGCGTCCCGCACCGGTGACGATGACGACCCTGCCTGCGCAGATCACCTGGCTGCCTCCTGTCCACAGCGGACTCCTGACCCGAGGGGCGCGAGCACCGCGCGGTCCCGGCGCTGGCGGGGCGTCCTCGGGTGTTGCTACGGTAACAACCCGACCAAACAAGTGCTAGGTTTGGCAGGTGCCATGGGTACGCACATCGACCGGCGGCCCCACGGGGTCGTGGTCCTGACCGTCGACCATCCCCCGGTGAACGCGCTGCCGGTGCGGGGCTGGCACGAACTCGCCGAGGCCCTCAACGTCACCGGCGCCGAACCGCAGACCCGCGCCGTGGTGCTGCAGGCCGCCGGGCGCGGCTTCAACGCGGGCGTGGACATCAAGGAACTCGCCGCCGATCCCGGGCACACCAAGCTCGTCGAGGTCAACCGGGGCTGCTACGAGGCCTTCAAGGCCGTCTACGAGTGCCCGGTGCCGGTCATCAGCGCGGTGCACGGGTTCTGCCTGGGCGGCGGGATCGGCCTGGTGGGCAACTCCGACATCATCCTCGCCAGCGAGGACGCCACCTTCGGCCTGCCCGAGGTGGACCGCGGCGCGCTCGGCGCGGCCACGCACCTGTCCCGGCTGGTGCCGCAGCACACGATGCGCGCCATGTTCTACACCGGACGCTCGGTGACCGCGCAGCAGCTGCTGCACTTCGGCTCGGTGTGGCAGGTGGTGCCCCGCGCGGAACTGGCGGACGCGGCGGTCGCGCTGGCCGAGGAGATCGCCGCCAAGGACCCGCTGGTGGTGCGCAGGGCCAAGGAGTCGCTCAACGGCATCGACCCGGTCGACGTCAACCGCAGCTACCGGTTCGAGCAGGGTTTCACCTTCGAGCTCAACCTCACCGGCGTCAGCGACCGGGCTCGCGCCGAGTTCGTCCACAACGGACCGGAGGAGGCGTAGTGCAGGACAAGGTGCTCACCGCCGACGAGGTGGTCGCGGAGCTGTCCGATGGCATGACCATCGGCATCGGCGGCTGGGGCTCGCGGCGCAAGCCGATGGCGCTGGTCCGCGCGATCCTGCGTTCTCCCCTGCGGGACCTGACGCTGGTGTCCTACGGTGGCCCGGACGTCGGGCTGCTCTGCGCCGCGGGCAAGGTCCGCAAGCTCGTGCACGGGTTCGTCTCGCTGGACTCCATCCCGCTCGACCCGCACTTCCGCGCCGTCCGGCAGCGCGGCGAGCTGGAGGTGGCCGAGTTCGACGAGGGCATGGTGCTCGCCGGGCTGCGCGCCGCGGCCTCGCGACTGCCGTTCCTGCCGACCCGCGCCGGGCTCGGCTCCGACGTCATGGCGCTCAACCCCGACCTGCGCACGGTCACCTCGCCCTACGCCGACGGCGAGGAACTGGTGGCGATGCCCGCGCTGCGGCTGGACGTCGCGCTGGTGCACCTCAACCGCGCCGACCGCCACGGCAACGCCCAGTACCTCGGCCCGGACCCGTACTTGGACGACCTGATGTGCGCGGCGGCGACGCGCAGCTTCGTCAGCTGCGAGCAGATCGTGCCGACCGAGCAGCTGCTGGAGAACAGTCCGCCGCAGACCCTGCTGCTCAACCGCACGCACACCGACGGCGTGGTCGAGACCCCGCGCGGCGCGCACTTCACCAGCTGCGCTCCGGACTACGGCCGCGACGAGGCGTTCCAGCGGCACTACGCGGCCAGCGCCGGGCCGGACGAGTGGGAGGCGTTCCGCGCCCGGTTCCTCGACGGCGACGAGCAGAGCTACCAGGAGGCCGTCGCCGACTTCCACGCCCGGCAGGCCGAGACGGTGTGAACGACGAGCGAGATCCCGCGCCCAGCGCGGCCGACCCCGAGGGGACCTGGCGATGATCACCAGAGCTGAAGTGTGCGCCGTCGCCTGCGCCGACACCTGGCGGGACGCCGGGGCGGTGCTGGCCTCGCCGTTCGGGACCATCCCGTCGATCGGCGCGCGGCTGGCGCGGCTGACCACCGCACCGGACCTGCTGCTCACCGACGGTGAGGCGATGCTGCTGGCCGGAACGCCCGCGCTGGGCGAGGAGTCCAGCAGCCCGGTGGAGGGCTGGATGCCCTTCGGCCGGGTCCTCGACATGCTCACCGGCGGGCGCCGGCGGGTCATGATGGGCGCCTCGCAGGTGGACCGCTACGGCAACCAGAACATCAGCCGCATCGGCCCGTGGGACCGCCCGGTGGTGCAGCTGATCGGGGTGCGCGGCGCGCCGGGCAACTCGGTCAACCACACCACGAACTACTGGGTCCCCAAGCACAGCACGCGGGTGTTCGTGGAGTCGGTCGACCTGGTCTCCGGGGTCGGGCACGACCGGGCGCGGCAGGTCGGCGCGCGCTTCCACGACGTGCGGGTGGTGGTGACCGACCTGGCGGTGCTGGACTTCACCGGGCCGGGCGGCAGCATGCGGCTGCGGTCGGTGCACCCCGGGGTCGCGGTGTCCGACGTGCAGGAGCGGACCGGGTTCGAGCTGGCGGTGGACGAGGTGACCGAGACCCGGCTGCCCACCGACGAGGAGCTGGAGCTGATCCGCACCACCATCGACCCGCGCAACCTGCGCGACCGGGAGGTGCCGGCGTGATCGAGCAGCTCCTGCGCACCCCGCTGTGCGACCTCACCGGCGTCCGCCACCCCGTGGTGCAGACCGGGATGGGGTGGGTCGCCGGCCCCAGCCTGGTGTCGGCCACCGCGCGCGCGGGCGGCCTGGGCTTCCTGGCCTCGGCGACGATGACGCTGCCCCAGCTCGCCGACGCGGTGCGCGAGGTCAAGGAGCGCACCGACGAGCCCTTCGGCGTCAACCTGCGCGCGGACGCCGCCGACGCCGAGGAGCGCGTGGACCTGCTCATCCGCGAGCGGGTCCGGGTGGCCTCCTTCGCGCTGGCACCGAGCGAACGGCTCATCGGCAAGCTCAAGGACGCCGGGATCGTGGTGATCCCCTCGGTCGGGGCGCGGAGGCACGCCGAGAAGGTGGCGGCCTGGGGCGCGGACGCGGTGCTGGTGCAAGGCGGCGAAGGTGGTGGGCACACCGGGTCGGTGGCCACGACGCTGCTGGTGCCGCAGGTGGTCGACGCGGTGGACATCCCGGTGATCGCGGCGGGCGGGTTCTTCGACGGGCGCGGCCTGGCCGCCGCCCTGTGCTACGGCGCGGCGGGCGTCGCGATGGGCACGCGGTTCCTGCTCACGTCCGACAGCCGGGTGCCGCGCGAGGTCAAGCGGTCCTACTTGGACGCTTCGGTGTCCGGCACCGTGGTGACCTCGCGGGTCGACGGGCTGCCGCACCGGATGCTGCGGACCGCGGTGACCGACGCCGCCGAGTCGCGGAGCCTGCTGCGCCGGTTGCCCGCCGCGCTGCGGCAGGCGGTGCAGTTCAAGTCGATGACCGGCATGAGCTGGCGACAGCTCATCACCGACGGCTTGGCCGTGCGGCGCAACCACGGGCTCCCGCTGAGCCGCGTGCTGCTGGCGGCCAACACCCCGATGCTCATCAAGGCCGCGCTGGTGGACGGTCGTCCCGACGCCGGCGTGCTGCCCGCGGGCCAGGTCGTCGGGATGATCGACGACCTGCCCAGCTGCGAGGAGCTGATCGACCGCGTCGTCACCGACGCCGCCCGCACGCTCTCCGGCACCAGCGGCACCTGGACGCTGAAGACCTGACGGCACGTGCGAGCGGTCAGTCGCGGACCGCGATGCCCTCGCAGAGGATCGTGACGTACTGGTCCGCGATGGCCTCGGCGGTGAGCGTGCCGCGCGGGTCGTACCAGTGCACCGCCGTCCACACCATGTCGCGGATGAACCGGTAGGCGAGCTTGACGTCGAGGTCCGCGCGGAAGACCCCGGCGCGCTGGCCGTCCTGCAGGACGCGGGTCCAGGTGCGTTCGAAGTCGGCGGCCGCCCGCGTCAGGTAGTCGAACCGGTCGAGCTGCTCGAGGTACTTCGCCTCGTTCTGGAAGATCGCGATGGCGGCCCGGTGGTGCTGCATCGCGGCGAAGGACTGCCGGACCAGCTCGGTGATCGCGCTGCGCGGGTCCGGTGCTTCCCGCAGCACCCGCTCGTTGGTGCGGCGCTGGTCGTCCAGGAACTCGCGCAGGATCTCGTCGACCATCGACTCCTTGGAGTCGAAGTGGTGGTACAGGCTGCCGGAGAGGATGCCCGCGGCGTCGGCGATGTCGCGCACGGTGGTGGCCAGGAAACCGCGGGTGGCGAACAGCTCGGCGGCGATGGCCAGCAGCTCGGCACGCCGCTCGGAACCGGACTCCCGCGCGGGGCGGTTCCGGGTGGACAAGCGCTTGGTCGATACCACGGTGCCATCCTCTCAAAGCCCGCTGACCCGCACCTCCGCAGGTCTGCCACGTCCACCCGGACCAGCGTCCCCACCCGGCCGTCCGCAACTCCCGTTGGAGTCGACGGTCCGATCTCCACCGACAGCGCACCCGTCCACAGGCACCGGTGCGCCCGGGATCACGGGTGCTGGTTGCTGACCGAGACGACCTCGCCGGTCAGGTAGGTCGAGTAGTCACTGGCCAGGAACACGATCACGTTCGCCACCTCCCACGGCTCGGCCGAGCGGCCGAAGGCCTCGCGCCGGGTGAGCTCGGCCAGCAGCTCCTCGGACGTCACCTTGGCCAGGTTCTCGTGCATCACCAGGCTCGGCGCCACGGCGTTGACGCGCACACCCAGCGGCGCCGCGTCCAGCGCCGCGCAGCGGGTCAGGGCCATCACCCCGGCCTTGGCCGCCGCGTAGTGCGCCTGCCCGGCCTGCGCCCGCCACCCGACCACCGAGGCGTTGTTGACCACCACCCCGGCGCTGCCCTGGTCGCGGAACAGCCGCACCGCGGCGCGGGTGCAGCGGAAGGTCCCGTTCAGCGTCACGTCGAGGACCCTGTGCCACTGCTCGTCGGTCATCTCCAGGATCGACGCGGTGCCGCCGAGGCCTGCGTTGTTCACCACGACGTCGACCTGCCCGAACGCGCTGGTGGCGGATGCGAACATCCGCTGCACCTGGTCCTCGTCGGTGACGTCGCACGGCACTGCGGCGACCTCCGCACCGGGCAGCTGCGCGAGCTCGGCGCGGGTCTGCTCCAGGCGCCGCTCGTGCCGGTCGCTGATCAGCACGCGCGCGCCCTCCTCCAGCATCCGGCGGGCCACGGCGGAGCCGATCCCGGTGCCGGCTGCGGCGGTGACCACCGCGGTCTTGCCGGTGAGCAGTCCGTGCGCGGGCGGCGGTGCGGTCATGCCAGGCCTCCTCCTGGTGCGGTCACGGCCGGGGTTCGCGGGGCAGACCGAGGACCCGCTCGGCGATGATGTTGCGCTGGATCTCGTTGGAGCCGCCGTAGATCGTGTCGGCCCGGGTGAACAGGAACAGCCGCTGCCAGGAGTCGAGGCCGTAGGGCTCCTCCTCGGCCAGCAGTCCGCCCGCCCCGGCCACGTCCATCGCCAGCTCACCGAGACCGCGGTGGAAGTTCGCCCACAGCAGCTTGATCACCGAGGACTCCGCGCCCGGCGGCCCGGCGGCGCCCAGGGTCCGCAGCACCGTGCAGCGCAGCGCCTCCAGGTCGACCCAGGCGCGGGCGATGCGGTCCCGCAGCAGCGGGTCGTCGATCGCGCCGTTCTCCCGGGCCATCGCGGTGATCCCGGCGAGCTCGCGGCGGAAGACGACCTGCTGGTCGATGGTGCCGACGCCGCGCTCGAACCCGAGGGTGCCCATCGCGACCTGCCAGCCCGAGCCCACCTCACCGACCACGTTGCCGGCGTCGGTGCGCGCGTCGTCGAAGAACACCTCGTTGAACTCCGAGGTCCCGGTCAGCTGCACGATCGGCCGCACCTGCACGCCCGGCTGGTCCATCGGCACCAGCAGGTAGGACAGGCCGCGGTGGCGCTGCTGGGTGGGGTCGGTGCGCGCCAGCACGAAGCACCAGTCGGCCACGTGCGCCATCGACGTCCACACCTTCTGGCCGTTGATCACCCACTCGTCGCCGTCCCGGTGCGCGGTGGTGGAGACCCCGGCGAGGTCGGACCCGGCACCGGGCTCGGAGTAGCCCTGGCACCACAGCTCGCGGACACCGACGATCCCGGGCAGGAACCGGCGCTGCTGCTCGGGAGTGCCGAAGGCGATCAGCGTGGGACCGAGCAGTTCCTCGCCGATGTGGCCGACCCGCACCGGCGCGTTGGCCCGCGCGTACTCCTCGTGGAAGATCACCTGTTGCTGCACGGTGGCCTCGCGCCCGCCGAACTCGCGCGGCCAGCCCAGGCACGTCCAGCCGTGGTCGGCCAGCAACCGGTCCCACGCCAGCCGCACGTCGAACCCCTCGTGCTCGCGCCCCGGGCCGCCGAGCCCGCGGGCCGCGGCGAACTCGCCGGTCAGGTGCTCGGCGAGCCAGTCCCGCACGTCGCGGCGGAAGGCCGCTTCCTCGGCGTTGTCGGTGAGGTCCACGCACCCCTCCTCGCTCGACGCGGCTCGTGCTCCGCGGCCGCTGGCCGGGGAGCCACGCCAGGACTCTACCAAGCACTTGCTTGTTCGGCTATCTTCGAGCTGCCGCAACCGCAACGCCGAGCGAGGAGCGCCCCATGGCAGCAGAGCAAGCGGTCGTCACCTACGAACGCCGGGGCCGGGTGGCCGTGGTGACGATGAACCGGCCGGACTACCGCAACGCGCAGAACTCCGTGATGACCTACGCGCTCGACGACGCCTTCTACCGCGCGTGCGAGGACGACGAGGTCGGGGTGGTCGTGCTGGCCGGGGCGGGCGAGCACTTCTCCGCCGGGCACGACATCGGCTCTCCCGGGCGCGACATCGACGTCAGCTACCCGCGCCGCGCCGGCCTGTGGTGGGACCACACCCGGCACGAGGGCGGCGCCTCGCGCTTCGCCCGCGAGCAGGAGGTCTACCTGGGCATGTGCCGCCGGTGGCGGGAGATGCCCAAGCCCGCGATCGCCTCGGTGCAGGGCGCCTGCGTGGCGGGCGGGCTGATGCTGGCCTGGGTGTGCGACCTCATCGTGGCCAGCGAGGACGCGTTCTTCGCCGATCCGGTGGTGCGCATGGGCATCCCCGGCGTCGAGTACTTCGCGCACCCGTGGGTGCTCGGTCCGCGGATCGCCAAGGAGTTCCTGTTCACCGGCGGCCGGATGCCCGCGCAGCGCGCCTACGAGATCGGCATGGTCAACCGCGTGGTGCCGCGCGAGGTGCTGGAGAGCACCACGATGGAACTGGCCGAGCAGATCGCCGAGATGCCCTCGTTCGGCCTCTCGCTGACCAAGAAGGCGATCAACCAGGCCGAGGACCTGATGGGCATGCGCGACGGGATGGACTCGGCCTTCGGTCTGCACCACTTCGCGCACGCGCACAACGCCGAGGTGAGCGACGACTCGCTGAGCGGGATGGACGCGCGCAGCATGAAGCGCGCCGCGCAGGGGCAGGGGTGAGCACAGTGGACCTCGACCTCTCCCCCGCGGACGTGGCGTTCCGCGACGAGGTGCGGGAGTGGCTGCGCGAGCACGTACCGCGCGAGCCGCTGCCGTCGCTGGAGACCGAGGAGGGCTTCGCCGCGCACCGCCGCTGGGAGCAGGAGCTGCACGAAGCCCGGTTGTCGGTGGTGTCCTGGCCGGAGGAGTTCGGTGGACGCGGCGCGTCGCTGCTGCAGTGGGTGCTGTTCGAGGAGGAGTACTACGCCGCGGGCGCGCCCGGCCGGGTCAGCCAGAACGGCATCTTCCTGCTGGCGCCGACGCTGTTCGAGCACGGCACGCCGGACCAGCAGCAGCGCTACCTACCGCGCATGGCCGCAGGCACCGACATCTGGGCGCAGGCCTGGTCGGAGCCGGAAGCGGGCAGCGACCTCGCCTCGATCCGCTCCACCGCCCGCCGCGTCGACGGCGGATGGCTGCTGTCCGGGCAGAAGACGTGGAGCTCCCGCGCCGCATTCGCCGACCGCGCCTTCGGGTTGTTCCGCAGCGATCCCGAGGCGCAGCGGCACCGCGGGTTGACCTACTTCCTGTTCCCGCTGGACGCCGAGGGCGTGACGGTGCGGCCGATCGGGCGCATCGACGGCAAGCCGGCCTTCGCCGAGCTGTTCCTGGACGACGTGTTCGTGCCCGACGAGGACGTGCTCGGCGAGGTCGGCGAGGGCTGGCGGGTGGCGATGAGCACCGCGAGCAACGAGCGCGGGCTGACGCTGCGCAGCCCGGGGAGGTTCCTCGCCACCGCGCAGCGGCTCACCGAGCTCCCGGGCGCCCTGGACGACGACCGGGTGGTGGACGCGTGGATCGCCGCGCAGGCCTACCGCTTGGCCACCTTCGAGACGGTGACCCGGGTGACCGAGGGCGGGTCGCTCGGCGCGGAAGCGAGCCTGAACAAGCTGTTCTGGTCCGAACTGGACGTCGCGATGCACGAGACCGCGTGGGACCTGCTCGGACCCGACGCCGAGGTGTCGTCGTGGGTCGAGGGCTACCTGTTCTCCCTGGCCGGGCCGATCTACGCGGGGACCAACGAGATCCAGCGCAACGTGGCGGCCGAGCGCCTGCTCGGGCTGCCGAGGGGGTCACGATGAGGTTCGCACCGGACCGCGAGCAGCAGGACATGGCCGCCACGCTGAGGGACCTGCTCGCCGACGCGGGCACGGCGAGGATCGCCCGCTCCTGGGCCGACGGGGAGAGCGCGCCGTGGTGGGAGGTGTGGCACCAGCTCGCCGAGCTCGGGGTCACTGGGCTCACCGTGCCGCCGGACCGCGGTGGGCTGGGGCTCGGCGCGGTGGAGATGGTGCTGTGCCTGGACCAGCTGGGGTACGCGGCGCTGCCGGGCCCGCTCGTCGAGTCCCTCGCGTTCCTGCCGCGCCTGGTGCCGGAGTCGCCGTGGCTGGCGGAGCTGGCCGAGGGGCAGTCGGTCGGGACCGCGGTCGTCGCCGAGCACGTGCCGCGGGCGCTCGACGCCGACCAGGCGGGTGCGGTCTTCCGCTCAGACGGTGAGGAGGTGCGCCGGCTGAGCGGTTTCCGGTTGCAGCGGGCGGAGTCGGTCGACCCGGCCCGCCGGTTGTTCACCGTCGAGCACGCCACGGCCGAGCCGGTGGCCGCGGCCGACCCCGGTGCCGCCTTCGACCACGGGGTGCTGGGGTGCGCCGCCTACCTGCTCGGCCTCGGGCGGCGGATGCTCGACACCGCCACCGAGCACGTCACGCAGCGGCACCAGTTCGGCCGCCCGGTCGGCGAGTTCCAGGCGGTCAAGCACCACCTGGCGAACGTGCTGCTGGAGCTGGAGTTCGCCCGCCCGCTCGTCTGGGGTGCCTGCCTGTCGGTCGACGGCCCGCGCGGTCCGCGCGACGTCTCGGCGGCCAAGCTCGCCGCGGGCGAGGCGGCCCGCACCGCCGCGCGCACCGCGCTCCAGGTGCACGGCGCGATCGGCTACACCGCCGAGCACGACCTGCACCTGTGGCTGACCAAGGCGACCGCGCTGCGCACCGCCTGGGGAACTCCGGCCTGGCACCGCGCCCGCGTCGCCAGGGCCCTGGCCACCGACACGGCGCCGATCGGCGCATGACGTCCGGAGGAGGAACCGTGCGCTTCGCGTTCACCGAGGAGCAGGAGGAACTGCGCCGCACCGTGCGCACGCTGCTCGACCGCCACGGCGGCCCGACCGTCCCCAGCCCCGACGAGCCGGCGCCGAGCCCCGACCCCGTGCTGTGGAAGCAGCTCGGCGAGATCGGCGCGCACGGCCTGGCCATCCCGGAAGAGCACGGCGGGGTGGGAGCGACCCTGCTGGAGACCCTGATCGTCGTCGAGGAACTGGGGCGCCGGCTGGTCCCCGGCCCGTTCCTCGGCAGCGCCGTGCTCAGCGCGCAAGCGCTGCTGGCCACCGGCAACGCCCGCGCCTGCGAGCGGCTGCTCCCGGGGATCGCGTCCGGTGAGCGGGTGCTCGCGCTCGCGTGGGCCGAACCGGGATCACCGCCGCTCCGCGACCGCTTCGCGACGACCGCGCGGGCGAGCGGGACCCACGGCTGGCTGCTGGACGGCACCAAGACGCTGGTGCTCGACGCGGTCCAGGCGGACACCCTGCTGGTCGTGGCGATGAACGACGGGGTGGCGTCGCTGTTCGAGGCGGCACCGCAGTCCACCGTGGCCTCGGCCGTGCCGGTGGACCTCACTCGGCACATGGGCGAGGTCCACCTCGCGGGCACGCCGGCGAAGCTCATCGGGCGGGCACCGTTGCAGCGGATGACCGACGTGGCGGCGGCCGCCCTCGCCGCCGAGCAGATCGGTGCGGCGCAGCGCTGGCTGCACGAGATCGTGGAGCACACCAAGCTGCGCACGCAGTTCGGCCGTCCCATCGGTTCGTTCCAGGCGATCAAGCACCGGCTCGCCGACTGCTACGTGGCGGTCGAGTCCGCCCGCTCGCTGTCGTACGCGGCCGGCTGGGCGGTGTCCACGGGGGACGAGCGCGCGTCCGAGCTCGCCGCGATGGCGAAGTCCGCGTGCACCGAGGCGTACTCGCTGGTCGCGGCGGAGGGGATCCAGCTGCACGGCGGGATCGGCATCACCTGGGAGCACGAGGCCCACCTGCACCTGAAGCGGGCGCACGCGTCCAAGCACCTCTTCGGCACCCCGGAGCACCACCGCGCGACCCTGACGCTGCCGCGGAGCTGAGGGGGCGCTGTGGCCCTGGCGTCTGGACCCCAGCGCACCGGGATGTCCAGTGTGGACGCGCGTCCTCAGCCGAGGCGGACGACCGCCCGCGCCTTGGCGAGGACCTCGACGTCGCCGCAGGTGGCCGTGAGGTCCACCGCGACCTGCCGGTCCGGGAGCTTCTCGGCCACCCGGCCGGAGACCACGACCTCCACCCCGGTGTCGTCGTCGGGCACCACCACCGGTTTGGCGAAGCGGACGCCGTACTCCACCACCGCGCCGGGATCACCCGCCCAGTCGGTGACCAGGCGGGCCGCTTCGGCCATGGTGAGCATGCCGTGCGCGATCACGTTCGGCAGGCCCGCCTGCCGGGCGAGCCGCTCGTTCCAGTGGATCACGTTGAAGTCGCCCGACGCACCGCAGTACTTCACCAGCGTCAGCCGCTGGATCGGGTAGCGCTCGGGGCCGATCTCGGCGCCGACCGCCACGTCGTCGTAGCGCAGGTCCGCCGCCATCGTCACTCCCCCGCCCCGGCCGCGGTCCCCCGCGACACGATCACGTTGACCGCCGTGCACACCAGTTCTCCGCTCTCGTCGCGGATCTCGGTCTCCACCCGCACCAGCTCGTTGCGCCCCGCGTCGCGGATCTCGGCGATGCGCCCGGTCGCGGTGAGCACGTCACCGGCCCGGATCGGCCGCTCGTAGCGGAACCTCTGCTCGCCGTGCACCACCAGCCGCATGTCCAACCCGAACTCGGGCCGCCGGATCGGGTTGCTCTCCGCCGCGGCTCCGGCCGCCACGATGCCGAAGGTGGGCGGCGCGATGACGTCCGGCTGCCCGCGCTCCCGCGCGGCCTCGACACTGCGGTAGACGGGGTTCGGGTCGCCGATCGCGTCGGCGAACTCCCGGATCTTGCCCCGCGTCACCTCGTACGCCTCGCCGGCAGTGAACTCGTGGCCGACGAACTCCCTGTTGACCGGCACGCCACTCCCCTCGCTTCCCGATCCGCGCGACCCTCGCGGTGTCAGAGGCGTTCGATGATGGTGACGTTGGCCGTGCCGCCGCCTTCGCACATCGTCTGCAGGCCGTAGCGGCCGCCGGTGCGCTCCAGTTCGGACAGCAGGGTCGTCATCAGCTTCGCACCCGTCGCGCCCAGCGGGTGGCCGAGCGCGATCGCCCCGCCGTTGGGGTTGACCTTGGCCGGATCGACGTCGATCTCCTTCAGCCAGGCCAGGACGACGCTGGCGAACGCCTCGTTGATCTCCACCACGTCGATGTCCGATGTGGACAGACCGGTCTTGGCCAGCGCGTGCTTGGTCGCCGGGATCGGCGCGGACAGCATGAAGACCGGGTCGTCACCGCGCACGCTCATGTGGTGCACCCGCGCCCGCGGGCGCAGCCCGTGCTCGGCGACCGCCCGCTCCGACGCCACCAGCAGCGCCGCCGAACCGTCGGAGATCTGGCTGGACACGCCCGCGGTGATCCGGCCGCCTTCGCGCAGCAGCTTGAGCCCCTCGAGCTTCTCCTTGCTGGTGTCGCGGCGCGGGCCTTCGTCGTGCTCGACCCCGGCGATCGGCGCCAGCTCCTCGGTGAAGCGCCCCTCGTCGATCGCCGTGATCGCGCGGCGGTGGCTGGCCAGCGCCCACTCCTCCATGTCGTCGCGGGAGATCTGCCACTTCTCGGCCATCAGCTCCGCGCCGCGGAACTGCGTGACCTCCTCGTCGCCGTAGCGCTCCTGCCACCCGGTCGAGCCGGAGCCCGGGCCGTAGGCCACGGGGAAACCGAGGTCCGCGGCGCCCCGCAACGCGCTGCCGATGGGGATGGCGCTCATGTTCTGCACCCCGCCGGCGATCACCAGGTCCGCGGTACCGCTGAGCACCGCCTGCGCCGCGAAGTGCACGGCCTGCTGCGACGAACCGCACTGCCGGTCCACGGTCACGCCGGGCACGTGCTCGGGGAACCCCGCCGCGAGCCACCCGGTCCGCCCGATGTTGCCGGCCTGCGCGCCGACCGCGTCCACGCACCCCCACACGACGTCGTCCACCGCGGCCGGGTCGATCCCGGTGCGCGCGACGAGGCTGCGCAGCACGTGCGCGGAGAGGTCCGCCGGGTGGATGCCGCTGAGCCCGCCCCCGCGCTTGCCGACCGGGGTCCGCACCGCGTCGATGATGTACGCCTCGGCCATGACCGTCCTCTCCGCCGCGCAGTCCAGCCCGGCAGCGCCTCGATCCGCCAACGCCCGCCCGCAGTCTAACGAAACAAGCAAGCGTTTGGTAGACATGTGGGTGCGCAGAACCGGGTGCCCCCTCCGGAGGCACGGTGCCGCAACGCCGGGGGAGATCAGACGGCTGATCTCCGCTGGGACCGCGTTGATCACGATCACGCGGGACAGGCACCCGGCGGCGAAGGCCGAGTGCGCCGCACGACGCAGGATCCGCCTGCACGACCGGCACCGACGGGCGGGGCGAGCCGGGAACACCGGCACCGGTCACGGTTTGCGGCCGACCGCTCCGGCGATGCAGTGCTGGACCGGGGAGAGCGGCGTGAGGCGCGGGCCGGTCGGCCACCAGTCCGCGCAGCGGACCAGGCCCGGCTCCACGAGCTCCAACCCGGGGAACATGCCCTCGATCTCAGCGCGGGTGCGGAACGACCCGGTGCCCATGGGGCTGTGCAGGAAGGTCTGCTCCATGCGCCGCGCCAGGTCGCTGTGCTCGTCGTCCTCGGGGTCCAGGAAGTGGCTGAGGGCGACGTAGGAGCCCGACGGCAGCGCGTCGACGTACTCGCGCATGATGTCCTGCGGCGGCCGCTCGCCGTCGTGGTGGTGCAGGGTCCCGATCTGGAACAGCGCGATCGGTTCGCTGAAGTCGAGGTGGGTGCGCACCACCTCGTCCTGCAGGACCTGCGCCGGCTCGAAGATGTCGGCCGCGCTGAAGGAGGTCTGGGGGTTCTCCTCCAGCAGGGCGCGCCCGTGCGCGAGCACCACCGGGTCGTTGTCGACGTACACCACCCGCGCCTCGGGCGCGAGCCGCTGCGCGACCTGGTGGGTGTTCTCCGCCGTCGGCAGCCCGGAACCGCAGTCCAGGAACTGGGTGATGCCGGTCTCGGCGGCGATGAACCGGGTGACCCGGATGAGGAACTGGCGGTTGTCCCAGGCGAGCTGGGCCGCCTCGGGGGCCACGTCGCGGACCCGGCGGAAGACCTCGCGGTCGACCTCGTAGTTGTCCTTGCCGCCGAGGAAGGCGTCGTAGACGCGGGCGATGCTGGCCTTGGTGGTGTCGATGTGGAGGGGGAGCTCGTCGCCGGAGGCGCTGAGGTCAGCGGTCATCGGTGTCCTCGCTGGGGCGTGCGTTCGTGGTGTGGGACTGGGAGTTGCACAGAGTACGAGCTTCGATGCGTTGAGTAAACGCCGGATGTGCTATGAACGGGGAGGGGCATCGGGGAGGTGCGGTGATGGCGCGGGACGACGCTGCCCTGGACAGCAGCCCGACAGCACGGCGCATCATCGTGGGGGCTCAGCTGCGCCGCCTGCGGGAGGCCGCGGAAGTGCCGCCCGCGGAAGCGGCCCGGGCGATCCGCGGTTCGGAATCCAAGATCAGCCGCATGGAACTGGGCCGGGTCGCGTTGAAGGAGCGCGACATCGAGGACCTGCTCACCCTCTACGGCGTGCACGACGAAGCCGAGCGCGCGCACTTCCTCCAGCTGGTCGCCGAATCCCGCCAGCCGGGCTGGTGGAACCGGTACGCGGACTCGATGCCGCAGTGGTTCCAGGACTACGTGGGCCTGGAGGGAGTCGCGTCCCGGATCCAGACCTACGAGCTGCAGTTCGTCCCGGGACTGCTGCAGATCGAGGACTACGCGCTCGCGCTGGCCAGCTCGGGACATCCCGCCCTGGCCGACGAGGACGCCCGCCGGCGGGTGGCGCTGCGGATGAAGCGGCAGAGCGTGCTGGCCCGCCCGGGCGCCCCGCGGCTGTGGGCGGTCATCGACGAGTCCGTGCTGCACCGCCCGATCGGCGGTGTCGCGGTGATGCGCGCGCAGATCGACCACCTGCTGGAGATGACCAGGCACCCCAACATCGCGCTGCAGGTGGTGCCGTTCGCGCTGAGCGGGTACGCGGCCGAGGGGTCGTTCACCGTGCTGCGCTTCGCCGAACCGGAACTGCCGGACATCGTCTACCTGGAGCACCTCAGCGGCGCGCTGTACCTGGACAAGCGGGAGGAGATCGAGCGCTACAGCCGTACACTCGATCGGCTGATGGTGGACGCGCGCACTCCGGAGCAGACCCGGCAGATGCTGCGAAAAGTCCGTGCCTCGCTGTGATTCACCGGTTCGTCTGACACGCTGAGTGATCGTCTCGTCGCGCAGCGCTGTGCTACCGTCTCGCGCAATGGCGTGTGCAATTGCATGTGCGGTCGGCCCGGGGAGGCCCGATGAACGGTAGGTTCGAAGTTCCCGTCACCGCCCTGGAAGGCGTGACCTGGCGGAAGTCCCGGCACAGCGGCAAGTGGGGCAACTGCGTCGAACTGGCGGCCCTGGACGACGGCACCATCGCGCTGCGCCAATCGCGCGAGCCGCAGGGCACCGCGCTGATCTGCACCAGAGACGAACTGGCCGCGTTCCTGCGCGGCGCCAAGGATGGTGAGTTCGATGACCTCGTCCGTTGAGGAAGACCCGTCAAGAACCGAGGAAGACCCGTCGAGCGCCCGGCTGCGCCAGCTCGTGGCCCGCGGTTTCCGCCTGATGCCCCCGGTCCGCGACGCCGACGGCGAGCTGCTGGCGCTGATCTACGTGCGTCCCCACGGCGACATCGTCGACGTCGTCGAACTGCGCGGCGAAGACGACGTCCGCGCCGCGCGCGTGCTGCAGGAGCAGAGCCCGACCACCGCGGAGGCGAAGACCGAGTGGCACGCGGTCGGGCGCGCCTGCGAGGTCCTGGACCAGGTGCTGGCGCTGCCCGACCGCCTCGTCGTCGCGCGCGCCTGACCCCGGCGGCACTCACCCGAGCCGCCGCAGCAGCTCTTCCGCCTGCTCCGCGAAGGTCTCGTCCCCGGTGCGCCGCGCCCGGTCGAGGTGTTCCCGCGCAGCGTCGAGGTCCCCGCGCTGGTAGTGGAACTCACCGACGCGGTAGGCGGCTTCGGCGATGAGCTCCGGGTCGTCGGTGTGCGCGAGGGTGTAGCCGTAGTGCTGGGCGGCTTCGGCGAGTTCCCCGCGCCAGTGGTGGAGTTCCGCCAGGTGCGCGGCGGCCAGCGCCGCCGACGGGTGCCCGAGGTCGACCAGCACCTGGAACCACGGGGCGGCCTCCTCGACGTCCCGCCGCCGCTTGGCGATCACGCCGAGGTTCATCGCCGCCTTCGCCGACAGCTCCGGGTCGTCGGACTCCCACGCGCGCAGGTTCCACGCGCGGGCTTCCTCGTCGTCGCCCTCGTGGAAGGCGATGGCCGCCAGTTCCAGCATGGCCTCGCCCGCGTAGCGGTCGTACGGGGCGGCTTCGACCAGCTGCTGGAAGGTCCGCCGCGCCTGCTCCACCTCGCCGTCCTGGTACAGCGACTGGGCCAGTGCGTAGATCGCCACCGGGGAGAACTCCTCACCGGCGCCGTCGGCCGCGTCGCGCAGCATCTCGATCGCCCCGGCCGTGTCGCCCGCGTCGCGGCGCTGGAGCCCCAGCACCGCCTTCAGCTCCGGCCCCAGCGGCTCGTCCGTGCGCTGCACGAGATCGGCGACTTCCGGGGCGTCCCAGCCGAGCAGCTCCACCAGCCGGTACTTCGCCACCGCGGCCGTGCGCTCGTCGCCGGTGGCGAGCACCCGCTCGTAGGCCTGTCGCGCGCCCGCGTCGTCGCCGCGGCGGTGCAGGGCGTCGCCCAGCGCCAGGACCGCCGCCGGTTCCGGGTCCGGCGCTCCGATCTCGACCGCGCAGCGCAGGTAGACCAGCGCCGAGTCGGTGTCCTCGGCGTCGAGGAACTCCGTGCCCGCGTCGTGGGCCCACTCGGCCACGTCGCTCTCCGGCACGACTTCGGCCAGCCGGCGCAGCGTGTCCGTCGCGGCGTGGTGGTCGCCGTTGGCGTGCTGCTGCTCCAGCACCACCCGGGCACCCTGGACCGCGTCCTCGGCCAGGCCCTCGTGCACCGCGTGGACGGCGGCGTCGACGTAGGCCGCGACCGCACCGGGCAGGTCGCCCTCCTCGTGGCGGACCATGCCGATGCCCAGCTCGCCGCGCGCCGCGATGTCCGGGTTGGCGGACCGCGCGACCCGCTCGTACTCGATCCTCGCCGCGTCGCGATCCCCCTGCGCCAGCAGCATGTTCGCCAGCCTGCTGCGCGCCGCCTCGGACTGCTCCGGCACGCCGAGCTCCGCGGCCTGGCCGAACCAGTGGACCGCGGCGTCGAGGTCCTCGGCCTGCACCGCGCGTTCGCCGAGCCAGAGCATCGCGTTGATCGCCGTTCCCGGGTCCTCCGAGGCGGAGGCACGGTGCAGCAGTTCGCCGGCTTCGGCCGCGGTCTCCCCGATCTGCGCGATGCGGCGGTGCACCACCTCGCCGAACTGCGCGGCGCTCTCGGCGGACGCCTCCGCCTGGTCCCAGACCCGGCGCGCCTCGACGGGGTCACCGGACTCGTGGTGCAGCTGCCCGAGCAGGACGCCGGCGTCCAGCGCGGGGACACCCGCCCCGGAGGTGAAGGCGTTGCGGCACGCGGACACCGCGCCTTCGACGTCGTCGAGCCGGGAGAGCAGCTGCGCGAGCAGCACCCCGGCCCGCGCGGCGTGCTCCGGGTCCGCGGCTCCGGTCGCGCGGCGGTACCAGCCCAGCGCGATCGCGTGCTCGCCCTGCTGCTCGGCGAGCTGCCCGAGCAGCAGCCGGGCCTGCGGCGCCAGGTCGGGGTGCCCGCGGTCGGCGACCACGCGGAACCACGTCCGCGCTTCGGCCGGGTCCTTCGCCGCGGCACCGAAGTCCAGCGCCAGCTGTGAGCAGGTGCGCAGGTCCTCGCCGCGGAACCCGGCCAGCAGCGCCGCCGCGCCGGGCAGGTCGGTCCACGCCGCGCACCAGAAGTCGGCCACCCGCGCCGAGCCGAACTCCTCGACCACCGCCGCGCGGGCGCCGTCGACGTCGCCCTCCGACATCAGCCGGTACGCGCGCAGTTCCGCGGTCTCGCCGCCCCGCTCCTGGTGGACGCGGAGGCTGACCTCCGGGTCGCCGAACTCCAGCGCCCGCTCGAAGGCGGCCTCGGCCCCGGCCTCGTCACCGAGGTCCCGCAGCAGGGTGCGGAGCCCCAGCGCGGCGCGGGCCTGCACCTGCGGCACCCCGGAGGCGATCGCGCGCTCGTAGGCGTCCTCGGCGAGCTCGGTCTCCCCGCGCTCGGCGAGCAGGGGAGCGCTGTGCGCGAGCGCCCAGGCGACCTCCTCCCGGTCCCCCACCGACGCAGCGCGGTCGAAGGCCTCCAGCGCGCCCTCGACGTCCGCCCGGTCCCGGCGCAGCACGCCCAGGCGCAACGCGGCCTCGCCAGCGCTGTCGGTGTCGCCCGCGGCGACCTCGGCCAGTTGCGCGTCCGCGCCGTCCAGGTCGCCTTCGTCCTGCAGCAGCCCGGCGAGGCTGCACCGGGCGACGGCTGCTTCGTGCGGTCTGTCCCCCAGCGCCGCCTGTTCCCACGCCGTGCGCGCCCGCGCTCGGTCGCCGGACTCGTGGTGCAGGGCGCCGAGGAACAGCAACGCCTCCTGCCGCCGGTCGGGGTCACCGGACCCGACGGCCAGCGTCAACGCCGCCTCGGTGAACGCGACGTCCCCCGTCGCCTGGTGCTGGTGCGCCAGGTTCAGGCAGAACTCGGTGGCGCTGCCCCGCAGTTCGGGTCGGTCGGCCAGCTCCACGAGGACGGCCCGGGCGCTGTCGAGGTCACCCCGGACCGCGTGCGCGCCGAAGGCCGCCAGCGCGGCGACCTCCGACTCCGCGCCGGCGGCCCGCTCGAAGTGCTCCAGCGCCGCGCCGGGCTGGTCGGCGAGCGCCAGCTTCTCGCCCAGCAGGTAGGACGCGCGGGGCACGAGCTCGGGGTGGCCGCTGTCGATCGCCGTCCGGTAGAGCGCCTCCAGCTCCTCGTCGTGACCGGCGATGCGGTAGAGCACCTCCAGCTTGCCGAACACCTCCGCCAGCAGCGACGGGTACCCGGCTCCCGCCGCGGTGGCGAACGCGGCGATGACGTCCTCCGGTTCGCCGTGCTCCACCAGCAGGTCGCCGAGCTGCGCCGCCGACCACGGCACCAGCAGCGGGTGCCCGCCGTCGACGACCCGCTCCAGCAGCTGCACCGCCTCGTCGGTCCGCTGCTGCCGGACCAGCCAGGTCGCCAGCCGCTGGGCGGCCTTGGTCCACACCAGCTGGTTCGGCGAGTCGACCAGCAGGTCCAGCTGTTCCACGGCGGCGGTGACGTCGGAGACCAGCAGTGCCTCCGCCCGGACCAGCTGGGCCAGGTCACGCACCTGCGGGTCGTCGCTGGCGGCGAGCTCCTCCAGCCCGGCGTCCTGGCCCTGCTCGAGGTGGAACAGCGCCTCCAGCACGGGCCGGGCGCCCGGTTCGTCGACGAGCGCGCAGCGGAAGGCGGCGTCCTGCACGAGCGCCGCCTCGTCGGAGGTCGCCGCGCGCTGGAAGGTCCGGCGGGCCTGGTCGAGGTCGCCCGCGAGGGCTTCCACCAGGCCGAGCGAGTTGGCCGCCATCGCCGACCACGTCCGCACGTCCATGTCGATGACCTGCTGGTACACCCGGCGTGCGCTGTCCAGGTCGCCCTCACCGGCCGCCTGGTGGGCGCGCAGCGCGAGCTGCCGGGCGTCGTCGGCGGCCGGGTCCGCGTCCATGACGTCCACCATGGACAGTGCGAGCTCGGCCTGGTGCGCCAGCTGCGGGTCGCCGGCCTGCGCTGCGCGGCGGAACGCCGCCACGGCCGCCTCCGCGTCGCCGCGCTCGTACTCCAGCACCCCGAGGTTGTAGGCGGCCAGCGGGGCCTTCTCCGGGTGCCCGGAGGCCACGACCCGGTGGAAGGTCTCGACCGCGCCCGCGACGTCACCGGTGTCGCGCTGCAGCTCGGCCAGCACGCCCAGCGCCTCGACGGAGAAGTGCGGGTGGCGCGTCCTGATCACCCGCTGGTAGGTCTCCCGGGCCTGGTCCACCTGCCCCAGCCGGCGCTGCTGCATGCCCAGGTGGATGAGGGCGTGCAGCCGGACGTTGGGGCGCGGGTCCTCGGCCGCCGCCCGGAACTGCTCGGCCGCTGCCGCCGCGTCGCCCAGGTCCTCCAGCACCCCGCCCAGCAGCACGTGGCCCCAGCCGAGGTGCTCGGGGTGCCGGAAGGCGATGATCCGCTCGGCCATCTGCCGCGCGATCGCCGGGTCGTCGGCGTGCAGCGCGTAGAGCTTCGCGGCGCTCAGCGACCCGTGGTGCGGGTGCCCGCTGTCCAGCAGCCGCTGCAGGATCGGTTCGGCGTCCTGGTCGCGCCCCTGCTCCAGCAGTGAGCAGGCCTGCTCGTAGGCGACCTGGAGGTACTGCTCGGTGGTGCGCTCGCCGGGCGCGGGCAGCTCCAGCTCCGAGGCGATCTCGAGCACGCCGGGGTCGTTGCTGGTCAGCGCCCGGTCCCGGGCTTCGCGGGCACCGTCGAGGTCGCCGAGCATGTGCAGCACCTGGGCCAGCAGCGCGTCGGCGCGACCGGCGGCGTCCGGGTCGGCGCCGTCGGCCGCGAAGCGCAGGACGGCTTGGGCTGCGGTCAGGTCGTCGGCGTCGAACAGCAGCAGGCCGAGGGAGATCGCGGCGAGCTGCGCGTAGATCGGGTGCCCGGAGTCGATGGCCCGCTGGTGCATCGCGCGGGCCTGCGCGCGGTCGCCGCGCTGCTCGAGCAGCCCGCCCAGCAGGTAGGCGGCGTGCGCGGCGGTGTCGAAGTCCCCGTCGTCCAGCACGGGGCGCAGCTCCCGCTCCGCGGCGGCGAGGTCACCGTTGCTCCACAGCTGCCGAGCCATGGTGACCCGCTGTTCCCACAGTGACACGCCCGCGCCTCCGATCAGGTGATCATCGTCGGCGCGAGGATATCGGTCGGCGGCTTCCCGGGTCCGGACCTTCCCCCGCTTCGCCAGGACCGGGTGACCTGCGGGTCCCGCCGCCCGCCCGGCGGGCGGGACACCCGTGTCCACACAGGACGGACGACGCGCCTGCGCACGGAGGAGCGGGCCGCCCGCTCTCGCGGACGGCCCGCTCTCGTCCAGACGGCGCGGAGGCCGTGGTCAGCGCGCCAGCTTCTCCAGCCGGGCCATGCCTTCCTGGAACTGGTTCAGGTCGGTGTAGCCGCTGATGCCGTCAACGCTGCCCTTGTCGGTGTACTGCCAGAAGTGCCAGTTGCTGAAGCCGCTGGGCACGGTCGGGCTGTCCACGCCGTAGGAGGCCAGCCACAGCGGGTGCCCGTCGAAGCTGTCGGTGCTCCCCATGCACTGCCGCCAGAACGACGGGTTGGCGTAGATGATCGGTTCCTTGCCGGTGCGCTCCTTGACCTTGTCGTTGAAGGTCTGGGTCCACTGGCGCATCTCGTCGACCGACATCCCGTAGCAGCCGCCCGAGTTCGGGTCGACCTCCAGGTCCAGCACCGGCGGCAGGGTCTTGCCGTCGGACTGGTAGTCGGCGACGTCGAGGAACCGGTCGGCCTGCGCCTCCGCGGACGACTCGTCCGGCCGCGCGAAGTGGTAGGCACCGGCGATCAGCCCGGCGTCCTTGGCACCGTGGTACTGCTCGCTGTACCGGGGGTTGCTGAAGTCGGTCCCGTCGGTGGCCAGCACGAAGGTGAACTTCTTGCCGTCCGCGGCGACCTCGTTCCAGTCGATGGACCCGTTGTGGTTGGACACGTCGATGCCCTCGACCGGCGGGCCGAGCGGGGCCTCCGGCTCGGGTGCCGGCTCAGCCGCCTTGGCCTCCGCCTGCTGCGGGGTCGGCTGCTGCTGCAGGGTGGCGTGCTGCTGCAGCACCTCCTGCTGCTGGGGGGCCTGCTGCATCGGGGCGGCCACCGCAGCCTTGTCGACCTCGGGGGTGGACGGGCCGCCGGCGGCGGTGCCGACCACCAAGCCCACCACGCCGACGGCGGCGACGGCGGCACCGGCCTGCACCGACCGGTTCCGGGACGCCCGTGCGAGGGGTTCGGGGAGCTTGTCCTGTACCGCGGTCACGTGCGGCGCGACCCTCTCCCGGAAGCGCCGCAGCAGTCGCTGCGCGGTACCAGCCTTGTCGTTGGTTTCGGGGGACATCTGTTGGTCGGGCTTCTCGGGGTTCACGTGTCCCCACACTCCAGCACGGAGCGTGTACCTGCATCGCGGTTTGTACGTGCCCAGATACCTAGATTACCCCTTCTGGGGTACAGCGGGCCGCCCAATCCGTCACGGTTCGTGACGAAGACGGGTTCACCTTCCGCGTTCGTCGTGGTCCAGGTCACAGCACCTGCGGCGCGAGCACTGGGCCGGTGGGGCCGGCTCGCGCGCGCGGGGCCGGCGTCCGGACGGGCATCGTAGTGACCACCAACGACACGCCCGCGCCCACCTCTCCGGGTGTCGCGCCCCGGCCGGTCAGACGACCGCAGCGTCCGCGCGCGAGCACGCGCCGTGGGCGGGGTGGGGCGCCCGGTGCTTCGCGACCGCAGACGGTCCCGGACCGGGCACGCAGCGCACCGCGCGGACCGGCCTCCCTCCTCCCCCAGCCGCACCGCGGCGGGCGGACCTGGGGCGATGCCGGGGGCGCGGACGTGACGTGCGGCATCCCGACACGCCGACGTGAGCGGCGACGTAGCCTGCGGTCGCCGTCCGGCAGAATGTCCGGTCGGATCTGGCGAAGATCGCAGAGAAGGCGGAATCAGCATCGTGACGACTGTTCATCAGAAGATCGCCGAGGAGCTCGGCGTCCGCGAGCGCCAGGTGCAGTCCGCCGTCGAGCTGCTCGACGGTGGGGCGACCGTGCCGTTCATCGCCCGCTACCGGAAGGAAGCGACCGGCGCCCTCGACGACGCCCAGCTGCGCACGCTCGAGGAGCGCCTGCGCTACCTGCGCGAACTCGAGGAGCGGCGCGCCACGGTGCTGGAGTCCATCCGCTCCCAGGGCAAGCTGACCGACGAGCTGGAAGCGCAGATCAACGCGGCCGACTCCAAGGCCCGCCTGGAGGACATCTACCTCCCCTACAAGCCCAAGCGCCGCACCAAGGCGCAGATCGCCATCGAGGCCGGCCTGGAACCGCTGGCCGACAAGCTGCTCGGCGACCCCAGCCTCGACCCGCACGAGACGGCGGCCGGGTTCGTCGACGCCGACAAGGGCGTGCCTGACGCGCAGGCCGCGCTGGACGGCGCGCGGTCGATCCTGGTGGAGCGGTTCTCCGAGGACGCCGACCTGATCGGCGAGCTGCGCGAGAAGGTCTGGACGCGCGGTCGGCTGGTCTCCAAGGTCCGCGAGGGCAAGGAGGACGAGGGCGCGAAGTTCGCCGACTACTTCGACTTCTCCGAGGCGTTCACCGACCTGCCCTCGCACCGCGTGCTGGCACTGTTCCGCGGCGAGAACGAGGAGGTGCTGGAGCTGGCCCTGGAGCCCGACGACGGCTCCGAGCAGGTCGGCCCCACCGACTACGAGCTGCGCATCGCCCAGCGGTTCGGCATCGCCGACCAGGGCCGCCCGGCGGACACCTGGCTGTCGAACGTGGTGCGCTGGGCGTGGCGGACCCGCATCCTGACCCGGCTGAGCGTGGACCTGCGCCTGCGGCTGCGGCAGAACGCCGAGGACGAGGCGGTCCGGGTGTTCGCGGCCAACCTGCGCGACCTGCTGCTGGCCGCGCCGGCGGGGTCGCGCGCCACGATGGGCCTGGACCCGGGCTACCGGACCGGTGTCAAGGTCGCGGTGGTGGACGGCACCGGCAAGGTGGTGGCCACCGACACCATCTACCCGCACCAGCCGCAGCGCCAGTGGGACCAGGCACTGGCCAAGCTCGCGACGCTGGCCGAGCAGCACGGCGTCGAGCTGATCGCGATCGGCAACGGCACGGCCTCCCGCGAGACCGACAAGCTGGCCGGTGAGCTGATCAGCAAGCACCCCGAGCTCAAGCTCACCAAGATCTCGGTGTCCGAGGCGGGCGCGTCGGTGTACTCGGCCTCCAGCTACGCCTCCCGTGAGCTGCCGGACCTGGACGTCTCGCTGCGCGGTGCGGTGTCGATCGCCCGCCGCCTGCAGGACCCGCTGGCGGAGCTGGTCAAGATCGACCCGAAGTCGATCGGTGTCGGCCAGTACCAGCACGACGTGTCCGAGACGAAGCTGTCGCGCTCGCTGGACGCGGTGGTCGAGGACTGCGTGAACGCGGTCGGCGTGGACGTCAACACGGCGTCGGCCCCGCTGCTGACCCGCGTGTCCGGCATCAGCGAGACGCTGGCGGCCAACATCGTCCAGCACCGCGACACCCACGGCCCGTTCCGCACCCGGCAAGCCCTCAAGGACGTGGCGCGGCTGGGTCCGAAGGCGTTCGAGCAGTGCGCGGGCTTCCTGCGCATCCAGGACGGCGACGACCCGCTGGACGCCTCGGCGGTGCACCCGGAGGCCTACCCGGTGGTGCACCGGATCCTGGACCGCACCGGCACCGGGATCCGCGAGCTGATCGGCAACACGCGGGTGCTGAGGTCGCTGAAGCCCCAGGACTTCGTGGACGACACGTTCGGCCTGCCGACGGTCACCGACATCCTCGCCGAGCTCGACAAGCCGGGCCGCGACCCCCGCCCGGAGTTCAAGACGGCGTCCTTCGCCGAGGGCGTGGAGACCCTCGCGGACCTCAAGCCCGGCATGACCCTGGAGGGCGTGGTCACCAACGTCGCCGCCTTCGGCGCCTTCGTCGACGTGGGCGTTCACCAGGACGGCCTGGTCCACGTCTCGGCGATGTCGAAGAACTTCGTCAACGACCCCCGCGACGTGGTCAAGTCCGGCGACATCGTCCGCGTCAAGGTCCTCGACGTCGACATCCCCCGCAAGCGCATCTCCCTGACGCTCCGCCTCGACGACGAACCCGGTGCCGGCGGCAAGCCCGACCGCGAAGCGGGCCGAGGCGGCGGCCGGGGCCAGGGCGGCCGCGGTGGCGGCGGCCGGAACGGCGGCCGCGGCGGCAAGGGCCGCGGCGGCCAGCGCGGCGGCGCCCCCACCGGCGCCATGGCCGAAGCCCTCCGCAGGGCCGGCTTCGGGAACTGACAACCGCGAAGGGCGCCTTGACGGCAGCACCGTCAAGGCGCCCTTCGCTCGCACCTCGATCTGGTCAGCCCTTCTCGTGGCTTCATGCGGCTCCACCCGCCACGTGTCCCGTCAACTGAGCCCGGTCTCCGCACCGTCGGACACGATGGCCGCGATCTGTTCTTCGACTCCCTCAGGCAGCTACTGACCAGTGTGACCTCCACCGACCGCGGAGCAAGCGATGTCGAAGCACGGGCGCAACAGCTCAGCAGTCCTGCTGTCGGATGCGGGAGGGGGCGAGGGGAGCCGTCGTGCTCTCGACCGCTCGCACGGCGACGGCACAGCGCTGCGCGGGTGACGGTCGGCCGATCTGAGGCCGCACCGATGTCATCTCGCTGTCCCAGAGCAGCATGGTCGCCACGGTGTCGGCGCGATGGTGGCCCAGTCGCTATCACGCCCGACGGCACGAGGCGAACCGCCGTATTTCCACTTGCGCTCGGCTGCATGCCAACCGACGTCCTTGGATCAGGTGATCCGCTAGCAGACCTCGTCCCAGGTGAACGGCGTGTCGAACCGCAAGGCCGGTTCCCCGCTGGTGTTCGCGGAGATCTCCGAGAAGCACGCGAGCACCACGCAACAGCAGGCGGCCGCAGCTTTCCACGCGATCAAGAGCCCCTGAACGACGAAGCTCCGCGGAAGGTCTTCACTGACGCAAGATGGAATCAATCTTCCTGAGCTCGCCTGAATAGCGGTCTTGCCGAAGAAGTGAATTCATGTCCTGGAAGAACTCTTTTGCGGCGCACCCCAGCCTCTCGACCAACTCCTCTTCGTCTACAGAGACCTTCCTGATATCGTCACCAGCCTCGATCGAAACCAGGACGAGCGAGCTGGGAAGTCGTTCGAACTTCAGCTCGATCGGCTGATCAGGGAAGTACGTTCGAGACGTCCCGCTGCTACGGAGATCCTGGAGCATGGTGCAGATGTAGGCCCACAGCTGGTCGACATAGTCCCACATTTCCGTGTCGATGATTTGGGTGCCATTGATTTCGAGGTCGATGGCACCCGCTAGGTAGTACTCGTCAAGGTCGCCGGGATCAGCTTCGAGCACCGGGACGAAGGCGCCATCGGGCGTCCGCAGGAGCGACTGCACACCAATCATGAGATCCTCAAGGTTTCGGGTAGAGCTGACCAACGCGGCCGCGGTTCAATCCGAGAACGTATTCTTTTCCGTCCACCACCCCGGAAATCTGGTACATTCCATTGGTTCCCTTTTCGATGAGCTCGCCCCGGTTCTGGTGCATGACCTCGACTGCGACATTTTCTATGTCCTTGACGGACATACTCCTGTCGAAGAAGGTTTGCGTCTTCTTGGTTTCCCCGGTCCAGTAGTCCGGATGATGCCGCTCCAGGAAGTGCTTCATCCCAGCCTTGTCGAGGAGGAACTGCTCGTTCCCGAACCACATCTTCCTGCTCTTCCAGTCACGCAGCGCCTCTTCTGCGCTAGTGCACTTCAACCCGAGCGGGTCGAGCCAGGTATGGGGGTTGGGAACGTACAGATGCGGGTTCACACCTCCTTCCAGACCGATCGGGTCACTGCTGCCGTACCGCCCGGTCACCGCGTCGTAATGGCGGTGGAAGTTGTAGTTGAAGCCCGTTTCCGGATCAGCGTACTGGCCCGGGAAGCGTAGCGGAGTGTAGACGCCGGTGCGACTTCGGTCCGTTGTGACACCCCACAACGTGGTCCGGTGGTACCAAGCGATGCCGCCTTGGTCGTTCACCAGTTCTGTCGGCGTGCCGACAAGGTCAGTGACGATCGAGTAGAACTGCTCGTCAAACCACTGCTGGGGCGCGTCGCGGAGCTGCGAGCGTTCCCGCTGGACCAGAGGACGAAACGTGCCAGGTTCGTAGTCCCACACCATCACCCGGCGATCGGCCAGCTGCGGGCCGTTGGGCACACCGTCAGTGTGTGCCTGTTCCACGAGAACCGTGTCGTCCCAGGTGAACTCAACTTGCTCAACAATACCTGAGCCATCCGGCGTCAGCCGCTGTTTCGCCACCCGGCGTCCGAGCGGATCATAGCGATAGCGCCAGCGTGCCCCGGTCGGGGTGAGGACTTCGACCAAGCGGTCATCAGCATCCCAGGAGTAACGCCAGGTTTCTGGCTTGTGAGACAGGCGCTTGCGCTGGCGCAACACGACGCGACCTTGAGCATCGTACTCGTAGCGAACCCTGCCCGCGCGGCGGATCAGGGTACCGCTGTACTCGCGGTCACCAAGCGCTTCGGCATCCGCACCAGGCGACGTCGGCCATGAGGCGTGAGTGAGGTTGCCCGCAGCGTCATAGGCGTAGCGCTCGGTCCAGCCAGTTCCAGCGACGACGGTGACACGGCCTGCTCGGTCGAGTTCGAACGTGCGCGAGCCGATGAGCTTGTCGTCTACGCTCGTCAAACAACCGTCAGCGCGGTAGGTGTACGAACGCTGCTGGATCTGCCGCCCGGCCGCCCCGGTGACTGTCTGCGAAAGCAACCGGTGGTTGGCGTCCCATGCCTGGGTGAGGACAGCCGTCGGTCCCATCTCCCGCTGGATCTCATTGCCAACGCGGTCGTAGCCGAAACGTAGCGTGCGCCCGGCCATGTGCAGGGCAACGGGCCGGCTGTTGGCGTCGTATTCCCACACGCTCTCCGCACCGGAGGGCGTGTGCCGCCGGATCCGGCGGCCCAGTGCGTCATAGACCGAGGCAACGGTGCGACCGTTGATGGTCTCGGCGAGGACGCGCCCGGCCGCGTCCCTCTGGAAAGTCACCCGCGTGTCGCCGTCCATCGCTTCGACCAAGCGCCCCAATGGGTCGTAGGTGAACGTCGCTGTGACCGCACCGCTGCGACGCTCGACGACGTTGCCGAAGGCATCGCGGGCGAACTGCGTGGTTTCGCCGACACCGTTGGTACGCGCGACCAGCTGCCCGGTGGCGTCGTGCTGGTAGGTGACCACGCGGCCGTTGAAGTCAGTCTCCCGGATCAGGTTGCCCACCGCGTCGTAGTCGTAACGCCACACTGCGCCTAGCTCGTTGGTGACGCACACGAGGCGCAGTTCGGTGTCGTAGCCGAACCGCAGGCGTGTGCCGTCTGGGCGAATCTCTTCCGACGGAAGGTCGAAGTGCGTGAACTCAGTGCGTGTTTCCTGCCCCAAGACGTCGACGTGGACCCGTAGGTTTCCTTCCCCGTCGTAGATCCAACGCTCAGTTGCACCGTCCGGCAGCGTTCTCCACGCAGGCTTGCCATCGACGGTCCAGCCGAGTCGCGTGACAGCACCCAGCGGATCGATCACTTCCGTGACGTGGCCAAACGGATCGCGCACACAACGGGTTGTGTTGCCCTGTGGATCAGTCAGGGCCACCGGCAAGCCTGCCGCATCCGTCTCGATACGCCGCACGTTGCCCAACGCATCTGTGATGGTCGTCAGATGCCCGCGATCGTCATAGGTGTAGCTGGTGACCGCCCCGACGGGATCGATCGATGTGATGAGGTTGCCGCGCTCGTCGTACTCCCGCCGAGAGACCGAACCATCCGGCGCGATGACGGCAACTGGAAGACGAAGAGCGTTGTACTCGGCGCGAGCTTGGCTTCCGTCCGGTCGCGTGACGGCGATCAGGTTGCCATCATCGTCGTAGTCATAACGGACCGTTCGGCCGAGAGGGTCTGTGCGCGAGAGCAGTTGATCATGCTCGTTCCACTCGAACCGGGTCTCGGCACCCAGTGGATCGATCTCGCGGATCGTTTGGCCCGCTTCGTTGAGGTGGTAGGTGGTGCGGGCGCCCTGGGAGTTCGTCCACGTGGTGATCCGGTTCTCGCGGTCGTACTCCATCGTGCCGCTGAGGAAGCCACCAGACCCCTCACCAGCCACCACACGACCCTCGGAGTCGTAGGTGAAGCGGTACCACGCGTCGTTGCGGTCCGTCCAGCTGGTGATGCGGCCGGCGTGGTCGTAGGTGAACCGCATCGGCAGGCCCGACGCGTTGATCACCTCAGTGAGCCGTTGCTCTTCGTAGACGTAACGCATGAGCGCCACGTCTTCGCCGTTGTCGGCTTCGCGGAGGTGCAGCGCCCTCACCAAGCCGTCCTCGGAGTCGACGCGGATGCGGTAGCCACCCGAGTGCCGCACTTCTACCGCTGTTCCGTCGGCATCGCGGTCGAACTCGATGCGGTGGCCGTTGCGGTCCACGACCGTCGCCAGCCACAGCACCCGGTCACCCGGGGAGAAGAGCAGCTTCCGACCGGTGTCGTGTTCGGTGAGGGTGTAGCCACCGTCTTCGCCGCGGGTGAGCTCATGGCGCGAGCGAGCGAACCGCACCGTGGCACCGACCGCTGGAGTCGGGGCGAGCAGCAGCTTGCCGTCTTCCGCGGCGAAGGACACACCGGCGCTGGTCAACTCCAACCGCTGGTCCAGGGTGGACGCCCAGGAGGGACCGAAGTGCTGTCCGACCCGGTACGACGACAGGTGCATCCGCTTCAGGACCAGGGGGAGGACCGCCTGCAGCTCCACGTCGACCTGACGCAGGACCATCTCCCCGGTGGCGACGTCGATGGGATCGCCCTGGGTGTTGCGGTTGTCCGCGTCCCTGGTCGGGCTCTGCGGGTCGTCGGACCTGTCGTGCAGCGGGGTGTCGTCCTTGCCGCCAGGCTTCGTCGAGTGCGGGTCCGACGTGTTCGTCTTCGGCGGCGGTGTGTGGCCTGCCGGGGTCGTGGGGCTGTGGCCGTTGGAGCCGGCGCGGCCTGCGGTGGCGTACTGGTGTGTGGCGTCTTGGGCTTTGGAGACGCTGGAGCTGGCGTCTACGTGACCGACCTTCTGCGATGGCCGCGTCTTGTGGGAACTCCCGCCGGTATCGCCTCCACCATTGCCTCGGGGCCTCTTCGGTGCCACGGACTCCCCCTCATCCGTTCAAGAGCTTGCTCAGGTTCGTGAGGCTGTCGATCAGGCTCGTGACGTAGGTGAAGATGCGGCCGACCCACTTGACCACCGCGGAGGTGATCTGGGCCGCGATCACCGGGATCGTCACCACGAAGATCGCTTCCGCCGCCCACACGATCACCCGTGCCACCAGGTCGGCGATGAGGTCGCGGACGATCTCCCGGGTCATCTCCACCAGGCCGCCGGCGCCTTCGGTGGCCGAGGCCATCGCTGCCGAGATCGCGGCCAGACCGCCGATGGCCTCCACGTTGTTGGCCATCATCGCCTGGTAGGCGTCGGCCGCCTCCCCCTGCCAGTCGGGAAGGTCGTTCTCCAGGCTCGACTTGAGGTCTTCGGCCATGGAGCCGAGTTCCTCGGCCATGTTGTTCCACGTCGCGGCGTGGGACCTGACCACGTCCGGCATGCCGGTGAGCTCGTCGAGGATCTCCCGCAACGGCTCGAAGTACTCCATGGCCCAGCCGATGCCGTTGGACAGCAGCGCGCTGAACGGGTCGAGCACGGTGGAGGCGACTTCGAGCCCCAGCCCCATCCCGGCCAGCGCGCCGGACACCCAGTCCTCGTTCTGGATGGAGGTGACGAGCCCCTCGACGCCCTCGGCCAGCCCGGAGCCGGTCCACGGCTTGCGGGTCGATTCGACCGGCGCGACCAGCGCACCGTCGCTCATGGCATGTCTCCACCGGAGGCTTGGATGAGGTCCGCGTGCTCCTGGTCGAGGCTCTCGTAGTCGTCCGCGGTGGCGCGCAGCGACTCCGCGGCCAGCGAGAGGTTCTCCGCCACGAAGTCGATGAGCTCGTTCTGCCGGGCGTGCCGGCTTTCCAGGACGCCGGCGATCCAGCCGCAGAGCAGGCCGTAGGCCTGGTCGTCCTGCTGGATGTGCGCGCTGGCGGACTTCACCGCGTCGAAGCGGGCCTGGATCTGTTCGACCTTGCTCGCGTGCGCGCGGATCTGCTCGGCGCTGACAGCGAAACCGTCACCCATGGTCACCACTTCTCCAAGAAGGACTGGTTCTCGGGGTCCTCCTCGACATCGGGCTCAGGGGCGGCCTTCTTCTCGGCCGGTTCGGTGCGCAGGTGGTTGCCGACGGATTCCGCGATGGCGCGCGCTGCCGGGGACTCGGTGCCCACCGTCTCGGCGATGATCTCCTGGGAGCGGTCGGCCAGCTGGTTCTTCGCCGCGGCGAGGGTCTCCATGATCGTGCGCGAGACCTCGTCGGGGCGGGTGCTGGTCATCTTGTTGGTCAGCCTCAGGTCGACCAGCGCGCCCGTCGAGTCGATGGTGAGCTCGACCAGGCCCTTCGGGTCCGTCGTGGTGACCCGGACTTCTTGCAGCCGGTCGCTCATCGTCTTGGTGTCAGCGGCGAGCTTTTCGATCCGGCCCTTCCACGCGGCCAACCGCTCGCGGGCTGCGTCCGGATCGAGGATGTTGCCGTCCATGTCCTCCCCCCCAGGTCAGAGGTCGTGAGTGCATGAACCGGTTGGAGCCGGTCTGGGCACTCACGAGCCCATCGCGGTCGGCTCTCGTCGTTGGGACACAAGGCGTCGCAGCCGCGAGCCTAACCAGCAGGGAACAACCGTGGGGACGGAATCGATCAATTCGCCCACCCAGACCGCAGGACGTTCCGCTGGATGACGCAACGCGACAGGGCCGTCGATGCGGCCGTTCGGAGTCGTGAGTGCGTGGACCGGCTGGAGCCGGACTACGCACTCACGACACCCATCGCGGTCAGCCGTCGAAGCGGCCTGCCTTGACGGCCGAGACGAACAGCTGCCACTGATGAGCCGTCGTCGTGAAGTAGCCGGCCTCCCGGTCCTTCGAGTCCCGAACCGCCGCGCCGTCATCGACCCGACCGACCTCGACACACGCAGTCTGCTGATGTGAACGGCTTGACTTCCGCCAGCCAGTCGGCTCCCGCGTCATGTCATGTTCTCCATCTCCTCGGCGACCTCTGCTATGAGCTTGACCGAGTCGTCAGGGCTCATCGCCAGCCCGCGCAGCGTATCTGTCGCGCTTCGATAGGCATCGGTTTGTTCGCGCTCGTGGAGGAACACAGCAGATGCGTACTGCTCCAGGTGAACGATGGGATCCGCCTTCGGGAACTCGAACAAGATGTAGGAGCCGTGCAGTGCCGGGTGCCAGATGTTCAGGTCTGCCGGGATGACTCGCACGGTGACGCTCGGCCACTCCGACATGGTCACGACCTGCCGGAGCTGGTCGGCCATGACCACCGGTCCACCGATCTTGGTGCGCAGCGCCGTCTCCATCACGAGGAACGTGAAGCGCGGCCCCTTCTTGCGGGTCAGCACATCACGCCGCCCCACGCGCAGAGTCACGCGAGTTTCGAGGTCTCCGGGAGACTCGGTGCCAGACGTCATCACTGCACGGGCGTAGTTTGAGGTCTGGAGCAGACCAGAGATGACGAACGGTGAGACTTCCGTGATCTCGCTGGCCGTCTTCTCGAACTCGATCAGCGTGGTCAGCTCGTGGTCCGCGCTTGGGAGACCGGGAGAGAGCCAGTTCGTCCGATCCGCTCCGCGGGCCAACTCGATGACACGCTCGCGCTCAGCCTCCGGAACCCCCAGCGCTGCAAGCACACTGGCCACGAACTCGGGCGAAGCAGCGGTCTTCCCACTCTCGCAGCGAGACAGCTTCGAATGGTCCATCCCGAGCCTGCGCGCCAGTTCGCGCACGCCTACGTCATGTTCCTCTCGCGCTCGTCGCAGCTCAGCGCCGACGATCCGGGCCTTCGGACTTCCTCCGGTGGTGCGCGTCATGCACCAATCCTAGCTCTTCAAGACCACGTGTGGATCACCGAATAGTGGAATTGTGCAGGGAAAACGTGGTGGTGCACTCTGGTGCACACCAGTTGCACCAACTATTCCTGGGGGCGCCGATGCATCCGTTCCACTGGGTGCCTGCTGCTGGGCAGCGGCACGCGAGCTGCACCGAGAAGCCCGTCGGGTGCGCCTACCCGACCGGGACGCAGGTGACGACGCTGTGCCAGCGGGACGTCCGGGCGGACAACAGCGAGGTGGCGTGGTTGTGGGCCACCTGCGCCGAGTGCAACCGGGAGGCTCGGCGGCTCGCCGGTGTCGAGCCGTGAGCACCAGGACTGCCGCGCTGGCGACGTTCCTGCGCCGCGCCCAGTGGCTCCTCGACGACGTCGCGTTCCTCGCGGGCGCCGGTCGCCTCGACGCCGACCAGGTCGACGCGACGGCCTCCGCTCTGGAGGAGGTCGTCCGCCTGCTGCGCGAGGTCCGACCGACCGTGATCGACCAGCTGGGAGAAGACTGATGTCGCTGCTCTGGCCCGAACACCCACCGCTGGAGCTCCAGCAGCGCGTCCTGGAATCCCTGCGACGCCTCTAGGACTCGGCTCGATGCACCTCCCCCGAGCGTCGAGCCGCGCGGCCGGGCGGTTTCGCCCCCTCCCCGACCCCGCCCGGCCGCACCCCATTGGGTGAGGAGTGAAGGGCATCTTTCGCCAATCCAGTTGGCGAAAGGTGCCCTTCACCTCGGAAAGATCACTTCGTGGTGCCGGTGACGGTGTGGAGGGGGAGCCGGTGGCCGGTGAGCCATTCGGTCCAGTCCGCGGTGTCGCGGAGGGAGCTGGTGCCCGCTCGTTCGGCTGCGGCGAGGCGGGGTGGGCGGAGACCCGCACGGCGCAGCGCGTCCCACTGCTGGGCGTTGAGGACCAGCACGCGCAGACCGGGCAGGTCCGCCAGCGGGGCGAGGTCCGCGGCCTCCACTCCCGAGAGGTCGAGCCGGGTGAGGGACGGCAGGGTGCGCAGCACCGTCAGGTCCACCGCCTCGGCGGAGCCGGCCAACTTCAGGTCCCACAGCGTCTGCTGGTGCGCCAGGGCGTCGAGGTCGATGCGTCCCGCCTCAACTGCCAGGCACTCCAGGGCGGGGAGGTCGGCCACCGACGGCACGACCAGCTTCGCGCGGTTGATCCGCAGCTCGCGCAGGGTCCGCAGCGGCGCCAGCGCCGCCGGGTCCAGCTCGACCGCGTCGTTGAGCACGAGGCGCTGCGCGTCGTGGGCGGTCTCGACGACCTCCGCCAGGTCCCGGCTGCCGAAGTCGTGGTAGACCCGCTCGCCGAAACCCCCGCCCGCGGAGCCGGCGTGCGTCTGCAGGTAGTCCGACTCGGGGTCCTCGTCCTCGTAGTCCCCCTCGCGGAGCGCGGTGACGACACCCTCCAGCAGCTCGGTCACCGAACCCGCCACGTACTCCGGCGGACCGGGGACGTCGCGCCCGTACTCGAAGACCTGGCCCGGCCTGCCGTGCTCGGCCGGGTCGAGGTCGACGGCGAGGTTGTTCATCGCGAAGTCGGTGGCGAAGGTGATCCACCAGTCGTTGCGGGACAGGCGCTTGATGGTGCCCGGCGGGTTCGACTCGAAGACCACCGCGTCGTCGAACGGCCCGTCGTTCCAGCCCAGCGAACCCGGCTGGTGGTACTCGACGACGTCGTCCAGCGGGTAGGGCGAGAACCGGCCCAGCAGACCGGTTTCCGCCGCGTCGTCGCGGGTCATCCGGTACAGCGCCCGGAGGTCCTCCGGCAGCCTCACGCCCAGGTCGGCCTCGGCCGCGGCGATCTCCTGCTCGGAGTAGCCGGGGCGCAGCGCGGGCGGGCGCCCCTTGATCTGCTCGTACCGTTCGACGAACTCCTCGAACAGGGCGGAAACCTCGGCCAGCACGGCCGGATCGGTGGGCGCCCCGGTGTGCGCCGACCCCGGCGGCAGCGCCATGCCGGGCAACGGGTGGTTGGGCAACCGGAAGTCCTCGTCGAGCACCACGCGCGACTCCGACTCCAGGTCCGTGCTGTGGGCCAGCTCGAACCGGCCGGACTCGTGCACCACCAGCTCCACGACCAGCGGCCGGCTCCCGGACGGCACGGGGAGCAGTTCGGTCAGCGCCGACTTGGCGTCGAAGAAGTCGGGTTCGAGGTCGACCTCGACACCCACCGGGTACGTGATCCGCGTCGCGCCGCCCCCGATGCGCAGCCACACGACCGCAGGTCCGGTGTGCCCGGTGCGCACGCCTCGCGCCAACCGCCGGGCCGCCGCCTGGAGTCCCGTCGTCATGCGCGGGATTGTCCTCCTGCGCGCGGAGGGGACCGAACCCGACTCCCCCTCCGGCCCGTGGAGGGCGCAGAACACCCACGTCTGAGGGGTGCTCTGCGCGCCTCCTCGACGGGGACCACGGTGGAACGATCGAGGCTTGCGTGCCAGGCAGGACGCGGTGAACACGCCCCCGCCACGCCCGGCCTGGCACACCCCCAGCACCTCGATTCCACGATCGTGGAATCTCGACAAACGTTAGTCCAAGATGCGAGAATCCGTCAATCGGCGAAACGGTCCAAGCCCGGTGATGTCGGAGTGATGTGATGGAAGACGCTGGTGCTGCCCTGGCCGAGCGGCTGGCGTGGTTGCGGGAGAACTTCCCCAACCCGGAGACGGGGAAGCCCTACGAGGTCAAGGCGATCGCCGCAACGACCGGGATCTCCGTGTCACAGCTGTACAAGATCCTCTCCGGCGAGTCCCCCAACCCCGGCTGGCAGCACCTGAAGGCGCTGGCCGGGTTCTTCGGCGTCCCGCTGGACACGTTCGCCGACACCGAGCACGGCGAGAAGGTCCGCAGCCAGCTGGCCACGCTGGTGGAACTCCGCGGCCTCAAGGAGGACGGCGTGGAGTCGGTGAGCCTCCGCGGCCTCACCCCCGCCCAAGCCGACCGCATCCGCGGCGTGGTCGAGGACCTGCGCCGCTCCAACACCACCTCCGGTCACGATGGCGCATGATCGGGATCACGAGTCGGAGCCGATGCCGTTCCGCTGCGCCCGGCTGGTGTTGGTCATGAGCGACGATCACGACGTGACACGGTCCCAGCAACGCGACCTCGCCGCCCGGTGCCAGGAGCTGGCCGCTGCCCTCCCACTGCCGTCGCCGTGGGACCTGGACACCTTCATCGCCGAGCTCGCCGAGCTCCGCGGCCGGCCGATCGAGCTGCGCCGGGTCTCCTCCGTGGAGTCCGAGAGCCCGTGCGGGGCGCTGGTCTCGCTCTCCGACCGGGACGTCATCGGCTACGTGCCGAGCACGCCCCTGCACGAGGAGCACATCATCCTGCACGAGGTGGGTCACCTGGTGTGCGGGCACTCCGACACCAAGCTCGCCGACTCGCCGCTGGTCGAGGCGCTGGTCCCCGACCTGCCGCGCGAGCTGGTGCAGAGCGTGCTCGGCCGCTCGGCCTTCGACGCCTCCACCGAGCAGGAGGCCGAGCTGGTGGCCAGCCTCTACCTGTACCGCGCGGGTCGCGCGCCGGCGCCGCTGCGCCGCGTGCGCAAGCTCGACGCGAAGTCCGGCCGGACGCTGCGGGAGATCCAGGCCACGTTCGACAGCGCGCGGCGCAGTCCGGAGAAGCGCCGATGACCAGTGTCGTCCTCCAAGCGGCGGGGACCATCGCGGTGCTGGCCGCGATCGCCAAGCTCGTCCAGTCCCGGCGCTCGCTGACCCCGAGCGTGCTGCACCTGTGCGGCGCGATCGGGGCGGTGGGGGTGTCGGCCGCGCTGGTCGCCCAGGGGACCCTGGACTGGGTGGCCACCTGGGAGCCGGTGCCGAACCTCGGTCGCCTGGTGGCGAACCTGCTGGCCATCGTGGCGGCGGTGTGCGTGCACGGGCTGCTGGCACACCTGCTCCACGAAGACGCCGAGGCGCGCCGCGTGGTGCGCGTCCAGGTGGTGGTGGCCGCGCTCGCCGCGGTCGTCATGACGGTGCTGCTGCTGTCCGCGGGCATCCCGTTCGACCCGGACTTCCTGGCCGCGTTCGCCGACCGGCCGCCGGTCGCCGCCTACCTCGTGGTGTTCTCGCTCTACATCGGCTGGGCGACCCTGGCGTTCGGCTGGTTCCTCCGCCACTACATCTCCCAGACCAGCAGCCGCTGGCTGCGGGCCGGACTGCGCACCATCCAGGCGGGGTGCGTGGCGTCGGGGTGCTGGGCGGCGAGCAAGATCGCCGTCGCGGTCTGGTCGGCAACCGGTCACCAGCCCGGGATCCTCGACCCGATCGGCGGTGCGTGCGCGGCGGCGTGCGTGGCGCTGGTGGCGCTCGGCGCGACCATGCCGGTCTGGGGCCCGCGGGCGGTGCTGCCCTGGACGTGGTGGCGCGCCAAGCACCTCGACCGACGGCTTCGTCCACTGTGGAGCCGAGTGGCCGAGGAGCTGCCGCAGATCACCCTGCCCGCCGGGGCGATGGGGTCCAACGCGCAGTTCGCGCTCTACCGGCGGGTGGTGGAGGTCCGCGACGCCCAGCTCGTCCTGCGCCCCTACGTGCACCCGGAGGTCAGCGCCTGGGCCCGCCGGGCGGCCGAGGACGCCGGGCTCGACGAGCGGGCGGCCCACCAGACCGCGGAAGCCGCCTGCCTGGTCACCGCGCTCGACGCGCACGCCGCGGGCCACCGGCAGGACCCCGACGAGACCAGCGCGCCGTACCGGGGCGTCGCCTCGGACACCCACACCGAGGCGCGCTGGCTGATCGAGGTGGGCCGGGCGATCGAGCGCTCACCGATCGTGTCCGAGGTGCGGGAGCGGGCGCGCGCCGACCTCCCCGCGTGACGGTCAGACCAGGGCGGCGAACACGCCGCCGCCGACGACCGCGCCCACGACCGCGCCGACGACCACCTGGGCTGCCGTGTGGTCCTGCAGCCGCACGCGGGACCACGAGATCGCCGCCACCACCAGCAGCAGGGCCCAGCACACCGGGTGGAAGAGCACCGCGAGGACCACCACCGCGCCCGCGGCCACCGCCGAGTGCATCGAGACCTTCCACCAGACCGTGATGCCCCCGGTGACCAACAGCGACACGATCATGGCGATGTCCAGCGCGACGAGCAGCCACGGCGCGTGCAGCAGCACCAGCAGCCCCAGCCCGACCAGGCTCATCACGAGGAGCGCGACGAACGGCACGAACCGGCCCGCCCGGTCGCGCACGTGGTGGCTGTCCCAGCGCCCGGTGCGGGCACCCCACACGATGACGCCCATCGGCAGGACGCTGCTGGTCACCGCGACCAGCAGGCCCCACCCCAGCGCCGGACCGACGGCGGCGGTGGCCCGCCACGCCACGGCCAGCGGCAGCAGCACGACGATCACCCAGGGCGCGAAGACCTCGGTCAACAACCGCGCCACGCGGTCCTCGGTCGTGCGCGCTGCTGCGGTCTCAGGTGCTGCGTTGGTCATCGCTTCCTCTGACGCTCGGACGGGCACGACGGAGTGTCACACACGCGCCTTCCCCGGCCGCGCGCGTGTCCGGTGCCGTCGCACGTCACACCGTCTCGTCCAGCGCGGAGACGACCAGGCCGACGGCCAGCGCCCCGACGGTGAACAGCGCTGGAGCGAGCCCGGCTCTCGTGGCACAGCCGGGCCGCCACGGACACGGTGGCACCGACGACCACCAGCACCGGGGGCACGGCCACCGCCGCCACCGGCCAGTTCGCCGCCGCCAGCTCGGCCGGGGCCTCCCGCCCGCGGTCGACGGCGACGCGCTGCGCCACCACCTGGGCGTACGGCCGGGCGACGAACAGCACCCGCCCCGCCCGCGATCGTCAGCGCCGTCTCCGCTGCGCCGCGGTGCTCGTCGGAGATGGAGTCGAGCGCGGGCAGCAGCACGATCGTGCCGTGGACCGCTTCGGCGAGGCGGCGACCTCGCTCGTGCGGCACCGCGCGCTGCTCGGTCCTCGACCTCGTGGCCATGGCGCCAGGGTGGGCGAGGCGGTCGTGGCGGGACCAGGGACTTCCGGTCACGGAGTCCACATCGGGCACCTGCGCGGGGTCAGGCCCGCTTGGCCTGGTCCTCGTTGGCGAGCATCTCGATCAGGCGGTCGCCGAGCACTTCCGGGATGACCCGCGCCGCGGAGCGGGCTGCCGCCGCGTTGAGCGCCGACATCACCAGCGGGCGCAGGCGGTGCAGCACCTCGCTGTAGTACGGGATCTCCTCCTGGGTCGGCACCGGACGGGTCAGCACGTGCTTGCGCACCACCTCCACCAGGTGGCCGGCGACGTGGTCGATGTCCTGCTGGAGCTGCTCGGCCAGGTCCAGCACCTCGCGGAGCGGGACGCCGAGGCTGACCAGCTCGGCACCGGCGTCCAGCAGCTGCGGGCTCGGCGAGACGAACCCGCGCCCGCGCCGCTCCAGCAGCCCGAGCTCGACCGCGCGCTTGACGTTGGCGGTGCTGAACTGCGTGCCGAACATCCGGCGCAGCTCAGCGGCGGACACGGCGCGCGGCGCCTCCTCCGCCCAGGACTCCCCGACGACCTCCTCCAGCCCGAGCACGTCGCCGAGGCTGCGCCCCGACTCCCAGGCCGTGATCATCTCCTTGATCTGGGCGAACGCGTAGCCCCGCTCCAGCATGTTGATGATCAGCCGAAGCCGGACCAGGTGCGCGTCGGAGTAGATCGCCGTCCGCCCCTGCCGCCGAGGTGGTGGCAGCAGCTCCCGGTCCTGGTAGACGCGCACGTTGCGCACCGTCGTACCCGCCGCCCGAGCAAGATCGTCGATCCGGTATTCCGCCACTCGACGCAGTCTAGTTCCCGTGTTCGACCCCTGCCTCGGGGTCGTGCGGCGTCACTCGTGCTCGCCGTCGACGTAGGACCAGGCGCCGCCCTCCTTGGTGAAGCGGCTGTGCTCGGTCAGCACCCCGGTACCGCCCGGAGCCCGGTAGTGCGCGCGGAAGCGCACGGTGCCCTCGGTGTCGAACGGCCCGCCCCCGGTGCGGTCGAGGACCTCCAGCCGCACCCAGCGCAGCTCGGGGTCGAGGTCGACCTCCGCCGGCCGGGTCGAGGGGTGCCAGGTGGCCAGCAGGTAGTCCGCGTCCCCGACCGCGAAGGCGCTGAACCGCGACCGCACCAGCTCTTCGGCGGTGGCCGCGCGGCGCTCCCCGGAGTGCAGGCGGGCGCAGCACTCGGCGTAGGGCTCGCCGAGTCCGCAGGGGCATCGTTCGGCAGTGCTCACCGCACCAGCTTCTCACCACCGGCCCGGGCTCAGGACAGGAAGCCGCGCAACAGCGACGCGGTGCCCTCCAGGTGCTCGGCCATGGCCCGCCGGGCGGCGTCCGGATCGCCGTCGAGGATGGCGCGCACGACCTCCTCGTGCTGCTCGTTGGAGTGCGTGATGTTGCGCTCCAGCAGCGGGATCGCGTCGAGCAGTTCGTTCAGCCGCATCCGCACGTCGGCGACCGCCGAGGTCAGCGACGCCGAGCCGGTCAGCTCGGCGATCGCCAGGTGCAGGCGCGAGTCCATCCGCCGGTAGTTGTGCAGCTCCGCGTTGCCCGCGTCGGACAGCCGGGAGACCAGGTGGGCGCGTTCGGCTTCGCTGAGCTCCCGGGCCGCGGCCTGCTCGGCCGAGCCCACCTCCAGGACGTGCCGGTGGGTCAGGGCGTCGTGCAGGTCGACACCCATCTCCCGGGCGATCCGGCGCGGCCCCTTGCGGCTGGACCGGGGCGGTTCGACGTTGACGAAGGTGCCGCCGTAGCGGCCGCGCCGGGACTCCACGTACCCGGCCTCCTGCAGTGCCCGGATCGCCTCCCGCAGCGTCACCCGGCTCACGCCGAGGCGGGTCGCCAGGTCCCGCTCCGCGGGCAGCCGCTCCCCCGGCGCCACCACGCCGAGGCGGATCGCCTGCAGCAGGCGCTCCACCGTCTCCTCGAACGCGTTGCCGGTGCGCACGGCGCGGAACAGCGCCTCGCTCGCCCGGCTCTGCAGCACCAGCGGCTCGTCCTGGCTCACGCCACCCCCTGTCCTCACGCGGAGGTCGTGAGTGCGCGGACCGGCTGGAGCCGGTCTTCGCACTCACGACCCACCCCGACGATACTCACAGGGGCGTGACGTAGGCGCCGGAGATGCCACCGTCCACCAGGAACTGCGAGGCGGTGATGAACGAGGCGTCGTCGCTGGCCAGGAACGCGACCGCGGCGGCGATCTCGGTCGCCTCGGCGAAACGGCCCATCGGCACGTGCACCAGCCGCCGCTGGGCCCGCTCCGGGTCCTTGGCGAACAGCTCCTGCAGCAGCGGCGTGTTCACCGGCCCCGGGCACAGCGCGTTGACGCGGATGCCCTCGCGCGCGAACTGCACGCCGAGCTCGCGGGACATCGCCAGCACGCCGCCCTTGCTCGCGGTGTAGGAGATCTGGGAGGTCGCCGCGCCCATCACCGCCACGAACGACGCGGTGTTGATGATCGAACCCCGCTGCTGCCGCCGCATGTACGGCAGGACGTGCTTGCAGCACAGGTAGACCGAGGTGAGGTTGACCTCCTGCACCTTCCGCCACGCCTCGATGTCGGTGTCCAGGATGGAGTCGTCCTCCGGCGGCGAGATGCCCGCGTTGTTGAAGGCGATGTCGATGGAGCCGTACTCGGCGTCGGCGGTGGCGAACAGCCGCTGCACGGCGTCGGCGTCGGTGACGTCGGTCTGCACGAACAGGCCGCCGACCTCGGCGGCCGCCTCCTTCCCGGTGTCCGGGTCGACGTCGGCGATGACGACCCGCGCTCCTTCGCTGGCGAACCGGCGCGCGGTGGCCAGGCCGATCCCGCTGGCGCCGCCGGTGATGACGGCCACGCGGTCCTGCAGACGTTCCGGCATGCTGTGACTCCCTGTCTCGTGCTGGACACCCGGTCGGCGCGGCGCGGACCCGCTCACGCGCCGGTCGGGATGAAGACGTTCTTGGTCTCGGTGAAGGCGTCCACCGCATCGGGCCCGAGCTCGCGGCCGAGCCCGGACTGCTTGAACCCGCCGAACGGCGTGTTGTAGCGCACCGAGGAGTGCGAGTTGACCGACAGGTTCCCGGCCTCCACCGCGCGCGAGACGCGCAGCGCACGGGACACGTCGCGCGTCCAGATCGACCCGGACAGCCCGTACTCGGTGTCGTTGGCGATGCGCACCGCGTCGTCCTCGTCGTCGAACGGCACCACGCAGACCACCGGGCCGAAGATCTCCTCGGTGAACGCCGGGTCCGCCGGGTCGGGCGTGAGGACCGTGGGCGGGAACCAGAAACCGCTGCCGCTCGGCGCCTCGCCGCGGAACGCCACCGGGGCGCCGTCGGGCACGTAGCCGGCGACCTTGGCGCGGTGCTCGGCCGAGATCAGCGGCCCCATCGCGGTCTTCGGATCGGCGGGGTCACCGACGACCACGCTCCGCACCGCAGGCTCCAGCAGCTCCATGAACCTCTCGAAGACGGGGCGCTGCACCAGGATCCGGGACCGCGCGCAGCAGTCCTGCCCGGCGTTGTCGAACACGCCGTCCGGGGCGGTCGCCGCCGCGCGCTCCAGGTCGGCGTCGGCGAAGACGATGTTGGCGCTCTTGCCGCCGAGCTCCAGCGTCACGCGCTTGACCTGCTCGGCGCAGCCCCGCATGATCCGCTTGCCCACCTCGGTGGACCCGGTGAAGACGACCTTGCGCACGTCGGGGTGGGTGACGAAGCGCTCCCCGACGACCTCGCCCACGCCGGGCAGCACCTGGAACAGCCCCTCCGGCAGGCCCGCCTGCAGCGCCAGCTCGCCGAGCCGCACCGCGGTCAGCGGGGTGAGCTCCGCGGGCTTGAGCACCACCGCGTTGCCGGCGGCCAGCGCCGGGGCGAACCCCCACGCCGCGACGGGCATCGGGAAGTTCCACGGCACGATCACGCCGACCACGCCCATCGGCTCCTGGAGCGTGACGTCCACGCCCCCGGCCACCGGGATCTGCTTGCCGAAGAGGCGGTCGGGTGCGGCGGCGTAGTACTCCAGCACGTCGCGGACGTTGGCCGCCTCGCCCCGGGCGTTGCCGATGGTGTGCCCGGAGTTGCGGACCTCCAGCTCGGCGAGGTGCTCGAGGTCGTCGTCCACCGCAGCGGCGAAGCGGCGCAGCAGCCGCCCCCGCTCGGCGGGGGCGAGCGAGCTCCACGCGCGCTGCGCCCGGACCGCGCGGGCGATCGCGGCGTCGGTCTCCTCGACGGTGCGCATCGGCACGGTGGCCACGACCTCCTCGGTGGCCGGGTTGATCACGTCATGTGCGGTGCTCACCGCGTCCCTCCCTCGCAGCCGCGGCCAGTGCCGCGAACAACCGATCGTCCACAGTGTCCTCTTCCGGGTGCCACTGCACCCCGATGGCGAACCGCCGTCCCGGGAGCTCGACCGCCTCGACGGTGCCGTCGTCGGCCCGCCCCACCACGTCGAGCTCCGCGGCGACCTCGGCGATGGCCTGGTGGTGGTAGCAGGGCACCACCACCTCCTCGCCCAGGACCGCCGCGATCCGGCTGCCCGCGCGCAGCGCGACCCGGGTGCTGCCGAAGACCGCGGGTTCCGGCTGGTGCCGCCGGTGCTCGACCAGCTCCGGCAGGTGCTGGTGCAGCGTCCCGCCGAAGGCGACGTTCATGACCTGCGCGCCCCGGCACACCCCGAGCACCGGCAGGTCGCGGTCGAGCGCGGCGCGCAGCAACCGGACCTCCCAGGCGTCCCGCTCCGGCCGCACCGGGCCGAGCTCGTGGTGCGGCGGCTGCCCGTACCCCGCGGGGTCGACGTCCGGCCCCCCGGCCAGCACCACGGCGTCCACAGCGGACAGGTCGGGTCCGTCCGGCAGGACGGGCAGCAGCACCGGGACACCACCGCCGCGGTGCACGGCCTGGACGTAGCTGGTGGGAAGCAGCGCGGCTTCGCGGTGCCACACGCCCCACCTCGCCGTCTCGACGTAGGTGCTGATGCCGATGATCGGACGGTCAGAGCCGTTCGAAACCACGGATGCGCTCCCAATCGGTGACCGCCGCGTCGAAGGCGGCCAGTTCCACCCGGGCCGCGTTGACGTAGTGGTCGACGACGTCCTGGCCGAACGCCTCGACCGCGACCTTGCTCCGGGCCAGCAGGTCGGCCGCCTCCCGCAACGTCGTCGGCACGGTGCCCTTGTCGGAGGCGTAGGCGTTGCCCGCCAGCATCGGTTCCAGCGGCAGCTCCTCGGCGATCCCGTGCAGGCCGGCCGCCAGGATCGCCGCCACCGCGAGGTAGGGGTTGACGTCGCCACCGGGCACCCGGTTCTCCACCCGCAGGCTCGGCCCGTGGCCGACCACGCGCAGGGCGCACGTCCGGTTGTCCCGGCCCCAGGCGATGGTGGTGGGCGCGAAGCTGCCCGCCGCGAACCGCTTGTAGGAGTTGATGTTCGGCGCCAGGAAGTACGTCAGCTCCGGCAGGCACGCCAGCTGGCCGGCGATGAAGTGCGCCATGAGGTCGGAGAACCCGTGCTCGCCGTCGCCGGGCATCGCCGAGCCGTTCTCGTCGTGCAGGCTCACGTGGATGTGGCAGGAGTTGCCCTCGCGCTGGTCGTACTTGGCCATGAAGGTGAGGCTGAGGCCTTCCGCGGCGGCGATCTCCTTGGCGCCGTTCTTGTAGAAGACGTGGTTGTCGCAGCTGGTCAACGCGTCGGCGTAGCGGATGGCGATCTCGTGCTGACCGAGGTTGCACTCGCCCTTGGCCGACTCGACGTACAGCCCGGCGCCGGCCATGTCGTTGCGGATCCGCCGCAGCAGCCCCTCCACTCGGGCGGTGCCGGCGATGGAGTAGTCCACGTTGTACTGGTTGACCGGCGTGAGCCCGTGGTAGCGCTTGTCCCACGCGCCCTCGTAGCTGTCGCGGAAGGCCAGGAACTCCAGCTCGGTCCCGACGTGCGCGGCGAGCCCGAGCTCGGCGAGCCGGTCGAGCTGCCCGCGCAGCACCTGCCGCGGTGACGGACCGACCGGTTCGCCGGAGTGCCACTGCACGTCGCAGAGCACCAGCGCGGTCGCCTCCTGCCACGGGACGAGGCGCAGCGTGTCCAGGTGGGGCTTCAGCACGAAGTCGCCGTACCCCTTCTCCCACGAGGTCAGCGCGTAACCGTCCACAGTGGTCATGTCGACGTCGACGGCGAGCAGGTAGCTGCACGCCTCGGTGCCGTGCGCGAGCACCTCGTCCAGGAAGTAGCGGGCCGAGCAGCGCTTGCCCTGCAGCCTTCCCTGCATGTCGGTCAGCGCGACGACGACCGTGTCCACCTCGCCGGACTCGACCAACTCGCGCAGGCGTCCGAGTGTCAGCTGCTCGTTGCGCGGCACCGGCGTCTCCCTCCGGCCGGACCGTCCCGGCCTTGATTGGTATGGGATCAGACCTTTGAGTGCGGACATGCAAGCACCCGCTCCACCGCGCCGTCAAGCGTCCGAACGGTTTCACCTGATTGAAACGAGGTTTTTCCGCCGCGCTGTTGACATCCGCGATCCCCCGCAGCACGCTCCTGGACCAACCAATGGGCCACGGTCATACCAATCCTGGGGAGGACCCGCGATGGCCGAGAAGCGGCGGCAGGTGGACTACGAGCAGGTCGGCAGCGACTACCTGGACAAGCGGCGGCTCCGGCGGGGCGCAGCGGGCTGGCTCCTGCTCGCCGGGCTCGGTGTCTCGTACGTGATCTCCGGCGACTTCGCCGGCTGGAACTTCGGGCTCGCGCAAGGCGGCTGGGGCGGGTTGCTGGTGGCCACGGTGCTGATGGCGACCATGTACACCTGCATGGTGTTCGGCCTGGCCGAGATGGCCTCCGCGCTGCCGGTGGCCGGTGCCGGGTACGGCTTCGCCCGGCGCGCGCTCGGCCCGCTCGGCGGGTTCGCCACCGGCACCGCCATCCTCATCGAGTACGCCATCGCACCGGCCGCGATCGCGGTGTTCATCGGCGGCTACGTGGAATCGCTGGGCCTGTTCGGGTTGACGAACAGCTGGCCGGTGTACCTGGCCTGCTTCGTGGTCTTCATCGGCATCCACATCTACGGCGTCGGCGAGGCGCTGCGGCTGATGTTCGGCATCACCGCGGTGGCCGTGGTCGCGCTGGTCGCCTTCGTGGTCGGCATGGTCCCCGAGTTCTCCACGGCGAAGCTGTTCGACATCGCGCCCACGGACGCGGTCGGCGCCAGCACCTTCCTGCCGTTCGGCTACGCCGGGGTGCTCGCCTCGCTGGTGTACGGCATCTGGTTCTTCCTGGCGGTGGAAGGCGTCCCGCTCGCCGCGGAGGAAGCGCGCGACCCGCGCAAGGACATGCCGCGCGGGATCATCGCGGCGATCACGGTGCTGCTGCTGTTCGCCGCGGCGATCCTGGTGGTCGCGCCGGGCGGGGCGGGGTCGTCGGCCATCTCCGGTGCCGACAACCCGCTGCCCGAGGCGGTGCGCGTCGCGGCCGGCGGGAACAGCGTGCTCGCCGAGGTGGTCAACTACGTGGGCCTGGCCGGGCTGGTGGCCAGCTTCTTCTCCATCATCTACGCCGCGTCCCGCCAGCTGTTCGCGCTGTCCCGGGCCGGCTACCTGCCGCGCTGGCTGTCGGTCACCAGCAAGCGCCGCACCCCGCACCTGGCCCTGGTCGTGCCCGGCACCATCGGGTTCGCGCTGGCCACCGCCACCCGCGACGGCGCCGTGCTCATCGACATCGCCGTGTTCGGCGCCACCGTCTCGTACGTGCTGCTGAACCTCTCGCACATCGTGCTGCGCCGCCGCGAACCGGGCCTGGAGCGCCCGTACCGCACGCCGGGCGGCGTCGTGACCACGGCGGTGGCCCTGGTGCTGGCCGTCGCCGCGGTGGTCGCGACGTTCATCGTCGACATGCTCGCGGCGGCGATCACCGCGCTGATCTTCCTGGCGGCGCTGGCCTACTTCTGGTGCTACAGCCGCCACCACCTCATCGCCTCGGCCCCCGAGGAGGAGTTCGCCGCCCTCGAAGCCGCCGAGTCCGAACTCACCCAGCGCGACGGGTCGTGAGTGCGCAGACCGGCTGGAACCGGCCTGCGCACTCACGACCCCCTACCTGCCGCAACGGTGGCAGCCGTGCGAGGGACCGCGCCAGCCTCCTCGGCGCAGCACGGCCAGGACCTCCGCTGCGACCGCGCACGGGTCCTCGCGGACCTCGTGCCACCCGTAGACGAGTCGAGCCCGCCCAGCGAGCTCGGCAGCGTTGTCGCGACGGCGGTCCCGGAACGCGACCCGGCTGCTGGCGTGGAACTGCCGACCGTCCAGCCGGACCGTCAGAGGCACCCCGGCGGCGTCGTAGGTGACGTCTTCCCAGAGCACGACGCCGTCGACCGAGAACGGCGTCTGCCTGGACGCTGCCGGCAACCCGTGGGCCTGTTCCACCTCCAGCTGGTACTCGGCTTCGAGCACGGAGAGGGCACCACCTGCCACGAGGTCGAGAGCAGCCCTCACGGCACTCCGATGCCGGTACGGCGGCCTCAGCTCGAGCTGGCTGTGCACCCTCCACAGCGGTACCCGGTTCGCGCCGACGAGCTGGACCACCACGTCACGCGCCCGCTCCGGTGTCGGTTCGGCGGCAGCCAGGTCGATGATGGTGTCCTCGCGGCTGGTCCTGGGCGGCTCCGCCGGCGCGACGATGTGCGAGAACGCCCGCGACCGGTGGACGTGCACCAGCGGGAGCTGGGACACGGCGGAGCGGGCGTAGGGGACCGTGATGTGCACCGGCGAGTCGTCCGCGACCGGCAGCATCCCCCACTCCTCCGCAGCCGTGCGGTGGCTGAGCACCGCCCACGGTCCTCCGTACAGCAGGGCCGCGCTGATCAACGACGATCTCGGCGGGGGGCCGGTGAAGGTCGCGAACACGTTCGGCAGCACCCGCTGCCACCGCCGCGCTTCCAGCTGCGCGGGCCCCACGTGCCGGGACAGGCCGAAGTCCTGGAGCTGCCCGCCCGACACGATCCCGTGCTGGGAGTCCACCAGCTCGTTCCAGCGCTCGTGGTCCTCGGGACCGAACGACACGTGCCGCGACCACTTGTGGTTCTCCTGCATGTCCCCCAAGATCGGCGCGCCCGGCCGGAGCCGGTAGGGCGGAACCGGAATCTGTGGACAGCTGACCCACCTGTGGACACGTCGTGAGTGCTCGAACCGGTGGGGACCGGCTTGCGCACTCACGACCACCCGCTCGGGTCAGGACTCGCAGCAGTGGGAGTGGGTGCTCGTGGTGGGTGGGACGTCGAGGGTGGGGTTGCGGTCGAGGAAGCCGACCGGCTTGAGGGTGAAGCCGCACGTGTCCACCGGCATGACCGGCCAGTCCTCGGTCCGCGGGAAGTGCGTGAGGCCGAAGGTGTGCCACAGGACGATGTCCTCGCCGTCGACGCTGCGGTCCTGCGCCGCGTAGGCCGGGAGCCCCGCCCCGCCGTGGTGCTGGTTCACCCACTCGCCCGCCGGGTACCGCTCGTCCGGCGAGCACTGGGTGACCCACAGGTGCTTGGTCGCGAACGCCGCGCGCCGGGCGATCGAGGACTCCGGGTCGGCCAGCAGCAGCGGGCCGCCCTGCGGGTGCAGCGCGTAGCCGACCGGTTGACCGAGGCGGTTGGTGCGCTCGGTGTTGACCACGTGCCAGACCCGGCCCGACGCCGGGTCCGCTTCGCGCGCCGCCTCGCTCTCCCGCGCCAGCCTGGTGACGCGCCGGGTGAAGGCGTTGCCGTGCGGGTTGTCCGCGCCGATCGGCACCCGCTGCACCTCGACCTCGTCCACCGCGTTGCGGGTGCCGTCCACCGTCATGTCCAGCCGCGCGCTGAACAGGTGCTGGTGGTACGGGCCGCCGAGCCCGGGAGCGAGCTCGGTGGCCCAGCGCGACCCCTCCTCCGGGTAGGCGGAGGTGAACACGATCCCCGTCGCCTTGGTCTCCAGCTGGATGGTGCCGTCCAGGTAGAGGTACCAGTAGAAGCCGTAGTCGTAGTTGCCGACCGAGACGAAGAACGACACCACCAGCCGCCGCTGCCGGCGGGTCTCGGCCGAGCCGGTGAACACGTCGGTGTGCTTCCACAGCACCCCGACGTCCTCTTCGTGCAGGCACACCGCGTTGCGCAGCGTGCGGGGCGTGCCGTCCTCCTGCGCCACCACGGCGTCGAAGTACCGGATCTCGCCGAGGCAGTCGCAGCCGAGCACCAGTTCGTTGGCGAGCTTGCCCAGCGAGTACTCGCCGGCGTCGAAGTAGTTCTGCCAGAACCGGGCCGGGGACGGGTCGCCGTAGTTGACCACCATCTCGCTGATCGACGCCCGGTGGACCACCGGCCGCTCGTGGAAGGACAGCTGGTGCAGCACCAGGCCTTCGCGCGGGTCGAACCCGATGCGGAACCGCCAGTCCTCCCACCGCACCTCGTGGCCGTCGACGTGGAAGCTCGGCCCCTCGGGCTGGGTGATCTCGATCGGTCGCAGCGACTCGCGGTGCGGGCCGCGCACCGCTTCGTCGGTGTAGTCGCCGCTCTCGGCCGGCACCGGGAGCGTGCGGTCGTCGACGACCTCCAGCACCCGCTGCTCGATCACGTCGACGTAGGCCACCAGCCCGTCGATCGGGTGCGCCCACGGCAGTTCGTCCGGGCTGTCCTGCAGGAACGCCAGGGCGCGCAGCATCCGCCGACCGCGCTCCGCCGGGTCGCCGAACCACCCCGCCGACAGCGGGCACACCCGCACCGTGGACACGTCCTCGATGCCGCGGTCGCGGATCGCCCGCAGCCAGGTCTCGTCGGCACGCACGATGCGCTCGACCAGCTCGTACTCGTCGAGCATGACCGGCGGCTGACCCTCGTCGACCGGGTTGACCACGGCCTTGTCCACCAGTTCGCCGCTGGTCAGCGAGACCACGGTGGTCATCACCTCACCGGTCTCGACGTCCAGCAGCACCGAGCGCGCCCGCCGCTCCACCGGATCGCCGTCGCGGTGCGCGAACACCGCGGCCTTGTCCGGTTCCGCCAGCTGCACCAGGGGGAACCGGGTCGACGCGCGCAGCAGGCCGGCCTGCTGCAGGACGTCGCGGTTGCGCAGGACCTCCTCCGCGCTCAGCGGATCCAGCGGGTGCATCGCCATCACGCCCCACCTCTCGGTCTGGACTGGTCGACACGGGCGCGCCCAGGCTCTCCCGGCTCCGGTGGGGACGTCCAGTGCGAACCACCCGTTCGCCGCACCCGTTCGTGCCGAACGTGGACCGGGTGGGTGGTGGCCCGGCGGCGTCGCGGCGGTGGAGAGCGGGGGCGCCGCCGGTGGGTCTTGACGACGTCGTGAGTGCTGGGACCGGCTCCAGGCGGCTTTCGCACTCACGACCCCGGCGGGCACCCGGACCAGCGCACGTCGGTGGCCCGGTCGCCGGGGGATTTCACGACCGGGCCGCCTTCCACGACGGTGCCCGGGGGTGGACGGGCACCCGTTCCGCGCGTTTCCGCGGCCTGCGCCTCGCCGCCGCGGAACCACGCCCAGCGGCAGGCCGCTGGTCCGGGGCCGACGCGACCTCTCGCGAAGGCCGGGAACGTGATCCCCGCCATGCTGCACCGCCCCCGCGCACGCTGTCGCGCTTTTGCAGCTATCGACACTTCTGTCACTTGTGGAACCGGACGAAACGGCCGCGCTCGGGCGACGACCAGCGGAGGGTTACCGTTCGGCGCACCGGTCGTCGCGGAGGTGGACGTGCTGCGCGTGCAGACATCGCTGTCCCGGCAGCTGCTCAGCTGGCAGCTGCTGATCATCTTCGTGCTGCTCGCCTCGGTCGCGGTGTTCTCGGTGGCGCAGACGAACATCGCCTTCCGGAACAACGAGGGCCGCCGGATGCTCTCGGTCGCCGAGGACCTGGCCGCCACCACCGGCGTGCGGGAGAGCCTGCAGGACCCCTACCGGCGCGACGCCCTGCCGATCTTCGCCGAGAGCGCCCGCAGCCTCTCCGGCGCGGACGACGTGATCATCGCCGACGAGCGCGGCGTCGTGCTCACCTCGCCCGACCCCGCGCAGCGCGGCAAGCCGCTCCCGCTGGGCGAGAGCACCGTGCTGCAGGGCCGGTCGTGGATCGGCGTGGTCACCACCGACGGCGTCGAATCGCTGGTGGCGCACGTGCCGGTGCTCTCCGACGGCCTGCGCACCATCGGCGTGGTCGCCGCCGGCAGCAACACCCCGGACGTGCTGCAGGGCCTGCGCGAGGCCCCGGAGAACCCGCTCGCGCTGCTGGCCTTCGCCACGGTGCTCGGGGTGGCCGGGTCGGTGCTGCTGGCGCGCCGGGTCAAGCGGCAGACGCTGGGGCTCGAGCCGCGCGAGATCACGCGGCTGGTCGAGCACCGCGAGGCGCTGCTGCACGGCGTGCGGGAAGGCGTGCTCGGCATCGACGAGCAGAACCGCATCACGCTGGTCAACGACCAGGCGCGGCAGCTGCTCTCGCTGCCGGACGACTGCGTGGGCCGTGACATCGACTCGCTGGACCTCAACGACCGCGCCCGCGACGTGCTCACCGGCCGCACCGACGGCGTGGACCAGATCGTGCTGCGGCGCGGCAAGGTCGTGGTGCTCAACCGGATGCCGATCTCCTCGGTCGGCGCGGTGGTCACCATGCGCGACCGCACCGAGCTGGTCGACCTGCAGCGGGAGCTCGCCGTGCACCGGGACACCACCGACACGCTGCGTGCGCAGGCGCACGAGTTCAGCAACCGGCTGCACACCATCTCCGGGCTCATCGAGCTGGGCGAGTACGAGGAGGTGCAGCGCTACGTGATGCGCATCAGCCACCGCCACGAGCAGTGGCACGCCGAGGTCACCGCGCGCATCCACGACTCGGCGACCGCCGCGCTGCTGATCGCCAAGGCCAGCCTGGCCGCCGAGCGCGGCGTCGGGCTGCGCCTGGACGAGGGCAGCTACCTGCCCGCGCTCGACGACCGGCTCTCGGCCGACCTGGTCACGGTGCTGGGCAACCTGGTCGACAACGCCCTGGACGCGCTGGAGGGCGCGGGGGAGGCCGACGACCGCTGGGTCGAGATCGACGTGCGCTGCACCGACGAGGTCGTCGTCGTGGTGCGCGACTCCGGGCCCGGGGTGGCCGCCGAGATCGTCGAGGAGGTCTTCCGGCACGGCTTCACCACCAAGGCCGCGCGCGGCGGCGAGCGGGGGCTGGGGCTGGCCTTGACCAGGCAGATCTGCCATCGTCGCGGCGGCTCGGTGCACGTGCACAACGCACGCGGCGCGGTGTTCACCGCGACGCTGCCGCTGGGAGGACCGCAGGCATGATCAAGGTGTTGGTGGTGGACGACGACTTCATGGTCGCCAAGGTGCACAGCGGGTACGTGGCCCGGGTGCCCGGCTTCGAGGTCGTCGCGGCCGCGCACACCGGCGCGGAGGCCATCCGGGCGGTGGACGAGCTGCGGCCCGACCTGGTCCTGCTGGACATCTACCTGCCCGACATCGACGGCCTCTCGGTGCTGCGGGAGCTGCGCGCGCACCCGACGGCCGACCCCGACGTCATCATGATCACCGCGGCCCGCGACCTGGACGCGGTGCGCGGCGCCCTGCGCGGCGGCGCGCTGCACTACCTGATCAAGCCGTTCAGCTTCGAGGCGCTGCGCGACCAGCTGGAGGGCTTCCGGGCGCTGCACAGCAAGCTCAGCGAGCTGCCCGGCGACGCCCCGGCCGCGCAGCAGGACATCGACCGCCTCTTCGGCGCCCGCGTCCGGCGCACGGCGCTGCCGAAGGGGCTGACCACCGAGACCTCGGAGGTGGTCGAGCGCGTCCTGCGCGAGGCGACCGAGGCGGGCGGCGACCTGTCGGCGTCCGAGTGCGCCGAGGCCAGCGCGCTGTCGCGGGTCAGCGCCCGCAAGTACCTGGAGCACTTCACCGACACCGGCCGCGCCGAGGTCCGCCTCCGCTACGGCGGCACCGGCCGCCCCGAACGCCGCTACCGCTGGATCGGCTGACCCCGCGCGGCCGGTGCGCCCCCGGTGGTGGCGCCGGGCGCACGGCCCGGCGCCCCGCGCTCAGGCGGTGGGCAGGCGCAGGCCGTTGTGGCCGGCCCGGGCGTCGGCGAAGCGCCGGGAGACCTCGTCCCAGTTGACGACGTTCCACAGGTTCTTGACGTAGTCCGCCTTCACGTTGCGGTACTGCAGGTAGTAGGCGTGCTCCCAGATGTCGAACACCAGCAGCGGCGTGGTCGCGATCGACAGGTTCGCGTGGTGGTCCCGCAGCTGCTGGGTGATCAGCCGCCGCCCCACCGGGTCCCACGCCAGCACACCCCAGCCGTTGCCCTGGATCGTGGTCGACACCGCCTCCATCTGGGCCCGGAAGGCGTCGAAGGACCCGAAGTCCTCGTCGATCGCCGCCGCCAGCTCACCGGTCGGCTCGCCCCCGCCGTCCGGCGAGAGGACCTTCCACCAGACCAGGTGCAGCGAGTGCCCCGCCAGGTTGAACGCCAGCGTCGTCTCCAGACCCACGATCGAGGAGAAGTCACCCTTCTCCCGCGCCTCGGCGATCTTCTCGATCGTGTCGTTGGCGCCCTTGACGTAGGTGGCGTGGTGCTTGCTGTGGTGCAACTCGTTGATCTCACCGGAGATCGCCGGCTCCAACGCCCCGTAGTCGTAGTCCAGCTCCGGCAACACGTACTGCGCCATCGAGATCGTCCTCCTTCGTCCGCGATGCGTGGAGGAGTCTCGAACTTCCAGCGCGCTCCAGGTCAACAGCGCGGGGCGCGTGTCCTCCGTCACCTCAGGCCTGTTCGCCGAGCGCCCGGGTCACTACCCTGCGCACCAGCACGGTCACCCGGAGGAACGATGCCCGAGATCCCCGACTTCCCCTACGACCTGGACCTGGACCGCCCCAGCGGGGCACGGATGCACGACTTCCTCCTGGGTGGAGGCAACAACTTCTCGTCGGACCGCGAGCTGGCCCGGGCGGTGCTCGCGGTGGCGCCGGACATCCGCCTGGACGCGCTGGCCAACCGGGCGTGCCTGCACCGCGTGGTGCGCGCGTGCCTGGACCTGGGCGTGCGGCAGTTCCTGGACATCGGCTGCGGCATCCCGACCGTCGGCACCGTGCACGAGACCGCGCAGCAGGTCCCGGACGCGCGGGTGGTCTACGTCGACAGCGAGCCGCTGGCGGTCACCCAGGGCGAGCTGCTGCTGGCGGGCAACCCGGGCGCGACGATCGTGCAGGCCGACCTGCGCGACGTGGACGCGGTGCTGAGCTCCGAGCGCGTCCGCGCCCTGTTGGACCCGTCCGAACCCGTGGCGGTGCTGATGTTCTCCGTGCTGCACTGCATCGCCGAGCACCCGGCCTCCGTGATCCGCAGCTACCTGGCGGCCTTCGCGCCGGGCTCCCTGCTCGGCCTGACCCACCTGACCGCCGACCACGCGCCGCAGACGGTGCAGGCGGCGCTGGACCTGCTGGCCTCCAGCCAGCACCCGGGCACCGCGCGCAGCCGCGCCGAGGTGGAGTCGCTGCTGGAAGGTCTGGAGCCGCTGGAGCCCGGCGTGGTGCCCACCACGGAGTGGCGGCCGGAGCAGGGCGACGCGGACCTGCGGACCGAGGACCCGTTGAGCTACGCCGTGCTGGCGCGGAAACCGTGACCAAGCCGACACAGCGCCCGCGGGTCACGCTGTTGGGCCATCTGCCCAGCTCAGAACGCGATGATCCTTCGGTATTCCGACAAACTACCCTGGTACGGTGACGTGCGTGCCCGAGATGACACCTACTGCCACGAAACGGAGCTCGGGCCGGAGCAAGCGCAAGATCAGCTGGGACGTGGTGCGCACCGCCTGCGTCGTGCTGGTGATGCTCTACCACTCCACCTTCCTGAGCACCTACCTGCACCCCGAGATGACGCCCCGCACGTTCGTCTTCCCGTTCCAGGTGGGGGCGAGCCTGCTGCTGGTGATCTCGGCGTACTTCGCGTGCGTGACCATCGGGCGCGGACCGTTGCTGCGCTACTGGTGGGGTCGGATTGCCCGGCTCGTGCCGCCGTTCCTCGGCGCCGTCGTGTTGATCTTCCTGGTGATGCGCTGGGCCGCCGTGGAGGGCTGGTTCTACCCCACCGGCAGTGACCTGGCGGCGAACCTGTTGATGCTGTGGAACTGGAAGCCCGCGGACTACTGGTTCATCGACGGTTCGCACTGGACGGTGCCGCTGCAGCTGATGGGCTTCACCGCCGCCGCGGCCCTGTTCGCCACGAAGTGGGGGCACGGGCGGCGGATCATCGTCGTGCTGTGGCTGGCGGTGCTGCTGCCGATCGTGCAGTGGCCGCTGCGGGTGAGCGACCCGTCGGAGCTGTACCGCACCGTCGTCGACGGCATCGGGGTGCACCGGTGGCACCTGTTCGTGGTCGGGGTGGCGATCTGGCTGTGGTCGACGCGGCGGATCTCGCTGCCGCACTTCCTCGGGCTGCTGCTCGCGTGCATGACCGGGCAGGCGCTGCACAACTACGCCGAGACCCCCGAGGGCCTGGTGGCCGACTGGGGGTCCACGATCGCGGTGTGCGTGGGCATGGTCGTGGTGGCGCTGACCGCCCACGGCCCGGACTGGGACCGGGTGGTGCCGAGCTGGCTGGCCGGGCGGATCACCTGGTTCGCCGGCATCTCCTACGGCGTGTTCCTGACGCACCAGACGATCGGCTACATCGTGATGCGCGAGCTCGACGACCTCGGGGTCGACCCGCTGCTGCAGACGCTGGCGATGCTGGTGACCGGGACCGTCCTCGGCTGGGCCCTGACCCGCGTGGTCGAACGCCCGTCGCACCGGTTCCTGATGAACGCCTACGACAAGCTCGCGGCGCGCCGCGCCACCCGCGCCGAGGTCGCCTGACGGTGGTGCGGGCCCGGGACCTCGGCGTCGCCGGGCGTCCGGCCGGACGCCGTGCTGACCGGCGGGCTCGGCCGCGTCAGAGCGGGTGGCGTTCGAGCCGCTCGGCGTCGAGGACCGCGGAGCGCGCCGCCGGCGCGTCGGCACCGGCCCAGCGGCGCACGGTCGCCTCGGCCTCGGCCCGCTGCTCGGCCGGCAGGCCCTCGATCTTGGCGCCGTGGTTGGCACCGGGCACCAGGTAGCGGTACGAGTCGCGGGTGCCGGGGCCCAGCTCGAACGGTTCCGCGCTCCACGGGTCGCGCTCGCCGTTGACGAACATCAGTTCCGACCCCTGGCTGCGCACCCACGTGTCGACCTGGCGCATCACGCCCGGTTCGAAGCGCATCGGGATCTCGCGCGGCACCAGGTTGCGGGGCTGGCTCAGCTCGCGGTGGTGCAGCAGGTCGGCCAGCGGCTCGTCGGAGACGTGCGGCCAGCCCAGCTGCGTGCCCGCCTGGTAGTAGTACGGCGCGTACGGCTCGATGCCCTGGTCGGTGTAGAAGCGGAACTCGACGGTCTCGTCGAAGAACGCGTAGATCTCGTCGGTGCTGGCGGTGGTCGCCGGCACCTGGGCGCAGTCGTCCTGGCCGCGGTACTGCCAGAACGCGAACGGCGCGTCGAGCACCACCATCTCGAAGCCGCGGTCGACGTCGCCGATGATCCGGTCGAAGGTCAGCCCCTCGGCGTCGGCGTAGGCCTGGAACTTCGCCAGCAGCTCGTCGCGGCGGAGCAGCGCTTCCCGCTGCACCGCGGTCAGCGCGGCGCGGCAGGCCGGGTCGGTGCCGACCTCGGCCAGGAACTCGTCGTAGCGGTCCCGGTCGTTGTCGACGTCGTTGGGCGCCACGTAGGCGATGGTGCCGTCCACGTCGTCGGGGTAGAAGCGCCGGTGGTAGACGGCCGTCATGCCGCCCTTGCTCGCCCCGGTGGTGAGCCACCGGCCCCCGTAGACGGAGCGCAGCGCGGTGATCACCCGGTGCTGGTCGGTCGCGGCCTGCCAGATGTCCAGGTCGCCCCAGTCCGCCGGGTCCGGCCGGGACGGGGTGAAGAAGCGGTGCTCCAGGCTCACCTGGTTGCCGTCGACCAGCCGGGTCGGTTCGGCGCGGGTGGCCTCCGCGGGCAGGCCGTAGCCGGAGGTGTGGAGCACGGTCGGCCGGTCCAGGCCGCGGTGCAGCACGGTGAGCCGCTGCTCGAACTGCCCGGCCTCCGGGTGCCGGTGGTCGGCGGGCTGGGTGAAGGTCAGGTCGAACAGCCGGTACCCCGGTTCGGTGGGCCGCTCCCCCACCACCGTCAGCCCGGGGACCGCCTCCAGCCGGTCGCGCACGTCATCGACCGGTGGCGCCGCGCCCACCGGTGCGCCGACCAGCAGCATGCCGCACACCGCGGCGATGGTGACCAGACCGCGCCAGTTCATCCCGCCTCCCGCTGCACTCCGAGTCACGTCGAACCTAGTGATCACGCGCGGTGCCGGGAAGGTCTCGGCGAGTTCCCGCAGCACCGCTGGTGGGATCTTCGCGGTTCGTGATCGGTTCCGCCCGCCGGGGCGTGCGCGGGCACCCGTGCGCGCAGCAGACGGCGGTGCCGCGGGAGGACACCCTGGGTGGGCGTGCCCCCTCGCGGCACCGCGGCGCCGTCCGGTGAGCGTCAGGCGCGGCTGGCCGCCGCCTCCTCGGGGAGCGGCTCCTCGTGGCGCTGCTCCGGGACGTCGACCGGCTCGGTCGGCACCTGTCCGTTGTGGACGACCTCGGCGACGTAGCGCTCCGAGCTCTCGCTGGCCGCCCCCGTCTCGGTCGCGGTGAGGAACGGCTCGGCCGCGGCCAGCACCTCGTGCGCGGCGCGGACCCGCTGCGCCAGGTCCTGGCGCATGCGCAGCATGGTCTCGGCGTACTCGTCGGCCCGCCGGATGCGCCGCTCCGCCTCCGCGGTGGCCTCGCGGACCCGCCGCTGCGCGGCCTCCCGGCTGGCCTGCTCGCGCTCGGCCATGATGCGCATCGCCTCTTCGCGGCGCGCCGCCATGGAGACCTCGAAGTCGTGCTCGACCTGGGTGCGCCGCTCCTCGGCCTCGGCGTCGAGCCGACGGCGGTGCTCCTCGGCCTCCTGCTTCATGGCCTGGACTTCCGCGCGGGTGCGGGCGAGCATCTCGTTGCGCTGCCGCTCGGACTGCCGCCGCCACTCGTCGGCCTCGGCGACCAGCTTCTCGTAGCGTTCGCGCAGCTCGGCCGCGGCCTGCTCGCTGCGCGCCCACTCGTGCTCGGCCGCTGCCTGCGCAGCGGCGACCACCTCGTTGGCTTCGTCGTGCGCGAGCCGGACCATCCGCCGCAAGCGGTCGCTGAGCGCGGACTCGTCGATCGGCGTGCGCGCCTGCTCGTCGAGCTGCTTCTTGAGCTCCTCGATCTCGGCGCGCGCCTGCTCCAGCTGCGCGGTCAGCTCAGCGACCTGGCTGAGCGCCGAATCCCGGTCCTCGGCGAGCATCCGGAGCTCGGTTTCGGTCTGCTGGATGTAGAACTTGACCTGCGATCGCCGGAATCCGTACCAGACTGTGTCGAAATCTGACTTCAGCGGCACCAATTCGCGGTCTTCGTTGTGCCCCACGGTCTCACCCCACCTGATGTCGATCAATCGTGCTGGGAGCGAGCCACGCCCCGACGCGGCAAGTTCCGTTGTACACCGGGGGAACGCACGGCGATGTGCTCCACCGGACTGAAACCGGCAGATCGGACGTCACGGCGCTGACGGTGCCACGGATCGCTGGCACCCATTCTTCACCTCCCGCGCGCGTAGATCAACAGCGCGGGATTCGGCGCAATGCAACGGACATCCGAACTTGACCGACCGGACACCCGGGGGAAAATGCCTGGCGGAATCAGCTTTCCACGGGTCCGTCGAGCACCCTGCGGAACACCATCTCGATCTCGTCTCGACTCGGCACCGATTCCCGGACGATCCCCTGCATCAGCAGGCCGCAGATCACCGCGGTCAGCGCCGCGCCGGTGGCCTCGTCGGTGTGGGCGGAGAACAGCTCGGCCATCGCGGTGTCCCACTCCTGGCTCACGTGGCGCAGCGCGGGCTTGTGCAGCGCGGCCACGTAGAGCTCGTGCTCGACCGCGGTCTGCGCCCGGGCCGGGCCGAGGTAGTGCAGCACCAGGTCGGTCAGCGCGGCGGCCAGGTCGTCGTTGTCGGCCAGGCTCTCGGCCCAGCGCCGCAGGTGCGCCACGTCGTCGGCGGCGGCCTGCCGCAGGGCGCTGGCCAGCAGGTCGTCCAGGGTGGCGAAGTAGTAGGTGGTCGACCCCAGCGGGACACCGGCCTCGGCAGCGACCGCGCGGTGGGTGAGCTTGTCCACGCCGCGCTCGGCGACGACGGCGATCGCGGCGCGCGCGATGCGCTCGGGCCGGGCCGGGTCCTTCCGGCGGGCGGCGGGCGCGGGCTGCGTGGTCGACATGCGCTTCGGCGTCCCTCCTGTGGCGTGGACCACTCCGCGGGCGGGCGAAGCGGATGACCATGTCCAGCCTGCCATGCCGGGGCGCCTGAACGATGCGGTCCACGTCACCGGAATCGCGTTCTGCCTGTTCGGAGCGCACTTTTCCGCTGGATGACCATCCGGCGAGGACCTCGAGATGTACAGATGTACACCAACGGTGTTAGGGTCTTCCGCAGCACTGAGACCGCTGACGCACCGGAGCCGAGGAATCGACCCGGCGCTGGAATTGGACGAAGACCGCGCACGGCCGCCACCGAATGCACCGCAGGAGGTGAAATCGCAGCACGGCGCGCCGACGCACCATTCGACGAATTCGCCCGGGTGCGGCGAGACGAATCGCGAGGCCAGTGCCCGCTCTCGCTGCAGTGATCACGCCGCGCAGTCGCGGCCGTGCGGTTCCAGCCCGGAATGCACGAATCAGACTTCACGGGGATACGAGCATGTCGCAAGCTGAGAATTCGGCCCCCACGCTGTTCATCGACGGCGAATGGGTGCGGGCCGCGGACGGCCGCGTCCGCGAGATCCGCTGTCCCGCCGACGGGACGCTGGTGGCCACCGTGGACGAGGCCGGGCGGGCCGACGCCGAGCGCGCCATCGCCGCAGCTCGCCGCACCTTCGACGAGGGCACGTGGGCGAGCAGCTCCGCGTGGGAGCGCGGGGACCTGCTGCTGCGGGTCAGCGACATCCTGAAGCGCGACAAGGCCGAGTTCGCCCGCGCCGAATCGCTCGACACCGGCAAGCGGCTGGTGGAGAGCGAGTACGACATGGACGACATCGCCGCCTGCTTCCGCTACTTCGGCAAGCTGGCCGGCACCGACGCGGGCCGGGTCGTCGACACCGGCTCGCCGGACTCGATCAGCCGCGTGCAGTACGAGCCGGTCGGCGTGTGCGGCATGATCACGCCCTGGAACTACCCGCTGCTGCAGGTGGCGTGGAAGGTCGCACCGGCCATCGCGGCGGGCGACACCTTCGTGCTCAAGCCCAGCGAGCTGACCCCCAGCACCGCGATCCTGCTGATGCGCGCGCTGCAGGAGGCCGGCCTGCCCGCCGGCGTCGGCAACCTCGTCCTGGGCACCGGCGCCGAGGTCGGCGCGGTGCTGTCCGAACACCCCGACGTGGACCTGATCTCCTTCACCGGTGGCCTGCACACCGGCCGGAAGATCTCGGCCGCCGCGGCGCCGACGGTCAAGAAGGTCGCCCTGGAGCTGGGCGGCAAGAACCCGAACGTCGTGTTCGCCGACGCCGACTTCGAGACCGCCGTGGACTACGCCCTGACCGCGGTGTTCCTGCACTCCGGCCAGGTGTGCTCGGCCGGTGCGCGGCTGATCGTGCAGGACGAGCTGCACGACGCGCTGGTGGACGAGATCGTGCGCCGCGCCGAGCAGATCCGCATCGGCGGTCCGTTCGACGAGGACGCCGAGACCGGTCCGCTGATCTCGGCCGCCCACCTGCAGAAGGTCGAGGACTACGTGGCCAAGTCCGTCGCCGAGGGCGCGGTGCTGCGCACCGGTGGCCGCCGCCCCGAGGGCGAGCGCTACGCCAACGGCCACTACTACCTGCCCACGGTGCTCGACGAGGTCGAGCAGGGCTCGTACGCGGTGACCGAGGAGTCCTTCGGCCCGGTGCTGACCGTGGAGCGCTTCTCCGACGAGGACGACGCGGTGCGCATCGCCAACGACACCCACTACGGCCTGGCCGGGGCGGTCTTCACCAGCGACCCCGCCAAGGCGCAGCGGGTCGCCAACCGGCTGCGGCACGGCACCGTCTGGATCAACGACTTCCACCCCTACCTGCCGCAGGCGGAGTGGGGCGGGTTCAAGCAGTCCGGCATCGGCCGGGAACTCGGCCGCGGCGGGCTCGGCGAGTACCAGGAGGCCAAGCACGTCTACCAGAACCTGCGGCCCGGCCCGCAGAACTGGTTCACCGGCAAGTGAGTGAGGTCCGTCGCTGCGGTGGTGTCCGGTCCACCGCAGCGACGGCCGCGCTGCCGCACGCGCCGCGCCAGCGAGTACGCGCGACGACAGCGACCACCCGGTCCAGCCCGCTCGCACCCGGCGGGCGGCGTTGACCGGGAAAGGAGTTCGGGGCATGAGCGCGCCCAACTACGACGCCGAGCTCAACGAGTTCGGCTACACCAACAAACTGAAGAGGAGCCTCGGGGGTTTCCACACCTTCGCGGCCGGCATCAGCTACATCTCGGTGCTCACCGGCACCTTCCAACTGTCCTACTTCGGCTTGTCCCTCGGCGGACCCGCCTACTGGTGGTCGTGGCCGATCGTCTTCATCGGGCAGTTGCTCGTGGCGTTGAGCTTCGCCGAGCTGGCATCCCGCTACCCGATCGCCGGCTCCGTCTACAACTGGGCGAAGAAGCTGGGCGGGCAGCACGTCGGCTGGTTGGCGGGCTGGATGATGCTGCTGGCCTCGATCGTGTCGATCTCGGCCACCGCGCTGGCCTACCAGAACACCCTCCCCCAGATCTGGTCCGGGTTCCAGGTGGTCGGGGACAGCTCCAACAGCACCGACGCCGCGGTCAACGGCATCCTGCTGGCGCTGGTGCTGATCCTGTTCACCACGCTGGTCAACGCCTTCGGCGTCAAGCTGATGGCCCGCATCAACAGCAGCGGTGTGTTCATCGAGCTGATCGCCGCCGTGCTGCTGATCGTCGCGCTGGCGCTGGTCGCCGTGAACCCGCCGACCGTGGTGCTGGACACCAACGGCACCGAGAGCGCCTACGGCGGCAGCTACCTGACCGCGTTCCTGGTCGCCGGCATCGCCTCCTCGTACGTGATGTACGGCTTCGACACCGCCGCCTCGCTGGGCGAGGAGTCCATCGACCCGCACCGCAACGCGCCCAAGGCGATCCTGCGGGCGCTGATCGCCTCCTTCGTCCTCGGCGGCCTGATCATCCTGCTGGGCCTGATGGCCACCCGCGACTTCTCCGCGCCGGAGCTGAGCTCCAGCGGTCTGCAGTTCGTGCTCAACGACGCGCTGGGGCCGTTCATCGGCCGGTTGTTCCTGCTGGCCATCTTCGTGGCGATCACGGTCTGCGTGCTGGCGGTGCACACCGCGGCCATCCGGATCGCCTTCGCCATGGCCCGCGACAACGCGCTGCCGGCGGGCAAGCTGCTGGCCCGCGTCAGCCCGCGGTTCCAGACTCCGGTGGTCCCCGCGATCGTCATCGGCGTGCTCGCGGTGGCGCTGCTGCTGGTCAACATCGGCCAGCCGCAGATCTTCACCGCGGTCACCAGCCTGGCGATCATCCTCATCTACATCTCGTACCTGCTGGTCACCGTGCCGATGCTGGTCGCGCGACTGCGCGGCAGGTGGAAGCCGGTCAAGGAGGAGGGCCGGTTCAGCCTCGGCAAGCTGGGGCTGCCGATCAACGTGCTGGCCGTGCTGTGGGGCGCCGGGATGACCATCAACCTCGCCTGGCCGCGCCGCGAGGTCTACAACGCCGAGCCGCCCTACCACTGGTACCTGCAGTACAGCTCGGTCCTGTTCGTCGGGATCGCGGCGGTTGCCGGATTCGCGTACTACTGGTTCGTCCAGCGCCACAAGGTCGGCGTCCTGGCCGAGCACTCGTCCACTGCGGACGAGGACGAGACCATCCCGGTTGGCTGAGCAGAAACGGAGATTCGGACACATGACGGAACAGTTCGACTACGTGGTCGTCGGCGGCGGGAGCGCGGGTGCGGCCGTCGCGGCGCGGCTCTCCGAGGACCCGGACGTCACCGTCTGCCTGCTGGAGGCGGGCCCCTCGGACGTCGGCGACAAGGCGGTCCTGGAGCTCAAGCGCTGGATGGCGCTGCTGGAGTCCGGCTACGACTGGGACTACCTGGTCGAACCGCAGGAGAACGGCAACTCCTTCATGCGGCACGCCCGGGCCCGGGTGCTCGGCGGCTGCTCCTCGCACAACTCCTGCATCGCCTTCTGGGCGCCGGCCGAGGACCTCGACGAGTGGGAGTCGATGGGCTGCACCGGCTGGGGCGCCAAGGACGTCTTCCCGCTGTACCAGCGGCTGGAGAACAACGACGGGCCGGGCGACCACCACGGCCGCAGCGGCCCGGTCACCCTGCGCACCGTCCCGCCGAAGGACCCGTGCGGCGTCGCGCTGCTGCAGGCCTGTGAGCAGCAGGGCATCCCGACCACGCAGTTCAACTCCGGCAAGACCGTGGTGAACGGCGCCAACTGGTTCCAGATCAACGCCCGCGAGGACGGCACCCGCTCCTCGTCGTCGGTGTCCTACCTGCACCCGGTCCTGGACCGGCCGAACCTGGAGATCCGGACCAACGCGTGGGCCAAGAAGGTCGTCTTCGACGGCACCCGCGCCACCGGCGTGCAGTACCTGGACCCGGACCTGATCCACACCCGCACGGTGTCGACGCGCCGCGAGGTCGTGCTGTCCGCCGGTGCCATCGACACGCCGAAGCTGCTGATGCTGTCGGGCATCGGCCCGGCCGACCACCTGCGCGAGATCGGCATCGACGTGCTGGTCGACTCCCCCGGCGTCGGCTCCAACCTCCAGGACCACCCGGAGGGTGTGATCAGCTGGGAGGCCAAGAAGCCGATGGTCACCGACTCGACGCAGTGGTGGGAGATCGGCATCTTCACCACCACCGAGCCGGGCCTGGACCGGCCGGACCTGATGTTCCACTACGGGTCGGTGCCCTTCGACATGCACACCGTGCGGCAGGGCTACCCGACCTCGGAGAACAGCTTCTGCCTGACCCCGAACGTCACCCACGCCCGCTCGAAGGGCACGGTGCGGCTGCGCAGCCGCGACTTCCGGGACAAGCCGAAGGTCGACCCGCGGTACTTCACCGACCCGCACGACATGCGGGTGATGACCGCCGGCATCAAGCTGGCCCGCGAGATCGTGGCGCAGCCGGCGATGCAGGAGTGGGCGGGCGCGGAGCTGTTCCCGGGCCCGGACGTGCAGACCGACGACGAGATCGCCGACTACATCAAGCGCACCCACAACACCGTCTACCACCCGGCGTGCACGGTGGCGATGGGTGCCGACGACGACCAGAGCAAGCCGCTGGACGCGCGGCTGCGGGTCAAGGGCGTCCAGGGCCTGCGCGTCGCCGACGCCTCGGTGATGCCGTTCCTGGTCACGGTGAACCCGAACATCACCACCATGGCGATCGGTGAGAAGTGCTCGGACATGGTGAAGGAAGACAACCGCTGAGCCGGGTGCGGGGCCCCGCACCCCGCAGCACCCGACGATCTCACCCGATCGATGCCGTCACCGGTGCTGTTCCCCGGGAGCAGCGTGGTGTTCGGTAGTTGTGAAGGCCCCTCCGGTCCCCCGCCCTGGAGGGGCCTTCACCCTTCCCGACGCGGCTTCAGCGCAGATCGGACATCCCGTCGCTCCGAGCGTCCCCGAGCGGAGCGGGTCACGTTCCCACCGCGGACAGGAGTCATCCCGCCGGGGTGCGCGCGGGGCAGGTCAGGTGGCCGGTGCACCGTTGTGTCCGCTTCGGCGCGTTCCCCGCGCGGCGACGTACGGGATCCCCCCCCCAGCGCCACGGCTCCGCGGTCAGCGCTGCGCGCTGCGGCGGACGAAGACCGCCACCGGGAGGAGGTCCGGGTCGAGCGGTGGTTCGCCGGACCGGCGGAGGTCACCTGCGACTGGACCGCCACCGCCTGGAAGTCCTCCGGCCTGCACACCGGGGCGGAGGGCCGGCCCGGGGCGGCAGTCCACCGAGGAGCTCATCGAGAAGGCCGGCCGGAAGATCCGCAGCGTCAACCGGGTCCGGAGCGGGTTCAGCCGGACGGCACAACGGCGGCGGGGCGTGCGCCCCGCCGCCGTGCTCGAGGGATCAGCCGATGGTCGTGGTCGTCAGGATCGGGTTGGGGTTGGGGAAGCAGCCTGACGGCACCTCGATGTCACCGATGATCGAGGACACCACCGCGGTGAAGGTGAGCCCCGGGTCGTCGTAGCTGGTGCCGTACAGCTTCGTCTCGATCGTGCCGGACTCACCGGCGGTGAGGTGCGCGGTCACGGTGGGCAGCTCGAACTCCGCGCCGCCCGCGATCGGACCGTCCAGGTGCAGCGTGGCGATGTCGCCGTCCACGGTGAGGGTCGGCTCGTTCTCGCCGAGCCCGGAGCCGCCCTCCAGGTCGGCGGAGACGAACGTGGAGTTCTCCGGGATCGGGATCTTCAGGTCGATGCCCTCGATCTGCTGGACCGTGAAGCCGTTGACCTCGGAGGGGACGGTGTTCACGGCCGGGTCGATCACGATGTCCAGGGTGCCGCCGGGAGACACGGTCTCCGGGGCGGTGACGTCGGCGCTCTGCTGCAGGCTGAACTGCTGCTCGCCCACCGGGGAGTCGCCGGAGCAGTCGAAGTTGACGTCGAAGGCCGCAGCCAGGGCTTGGGGGGTGAACGCGAGCGCCGCGGCCGCGGTCAGGGCGACAGCAGTGGCAGCACGTCTGCCACGGAGCAGGGACGTCATTGGCCTCACCTCGCAACTTCGGGGTCTGACAAGGGGGCCGCGCGGCGATCCGAATGCTTACCGACGAGTAGGCACGGCGTCAACGCGCTCGTCGTTCCCACAATTCCCACCGGACACCCAGCGCTACCCGTGATCGTCCGCCGCGTCCCGCACAACCGCCTGCCGGATGAACGCCGTTGCGATGAACGAGGATCCGTCACCGCGAGTGCGCGACGCGCGGTGATCACCGCCCTGCCGTCGGGGTGGTTGCACGCTCACCCGGAGCGTGCCGGGCCGGTGAGCGTTGCCGCTGGTCCGAACGCAGTCCCCGGTGCACCCGTTGTGACGAGGCCGCGCGGTGCACCTCTCGGACAAGATGATCGGCATGCGACTGGGACTGACGCTGCCGCAGTTCGGCCCGTTCTCCGACCCGACCCTGGTGCCCACGGTGGCCGCCGAAGCCGAAGCGCTCGGCTTCGAGAGCCTCTGGACGGGCGAGCGCGTGCACGCCGCGACCGACCCGATCACCCCGTACCCGGGTGGCACCATGCCCGAGGAGTTCCGCAGCGCGCTCGACCCGCTGCTGGTGCTGACGCTCGCGGCGCACGCCACCACCCGCCCGCTGCTGGGCACCAGCACGCTGAGCGCCCCGCTGCACGCCCCGGTCCACCTGGCCCGCAGCCTCGCCGGGATCGACCGGCTCAGCGGTGGACGGCTCATCGCCGGGTTCGGGCTGAGCTGGTCGCGCGACGAGTACGACGCGGTCGCGGTGCCGTGGCGGGAGCGCGGGGCGCGGCTGGACGAGACGCTGGACGTGCTGGCGGCCCTCTGGTCTGACGACCCGGTGCAGCACCGCGGCCGGTTCTGGACCGTCACCCCCGGCACGTTCCAGCCCAAGCCCGCCCAGTCACACGTGCCGATCTACCTGGGCGGGGTGTCGCCGGCCGCGTTCCGCCGCATCGGCCGCCGCGCGGACGGCTGGCTGGGGGTGGCGATGCCGGTGCCTGCGCTGCGGGACGTGCTGGCGAGCATCGCCGAGCAGGCCCGGCAGGCCGGGCGCGGCCCGATCGCCACCGCCGTGCGCATCAACGCCAAGCTCCAGGCCACCGCGACCGACACCCCGGGCACCGGCCCGGTCGAGCAGCTCGCGGACCACCTGCACGAGCTCGCCGAGCTGGGCGTCGAGGACGCCTTCGTCGACCTGCAGTTCAGCACCTCCACCCCGGCCGAGCTGCTGGACACCGCCGCGCGCATCCGCACCGCCTTCCAGCCCTGAGCCCGCCCCCGGCCCGCAGCCCCGGCGGGTGCGTGCCGCCGATTCGGCGGGTCGGGCACTAGCGCGACATACCGGCTAGTCGGTACGGTCCTGGGTCATGGGTTCCGGTGACGCAACCCGCCCGGCGCGGGCGGTCGTCTTCGACTACGGCGGAGTGCTGACCACCCCCAGCCGCGTCGCCCTGCGCGGGTGGATGGAGCAGGAGGGCGTCCTCCCGGAGACCTTCTCCGCCGCGCTCAAGGAGTGGCTGTCGCGCAGCGCCCCGCCCGGCACCCCGATCCACCGGCTGGAGACCGGTGAGATCAGCGCCGAGGAGTTCAACCGCACCCTCGCGCAGCGGCTGCGCACCCGCGACGGCGGCCCGGTCGCGCCGGAGGGACTGCTGCAGCGCATGTTCGCGCGGTTGGACAGCGAACCGGCCATGCTCGACCTGGTGCGCGCCCTGCGGCAGCGGGGCGTGCGCACCGCGCTGCTGTCCAACAGCTGGGGCAACGAGTACCCGTGGGACGTGCTCGACGGGCTGTTCGAGGTCACCGTCGTCTCCGCGGACGTCCGGCTGCGCAAACCCGACCCGCGGATCTACCGCCTGGTGCTCGACCGCCTCGGCCTGCCCGCGGAGCAGGTGGTGTTCGTCGACGACGGCGCCCCCAACGTCGACGCCGCCGAGCAGCTGGGCATGCGCGCGGTGCTGCACACCGACCCGGCGGACACCCGCGCCCGGATCGCCGAGCTCACCGCGACACCCGTGGACGTCGAACCCCCGATCGCACCGGACGGCGCAGCAGGAGCCGCCCCGCGAGGCAAGGAGACCCGATGACCGCCGAACCGCTGCCCGGTCTGGACCTGGACCGGCTGCGCGCCCACCTCGACGCCGAACTGCCCGGCCTGCTCGCCGGCCCGCTCACCGGCGAGCTCGTCCAAGGCGGACGGTCCAACCTGACGTACGTGGTCAGCGACGGCCGGCAGCGCTGGGTGGTGCGCCGCCCGCCGCTGGGCCACGTGCTGGCCACCGCGCACGACATGGGCCGCGAGTTCCGGGTGATGTCCGCGCTGGCCGGCACCCACGTGCCGGTCCCGCGCACCCACCTGCTCTGCCAGGACGACAGCGTGCTCGGCGCCCCGTTCTACGTCATGGAGCACGTCCCGGGCACCGTGTACCGGACCCCGCAGCTGACCGAGCAGCTGACGCCGCAGCAGCGCGTCGAGCTGTCCTGGCAGCTGGTGGACGTGCTCGCCGACCTGCACGCCATCGACCCGGAGTCGGTGGGGCTGGGCGACTTCGGCCGGCCGCAGGGCTTCCTGGAGCGGCAGGTGCGGCGCTGGAGCAAGCAGCTGGCCGCGTCCCGCAGCCGCGACATCGACGGCATCGAGGAGCTGGCCTCCCGGCTGGGTGAGCGCGTCCCCAGCACGCCGCGCGCGGGCATCGTGCACGGCGACTACCGGCTGGACAACGTGATCGTCGGCGACGACCAGCGGATCCGGGCCGTGCTCGACTGGGAGATGGCCACCCTCGGCGACCCGCTCACCGACCTCGGCCTGCTCGCGGTGTACTGGGAGGGGTTCAGCGGGGTCGAGCAGAACCCGATCGCCAAGGGCGTCGGCCCGGAGTACGGCTTCCCCACCGCGCAGCAGCTCATCGACCGCTACGTCGAGCGCAGCGGCGACCCGCTGGCCGACCTGGACTGGTACCTCGCCTTCGGCTTCTTCAAGATCGCGGTGATCTTGGAGGGCATCCACTACCGCTTCATCCACGGCCAGACCGTCGGCGACGGCTTCGAGCACGTCGGCGCCCTGGTGGCACCCCTCGTCGCGCAGGGCTTGGCGACCCTCAAGGAGGAATGATGGATTTCGGCTTCGACGCACGCACCGAGGAACTGCGCGAGCAGCTCCTCGACTTCATGGACTCCCACATCTACCCAGCCGAACCGGTCTTCCTGCAGCAGCTCGCCGAGGCCGAGGACCCGTGGGCAGCGCACCCGCCGATCATGGAGGAGCTCAAGGCCGAAGCGCGCAAGCGCGGGTTGTGGAACCTCTTCCTGCCCGGTGAGCACGGCGCCGGGCTGACCAACCTGCAGTACGCGCCGCTGGCCGAGATCATGGGCCGGTCCGGCAGGCTGGCCCCGGAGGCCACCAACTGCTCCGCCCCGGACACCGGCAACATGGAGGTGCTGGCGCAGTTCGGCACCGAGGAGCAGAAGAAGCAGTGGCTGGAACCGCTGCTGGCGGGGGAGATCCGCTCCGCGTTCTGCATGACCGAACCCGACGTGGCCTCGTCCGACGCCACCAACATCGGCACCCGCATCGAGCGCGACGGCGACCACTACGTGATCAACGGTCGCAAGTGGTTCTCCTCCGGGGCGATGAGCCCGCGCTGCAAGGTCCTCATCGTCATGGGCAAGACCGACCCGAACGCCGAGCGGCACCGCCAGCAGAGCCAGGTCCTGGTGCCCAAGGACACCCCGGGCGTGCGGATCGTGCGCAGCATGAACGTCTTCGGCTACACCGACGCCGACCACGGTGGGCACGCCGAGATCGTCTTCGAGGACGTCCGGGTGCCGGTGGAGAACGTCATCGCCGGGGAGGGCGAGGGCTTCGCCATCGCCCAGGCGCGGCTCGGCCCGGGCCGCATCCACCACTGCATGCGCGCGATCGGGATGGCCGAACGGGCGCTGGAGATGATGTGCCGCCGCACCAACGAGCGCGTCGCCTTCGGCAAGCCGCTGGCCGACCAGGGCGTCATCCAGCACTGGATCGCCGAGTCGCGGGTCAAGATCGAGCAGGCGCGGCTGCTGGTGCTCAAGACCGCGTGGCTGATGGACACCGTGGGCAACAAGGGCGCGCACACCGAGATCCAGGCGATCAAGGTGGCGGTGCCGGAGATGGCCACCTGGGTCATCGACCGCGCCATCCAGGCCCACGGCGGCGGTGGCGTCAGCCAGGAGTTCCCGCTGGCCAACCTCTACGCCCACGCCCGGACCCTGCACATCGTCGACGGCCCCGACGAGGTGCACCGCCGCTCGCTGGCCCGCCGCGAGCTGAAGAAGTACCGCTGACCGCGCACCGTCGTTGAGCACGGTGCACGACCACAACGCACGAGGAGAACCCATGGCAGACAGTCGAGTCGCGATCGTCACCGGTGCCGCCCGCGGGATCGGCGCGGCCACGGCCAAGCGGCTGGCGGAGGACGGCTTCGCCGTCGCCGTCATCGACCTCGACGAGAAGAACTGCGCCGACACGGTCTCGGCGATCGAGTCCGCCGGCGGCAAGGCGCTGGCCGTCGGCGCCGACGTCAGCGACGCCGAGCAGGTCAAGACCGCGGTGGACCGGGTCGCCAACGAGCTCGGCGCCCCCACCGTGCTGGTCAACAACGCCGGGGTCATCCGGGACAACATGCTGTTCAAGATGACCGAGGACGACTGGGACACGGTCATGGGCGTGCACCTGCGGGGCGCGTTCCTGATGAGCCGCGCGACCCAGGAGCACATGGTCGCGGCGAAGTGGGGCCGCATCGTCAACCTCTCCAGCACCTCGGCGCTGGGCAACCGCGGCCAGGCCAACTACTCCACGGCCAAGGCCGGCCTGCAGGGCTTCACCAAGACGCTGGCCATCGAGCTCGGCAAGTTCGGCATCACCGTCAACGCCATCGCCCCCGGCTTCATCGCCACCGACATGACCCGCGCCACCGCCGAGCGGGTGGGCATGGAGTTCGAGGAGTTCACCAAGGCCGCGGCCGCGAGCATCCCGGTGGCCCGGGTGGGCCAGCCCGAGGACATCGCCAACACCGTGTCCTTCTTCGTCGACGAGCGCTCCGGGTTCGTCTCCGGCCAGGTCATCTACGTGGCGGGTGGGCCGAAGGCATGACCGTGGACGCCGCCGAACTCCGCGGCCGGGTCGAGGAGTTCCTCGCCGCGCACGATCCACAGCGGACCGACCGGCTGGAGTTCCTGCGGGCGCGCTTCGACGCCGGGCTGGCGTGGGTGCACTTCCCCGTCGGCCTCGGCGGCCTCGGCGCCGCGCGGGAGCTGCAACCGGTGGTCGACGAGGCGTTCGCCGAGGCGGGGGCACCGGACAACCAGCCGCAGCTCAACGTCATCGGCCTGGGCATGGCCGCGCCCACCATCCTGCGCTTCGGCACCGACGAGCAGCGCCAGCGCTACCTCCGCCCACTGTGGACCGGCGAGGAGACCTGGTGCCAGCTGTTCTCCGAACCGGGTGCCGGCTCGGACCTCGCCGCGCTGTCCACGCGCGCGGTGCGGGACGGCTCGGACTGGGTGGTCGACGGGCAGAAGGTCTGGACGTCGCTGGCGCACCGGGCCCGCTGGGCGATCCTCGTCGCCCGCTCCGACCCGGACCTGCCCAAGCACAAGGGCCTGACCTACTTCATCTGCGACATGACGGACCCGGGCGTGGAGGTCCGCCCGCTGCGGCAGATCACCGGTGAGGCCGAGTTCAACGAGGTGTTCCTGACCGGGGTCCGGATCCCGGACTCCCAGCGCATCGGCGAGGTCGGCCAGGGCTGGCAGGTCGCCATGGGCACCCTGATGAACGAGCGAGTGGCCATCGGCGGGCGCACGCCACCGCGCGAGGGCGGCATGATCGGCGAGGCCGCCGAGGCGTGGCGCGCGCACCCGGAGAAGCGCACCCCCGCGCTGCACGACCGCCTGCTCACGCTGTGGGTGGCGGCCGAGGCGACCCGGCTGACCAGCATCCGGCTGCGCCAGCAGCTGGCCATCGGCGAGCCCGGGCCGGAGGGCTCGGCGGTCAAGGTGGCCTTCGCCGAGCAGAACCAGGCGATCACCGGGTTCGAGCTGGAGTTCCTCGGCGAGGACGGGCTGACCTACGACGACTGGACGTTCCGCCAGCCCGACTACGCCTCGCTCACCAAGCGCGGCGCCGGGTTCCGGTACCTGCGGGCCAAGGGCAACTCCATCGAGGGCGGCACCACCGAGATCCTGCGCAACGTGATCGCCGAGCGGGTGCTGGGGCTGCCCCCGGAGATCCGCACCGACAAGGACCGGCCGTGGAAGGAGTTGCCGCGATGAGCGCTCCGGACCTGCTCTACACCGAGCTGGAAGAGGACCTGCGAGCGACCGTGCGGCGACTGCTGCGCGAACGCTGCGACTGGACCGCGGTGCTGGCCCGCTGCGAGTCCGAGGAGCCCTACGACCTCGACCTGTGGCGCACCCTCGCCGGCGAGCTCGGCCTGGCCGCGCTGCTGGTGCCGGAGGACCTCGGCGGGGCCGGGGCGAGCGCCCGGGAGCTGGCGGTGGTGGCCGAGGAGGTCGGCCGCGCGGTCGCCCCGGTGCCGTTCCTGGGCAACGTGCTGGTCACCGCGGCGCTGGTGGCCTGCGCGGAGCGGGAGGTCCTGCCGCAGCTGGCGGACGGTTCCCGCATCGGCACCCTCGCCGTCGGGCTGACCACCGCGCCGCACGCGGCGTTCCCGCGGTCGGTCAAGGCCGACGGCACCAGCCTGACCGGCACGGTGTCCGCGGTGGTCGACCTCGAGGTGGCCGACCACGTCGTGGTGCCGGCCGTGGACGGCGACGGTGCGGCGCTGTACCTGGTGGACACCGCGGCCTCGGGGGTCACCCGGACGCCGACCACGCCGCTGGACCTCACCCGGCGGTTCGGCACCCTCGAGCTGGCGGGCGCGGTCGGGAAGCGGCTGGCCTCCGGGGCGGACGCCGAGCGGGCGCTGCGGCGGGCCCTGCTCACCGCGGCCGGGCTGCTGGCCTCCGAGCAGGTCGGCCTGGCTCAGCACTGCCTGGACTCCACAGTGGACTACGCGAAGACCCGCTACCAGTTCGGCAGGCAGATCGGGTCCTTCCAGGCGGTCAAGCACCGGCTGGCCGACCTGTGGGTCGAGGTCAGCACGGGGCGCGCCGTGGCCCGCAACGCCGCGGACGCGCTGGCCCAGGACACCGAGGTCGACCTGGCGGTGGCACTGGCGCAGGCCCACTGCTCGGACCTGGTGGTGCTGGCCGCCGAGGAGCACCTCCAGCTGCACGGCGGCATCGGCATGACCTGGGAGCACCCGGCGCACCTCTACCTCGGCCGGGCCAAGAGCTCCCAGCTGACCTTCGGCATCGCCGAGACCCACCGGCAGCGCATCGGCGAGCTCGCCGACCTGCCCACGCCGTAGCCGCGCCCGCGAGCGGCGGTGGGCGCCCGCCGCCGCTCGCGGCACCGCGCCCACCCAGCACACGAGGAGGTACCCGCAGTGCGAGTGTTCACGAGCAAGGACGAGATCATCGCCGCCAAGGGCGAGCAGCTCGGCGCCAGCGAGTGGCTGACCATCACCCAGGAGCAGATCAACCAGTTCGCCGACGCCACCCTGGACCACCAGTGGATCCACGTCGACGTCGACCGCGCCCAGCAGGGACCGTTCGGCGCGCCCATCGCGCACGGGTTCCTCACGTTGAGCCTGCTGTCGAAGCTCAACTCGGAGAACTACCGGTTCGAGGGCGCGAAGATGGGGATCAACTACGGCCTGAACAAGGTCCGGTTCCCCAACCCGGTCAAGGTCGGCTCCCGGATCCGCTCCGTCGCCGAGCTCGCCGACGTCACCGAGGTCGACGGTGGCGTGCAGCTGACGGTCAAGTCCACCATCGAGATCGAGGGCGAGGCGAAGCCCGCCTGCGTCGCCGAGGGCCTCACCCGCGTGATCTTCTGACACCCCGTGCGGGGTACCCGCGCCCCTCGCGGGTACCCCCGGGTTCCTCCCCCGACGCGATCGTCACGGCGCGATGTGGATGCCCATGCCGGGCCCCAGCGGCAGGTCGGCGAAGTAGAAGACCGTCAGGACCACGGCCCAGAGGAGCCAGAACGGCACCACGAACGGGGTCATGCGGGCCACCAGGGTGCCCATCCCCGCCGCCGGTTCGTAGCGGCGCAGGTAGCCCAAGATGATGATCATGTACGGGTTCAGCGGCGTCATGATCTGCGTGGCCGAGTCGCCCACCCGGAACGCCGCCTGCGCGAAGCCGGGCTCGAAGCCCAGCAGCACGAACATCGGCACGAACACCGACGCCATGAGCGTCCACAGGCTCGACCCGGAGATGATGAACAGGTTGAGCAGCGAGGCCAGCACCATGAACCCGAGGAACGCCGGGTAGCCGTCCAGGCCGATCGCGCGCAGCAGGTCCGCGCCCGAGACCGCCACCCAGGCACCGAGGTTCGTCCAGCCGAACAGCGCGATGAACTGCCCGAGCATGAACGCCAGCACCAGGAACCCGGCCAGCTCCCGGACCGCCTCGGCCATCAGCTTCGGCACGTCCGCGGCCCGCCGCACCACGCCCACCAGCGCGCCGTGGACGATCGCCGGGACCGCGAACCCCAAGAAGATCAGCGTGGTCACCGAGTCCAGCAGCGGCGACTCGGGCAGGAACCCACCGGCCTCGTTGCGCAGCGGCGAACCCGGCCACACCACGAGCAGCACGACCGCGGCGGCGGTGAGCAGGAACGCCACCCCGGCCCACACCAGACCGCGGCGCTCGGCGGGTTCCAGCGCCGCCGTGATCTCCGGACCGTCCCCCGACGCCTCGCGCGGCACCCCGGTGCGCACCAGGCGCGGCTCGATCACCTTGTCGATGAGCAGCCCGGCGAGCAGGCCGAGCACGATCGACGACACTGCGTTGAAGTAGTAGTTGGACACCGGGGTGACCGTCGTGCCCGGGTCCGGCAGGGTCGCGGCGACCTCGTTGCTGATCCCGGCGAACAGCGCGTCCAGGCTGGTGACCAGCGGCGAGGTCGAGTAGCCGGCGCCGACGGCGGCGAACCCGCCGAGCAGCCCGGCCACCGGGTGCCGCCCGGCGGCCTTGAACACCAGCGCCGCCAGCGGCGGGACGATGATCATCGAGGAGTCGGCCATCACGCTCGCGGTGATGCCCACCAGGCCGACCGCGTACGGCAGCACCCAGCGCGGCGCCCCGCCGAAGGCGACCCGGATCAGCGCGGTGAGCAGCCCGGTGCGCTCGGCCAGCCCCACCGCGAGCATGATCGTGACCACCGTCTCCAGCGGCGGGAACCCGATGAAGTTCTCGGCCATGCTGGTGAACAGGAACTCCAGGCCCTCGCCGCTGAGCGCGCCCCGGATCGGCGTCACCTCGTCGTCGCCGGGGACGTGCACGGTGACGCCGAAGGCGGCCACCACGGTGGAGACCACCACCACGAGCAGGAACAGCAGTCCGAAGAGGATGAAGGGCTCGGGCAGCTTGTTCCCCACTCGCTCCACCAGGTTCAGCACCCGGTCGATCCGCGGCGGCCGGCTGGCCCGGGTCTCGCTCATGCTCGCTCCTGCGGTGTGAGGGGGTGAGCGGTAGCGAACCTCCCCGTCCTCGGCCAGCGCAACCCCTCGCCCCGAACGCAACGAACCCGAAACAACTTCACTCCCCGCTGACCCCACAGGGAACGTGAAACTCCTCCACGCCCGGGCCCGCTCGCGTGAGCGCGCACGAGGTGCGGCGGCCCTTCGCGCACCGCGCGGTCGGTGGTGCGCGGTCCCGTCGCGGTCACTGGTCGCGGAGCTGGCGGCGGAGGATCTTGCCGGTGGGGGTCTTCGGCAGCTCGGGCACCAGCTGGACCTGGCGCGGGTACTTGTAGGCCGCCAGGCGCGCCTTGCAGTGGTCGACCAGGTCCTCCTCGGTCGCCGCGGCCCCCGGCTTCAGCACCACGAAGGCCTTGACCGTCTCCCCGCGGTAGGGGTCCGGGACCCCCACCACCGCCGCCTCCAGCACCGCCGGGTGGTCGTAGAGGACGTCCTCCACCTCGCGGGGCCACACCTTGTACCCCGCCGCGTTGATCATGTCCTTCTTGCGGTCCACCACGTAGAACCAGCCGTCGGCGTCCATGAACCCGACGTCGCCGGTGCGCAGCTCGCCGCCGGGCAGCGCCGCCGCCGTCGCCTCCGGCTTGCCCCAGTACCCCGGCACCACCTGGCGGCCGGCGATCGCGATCTCGCCCACCTCGCCGACCGGCACCTCTTCGCCGGAGTCGTCGAGGATGCGCACCGAGGTGCCGAAGATCGGCAGCCCGATCGACAGCGCCCCGGAGGTGGGGTCCACCGGCGCCCGCGCACCCGGCGGCACGAGGTGGGTGATCGACGTGGACTCGGTCAGGCCGTAGGCGTTGTGGATGTAGTGCCCGGTCCGCTCCAGGAACTGCTGGTTCACCGCGGGCGGCACCGGTGCCCCGCCCGAGTAGACCAACCGGAACGAGCGGAAGTCCTCCGCCGTCAACCCCTCCACCCCGCTCAGCGCGATGAACGCGGTGATCGCCCCGACGGTGAAGGTCGGGCGGTGCTCGCGGATCGCGTCGAGCACCACTTCCGGCTGGAACCGGTGCGTCAGCACCAGCGGGCACGGCACCAGCAGGGCCAGCGCGAAGTGCCCGACCAGCCCGGTGATGTGGAACAGCGGGGCGACGGCCAGCACGCTGTCGTCCGGCGTCATCCCCATCCAGTCGCGGAACGCCTGCGCGTTGAACGCGATCACGGCGTGGGTGTTCATCGCGCCCTTGGGTTCCCCGGTGGTGCCCGAGGTGTAGGTCAGCACCGCGACGTCGTCGGGCGACGGCGGGTCGGCCACCGGCGTGCGCCCCGCGCAGCGGTCCAGCAGCTCGAGCAGGTCCAGCGTCCCGCCGCGGCGCACCTCCCGCTGCGGCAGCACGCGCGGGTCGTCACGGGTCTGCCAGTCCCGCGCCGAGCAGGTGATGACGGTCAACACCCGCGTGGCGCCGGAAGCGAGGACCTCCGCCGCGACCGACTCGTGCAGTTCGTCCAGGCACACCAACGCCGTCGCGCCGGAATCGGCCAGCAGGTAGGTGAGTTCCCGCGCCTTGTTCATCGGGTTGATGACCACGGCCGCGCCCCCGGCCTTCCACGCGGCCACCACCGCGATCACGAACGCGGGGTCGTTCTGCACGTAGACGCCGAGCCGGTCACCGGAGCGGAAACCGCCGTCCTGCAACGCGACCGCGAGCGCGTCGGACGCGGAGTCCACATCGGCCAGGGTGAGTTCGGCGTCGAAGTACCGGATCGCCGTGGTCCCCGGGGCACGGGCGACGGAGGCGCGGAACATCTCGAGCGCGGTGCCGTGCTCGACCTCGATGTCCGCCGGGAGGTCTCCGTAGTGGGCCAGCCAAGGACGGCGCGCGTAGCTGCTCATGTGACCACCAGTGTCCGGAGCGGGAACGGCCGCTTCGCTGCGACCGCGAGGAATCTCGCACCTCGGCAACGCCCGGTCAAGACCGGTGGAGACCGCCCGGCGCCAGCGGGATCAGGGGCGCAGCGAGGCCAGCAGCAGGTCGGCGAACTGCTCCCCGACCTGCTCCCCGGTGAGCTCGCCGTCGTGGCGGAACCAGGTGCCGAGGTGGTGCACCGCACCGAAGAAGAAGTCCACCACCAGGTCCGGTGACTTGTCCGCGCGGAACACCCCGGCGCGCTGGCCCTCCTCGATCAGCGCGCACACCCGCTCGTGGTAGCGGCGGCGCTCCGCCCGGACCTCCGCCTGCTTGTCCGGGTGCAGCAGGTGCATCGAGCGGAAGAAGATCTTCGTGTCGTCCAGGTTCGCCGCCGTCGTGGCGACGACGTCGGCGGCCACCGCGTGCAGCCGCTCGTCCACCGGAGCGTCGCTGTCGGCCGCGCTCTCCATCCGCGCGTGCTGCACGCGCAGCACCCGCGCGTAGATCTCGTAGAGCAGGTCGTCCTTGGAGCCGAAGTAGTGGTACATCGCCCCCTTGGTGACCCCGGCGGCGTCGACGATCTGCTGCACCGAGGTCAGCTCGTAGCCCTGCTCGGCGAACAGTCGCGTGGCCACCGACAGCAACCGCTGCGGGACCGGCTCGTCCCCCGTCGCCATCACCGCGGTGGTGCGGCCGTTGGCCACCCGCGCCATGGTCCACCTCCCCTGTCCATCCCCGCTCCAGCGTATCGACCCGCCGGCCCGCCGCAGCGGCGGACCGGCGGACCCCGCCCGTCAGCCGAGCTTGCGCTGGAGCTTGCGCATGCCCGCCTGCCACCGCTGCGGCTGGGCGGCGCGCAGCGCGTAGTAGTCGGCGACCTCGGGGTGCGGCAGGACGAGGAACTCGCCGCTGTCCAGCGAGTCGGCGACCACGTCGGCGACCTGCTCGGGTTCCAGCGCTCCCTCGTCGAGCAGCACCTTGCCCGCGCTCCCGCTGGAGCCGAGCATGTTCGTGCGCACCCCCTGCGGGCACAGCGCCTGCACGGTGATGCCCCGGTCGGCGTAGGTGATCGCCAGCCACTCGGCGAAGCCGAGCGCCGCGTGCTTGGTCACCGAGTACGGCGCGGCACCGAGCATGGTCAGCAGCCCCGCGGCCGACACCGTGGCCAGGAAGTGCCCCTGCCCGCGCTCCAGCCAGTGCGGCAGCACGGCGCGGGCCGCGCGGACGTGCGCCATCACGTTGGTCTCCCAGGAGTCGGCCCACGCCGCCTCGTCGGCCTCCGGGCCGCCACCGCGGGAGATCCCGGCGTTGGCGCAGAACAGGTCGATCCGCCCGTGCTCGCCCAGGGCGGCGTCGACGAGCGCGCGCACCCCGTCCTCGCTCGCGGCGTCACCCGGCACCGCCAGCCCGCCGACCTCCGCCGCCACCCGCTGGACGGCCTCGGTGTCCACATCGGCCAGCACGACCCGCGCCCCGAGCCCGGCGAACTTGCGGGCCATCGCGGCACCGATCCCGTTGCCCCCACCGGTGATCACCACCGCGGAACCAGCGAGCTGCACCTCACACACCGCCCCTCAGCGTCACGCCGCCGTCGAGCACCAGGACCTGCCCGGTGATCCAGGACGCCTCGTCGGAGAGCAGGAACGCCGCCGCGCCGCTGATGTCCTCCGGGATCCCCAGCCGCTGCAACGGGTACTGCGCGGCCACCTCCTCCTCGCGGCCCTCGTAGAGCGCGGTGGCGAACTTCGTCTTGACCACCGCCGGCGCGATGGCGTTGACCCGGACCTTCGGGCCGAGCTCCACCGCGAGGTCCTTGGTGATGTAGGACAGCATCGCCTTGGTGGCGCCGTAGAAACCGATCCCCGGCGCGGGCCGCTGGCCGGCCACCGAGGACACGTTGAGCACCGCACCGCCGTGCTCGCCCATCCACGCCCGGTGCACCCGCTGGGTCCACGACAGCGCGGCGAGCACGTTGACCTCCAACGACTTGCGCGCGATGCCGAGGTCCACGTCGAGCAGCGGGCCGTAGGCGGGGTTGATCCCGGTGTTGTTCACCAGCAGGTCGACCTTGCCGAACGTCTCGACCGTCCGCTCGACCACCTCGGCCTGGTGCTCGGCGTTGTCCGCCTTGCCCGCGATGCCGAGGGCGTGCTCGGCGCCGCCCAGCCCGGAGACCGCCTCGGCCAGCGGCTCGGGCTTGCGCGCGGTCACGGTCACCTTCGCGCCCTCGGCCACCAGCCGCTGGGCGATGGCCAGGCCGATCCCCCGGCTCGCGCCGGTCACGATCGCCACCCGACCGTCGAAGCGCTTGCTCATCTACTTCCTTCCTCTCCGCCGACCACCCGACCCGAGCGGCTTCCGTTCGATTCCCTGGACGCGGCCCCACGGGGATCGCGGCGCGCTACTCGGCCGTCCGCGCGGTGTCCCGCAGCTGGCGCCGCAGGATCTTCCCCGTGGCCGTCTTCGGCAGCTCGTCGATGATCTCGACGCTGCGCGGGTACTTGTAGGCCGCCAGCTGCGCCTTGCAGTGCGCGACCAGTTCCTCCGGCTCCGCCGAGGCGCCGTGGCGCAGGCTCACGAACGCCTTGACCGTCTCACCGCGGTAGGGGTCGGGCACGCCGACCACGGCGGCCTCCCGCACCGCGGGGTGGCCGTAGAGGACGTCCTCCACCTCCCGCGGCCACACCTTGAAGCCGGACGCGTTGATCATGTCCTTCTTGCGGTCCACCACGTAGAACCAGCCCTGGGCGTCCATGAACCCGATGTCGCCGGTGTGCAGCCGCCCGTCGCGGATCCCGGCCGCGGTCTCCTCCGGCTTGTCCCAGTAGGAGGGCACCACCATCGGGCCCTCGATGACGATCTCGCCGACCTCGCCCACCGGCACGTCGGCGCCGTGGTCGTCGACGACGCGCACCACGGTGTTGTAGGTGGGGAGCCCGACGCTGAGGGTGCCGGACGCCTCGTCCACCGGCGCCTCCAGGTGCGCGGGCACCGAGGTCGCGGTCGCGGTGGTCTCGGTGAGCCCGTAGCCGTTGCGGATGTAGTGCCCGAACCGCTCGCGGAACGCCTCGACCACCGCCGACGGCAGCGGCGCCCCGCCGGAGTGGACCAGCTGCAGCGACGAGAAGTGGTCGGGCGTGACGTCCGGGTGGTTCATCAACGCCATGTACGCGGTGGAGGGGCCGACCATGAAGCACGGCCGGTGCTCGGCGAGCGCGTCGAGCACCACCCCCGGCTCGAAGCGGTACACCAGGTCGAGCTGCCGACCGGCGGCCAGCGCCCCGCCCAGCTGGCAGACCAGGCCGGTGATGTGGAACAGCGGCGCCAGCCCGAAGATCCCGCCGCCGGGCACCTCCCGGATCCGGATGGCCGAGCCCTCGGAGTTGAACACCACGTTGGCGTGGGTGTTGGTGGCGCCCTTGGGCACCCCGCTGGTGCCGGAGGTGTAGACGAGCAGCGCGATGTCCGAGCCGGACAGCTGCGGCGCTGCCGGGCGGCGGCCGACGTTGGCCCGCGCCACGGCCAGCAGGTCCGCGCACCCGGCGGCGGGCCGCCGCTCCGCGCGGGCGAACAGCCGCGGGTCGTGGCGGGTCTGCAGGTCCAGCTCGCTCGTGGTGACCGCGACGCGCACCCCGAGCGCTCCGGCGAGCTCACCGAGCACCTCGTGCCACCCCTGCTCGGAGGACACCACCGCGGTGGGCCGGCAGTCGCCGAGGATCCGGGTCAGCTCGCGGCTGCGGTACATCGGGTTGAGCGGGACGGCGATCGCCCCCACCTTCCACGCGGCCAGCAGGGCGATGGCGAACTGCGGCACGTTCTGCAGGTACAGCGCGACCCGGTCCCGGGCGACGACGCCGTGGTCGGCGAAGTGCTGCGCCAGTCCGTCGCTGAGCTCGTCGAGCTCGCGGAAGGTGAGCCGGCCGTCGAAGTAGGTGATGGCGACGCGGTCCGGGTGCTGCTCACGGACGGCCGCGAACAGCTCGAGCATGGTCTCGTACGGCGGTTCGATCGCCTTCGGCATCGCGTCGCCGTAGAGCTCCAGCCAGGGTCGTGCGTCGTACGGGCTGCCCACCTCGCCACCTCCACGTTGAGACCGACCAGTCGGTACGTCACAGTCAACGACCCACGCCCGGCCGCGTCAACCCTCCCGGCTTCGCAAGCTCGCCAAACCGTTGACCACGCGACTGGTCTAGTCCACTGTGCGAACACACGTCCGGTCCCGATCCCCGGAGGTACGCATGATGAGACGCCTGGCCACGCTGGCCACCGCGGCAGCGGCCGCGCTCGCGCTCGCCCCGACGGCCACCGCCGACGCGCCGCAGGCCCTGCCGAAGCACCAGCTCACCGGCTACTGGCAGAACTTCGTCAACAACGCCCAGCCGCTGCGGGTCAGCGACATCTCCCCGAACTACGACCTGGTCGCCCTGGCGTTCGCCAACGCCGACCCGGACCGCCCCGGCGCGGTCACCTTCGGCGTCGACCCGGAGCTGTCCGAGGCGCTCGGCGGCTACACGGACGAGCAGCTCAAGGCCGACATCGCGGCGAAGAAGGACGAGGGAACGTCGTTCGTGCTGTCGGTCGGCGGCGAACTGGGCAACGTCGACTTGAGCTCGGAGGCCAATGTGGCCAGCTTCGTCGATTCGGTTGGAAAGGTACTTGCCGAATACGGCATCGACGGGTTGGACATTGACTTGGAGCACGGGATCGACGTCGACGGCACCACCAGCGCAGTCCGGCAGTTGCGCGAACAGGTGGGCGACGGGTTCCTGCTGACCATGGCGCCGCAGACGCTCGACGTGCAGCCCGGCGGGGCCTACCTGCAGCTGGCCGAGAACCTCAAGGACGTCATCACCGTCGTGCACACCCAGTACTACAACTCCGGTTCCATGAACGGCTGCGACGGCCAGGTCCACGACCAGGGCTCGGTCGACTTCATCACCGCACAGGCGTGCACCCTGCTGCAGGTGCTGCGCCCGGACCAGGTGTCCCTGGGACTGCCCGCCGCACCGTCGGCGGCCGGCAGCGGCTACGTGGAGCCGTCGGTGGTCACCGCCGCGCTGGACTGCCTGACCGCGGGGCAGAACTGCGGGCAGTACACCCCGGACCAGCCGCACCCCGAGCTCAGCGGCGTCATGACGTGGTCCATCAACTGGGACGCCAGCAACGGCAACGCCTTCTCTGACCCGGTCCGGGCCCACCTGGACACGCTGCCGTAATCATCCGCGACTCCGGTCGGGCATTCGGCCCACGACCACGCCGCCCGCACGACCCGACCGGAGTCGCACCTCCGTCACGGTGCGCAATCCACATGCTACGAAAAGTGAGATTTCGCACCAGGCGCACGTTCGCGCACACATTTCCCGCTCCCCGCGTTACCCTGGAGGCATGTCAGTCGCGCTGGAGACCGTGTTGGCCCGAGCCGGTTTAAAGGTCACCGCCAACGAATTCCTCACCCTGGTCGAGGACGCAGCCAAGAAGCTCACCTCGCCCCAGGGGGACCCAGCCGCGCACTTCACCGACGCGGAGCGGGTCGCCCTCAGCGAGGCAGGGCTGGACCTGACGCCGCTCAGCGATGTCGACGTCGACCCCCGGGCCCGCACCGTCGCCGAGCAAGCCGTGCTGCGCGACACCGCGCTGTCGGTCAGCCAGGCCGCCGAGCGGATCGGGGTGGACACCAGCCGGATCCGCCACCGGATCAGCGAACGCAGGCTGATCGGCTGGAAGGACCGCGGCGGGTGGCGGCTGCCCGCGTGGCAGTTCACCGACTCCGACGTGCTCCCGGGCCTGGAAACCGTGCTCGCGCTGATGCCCGTCGACCAGCCCGCGCTGGTGCTGGCCAACTTCATGACCACGCCGCAGGAGGACCTCGAACTCGGGGACCGCCCCGCGAGCCCGCGCGAGTGGCTGCTGGCCGGCGGCGACCCGCAGCGGGTGGCCGAGCTCGCCGCGACCATCGGCACCCCGGCCTGAGCGCTTCACCCCCACCTTCGAGACACCACACCAGGACCTCCATGGCACGGCTACCCCAGCCGCCTGCTCCCGCTGTGCTGCAGGCGATGCTCCGGCGCACCGAAGACGTCATCGCGGTGCCGGCCGGTACTCGCCTGGTGCGCGTGTTCACCACTGAGGGCAACCACCCGCAGCAGTGGAACAGCTTCCGCTACGCCGGGCCGCTGCCGCACGCCCGGTTCGACCCGCACCTGCCCAACTCGCAGGGCGGGCCGACCGTCACCCGGGAGCACGGCGTGCTGTACTTCTCGCTGTCCGTGCAGACCTGCATCGCCGAGGTGTTCCAGGCGACTTCCACAGTGGACCGGCGCACCCGCGGCCCGTACCTGGTGCTGTTCCGTCCACGGCGGACGCTGCGGCTGCTGGACCTGACCGGCCTGTGGCCCACCCGCGCCGGCGCCTCGCAGGCGATCGCCACCGGTCCGAAGCTGCGCACCCAGGCGTGGGCCCGCGGCATCCGCGCGGCCTACCCCGAGCTGGACGGCCTCTGGTACCGGTCGTCGATGGACGCCGGGAACCCGTCGCTGTGCCTCTGGGACCCGCCGGCGGCCACGGCCCTGCCCGACTCCCCCGACGTCCTGCTACCGCTGAGCCACCCGGGGCTGGACGTACCGCTGGGACGCGTGTGCCGGGAGCTCAGCTACACACTCCTCGACTGACGCTCGAACGTCCGCGGCCGCGGGCCCTCGGCGAGGGCCCGCGGCCGCGCTGCGCTGGGTCGGGCGATCAGGCCCTCTTCTCGGCCTGCTCCTGCTCCGCTCCCTCTTCGCCGTTCTTCCTGGCCTTGGCCAGGCTGGCCCACGTGGTGATCAGCAGCACCACCACGATGAAGCCCAGGGACATCCAGTTGTTGATCTCCAGCCACTCCGGCACCAGGTGGTACTCGTGGAACGCGTGGAGGATCAGCTTGATGCCGATGAACCCGAGGATCACGGCCAGGCCGACCGACAGGTAGATCAGCTTGTCCACCAGCCCGCCGAGCAGGAAGTACAGCTGCCGGAGCCCCATGAGGGCGAAGGCGTTGGCGGTGAACACCAGGAACGGGTCCTGGGTGATGCCGAAGATGGCCGGGATGGAGTCGACGGCGAACAGCAGGTCGGCGCTGCCGATCGCCACGATCACCACGAACATCGGGGTCAGGAACTTCTTGCCGTCGATCTTCACGACCGACTTGTGACCGTGGTACTCCTCGGTCACCGGGAACACCTTCCGCACCCAGCGGACGACGGCGTTCTCCTCGTACTCCTCGTCCTCGTCCTTCTTGCGGACCATGCTGATCGCGGTCCAGATCAAGAAGGCACCGAAGATGAAGAAGATCCAGACGAACTTCGCGATCAGCGCGGCGCCGACAGCGATGAACACACCGCGCATCACCAGGGCCAGCAGGATGCCGATCAGCAGCACGCGGTGCTGGTGGATCGACGGCACCGCGAAGCTCGACATGATCACCATGAAGATGAACAGGTTGTCGATGCTCAGCGAGTACTCGGTGATGTAACCGGTGAAGTACTGGATCGCGAAGTGCGGGTCGCCGAAGACCCAGACACCGATGCCGAACACGATCGCGCACGCGATGTAGAAGGTGACCCACTTCGCCGCTTCACCCGTGGTGACCGTGTGCGGCTTGCGGTCCACGATCACCAGGTCGAGGAGCAACAGGAGAGCCAAGCCGCCGAGCGTGGCGACCCACACCCACCACGCGACATCGAGCCGGTCGACCGCTCGCTGTGCCTGCTGGGCGAGCAACGTCACGTCGGCACCCATGGATCACCTCCGGTTCAGGGCATCATGCGCCAAGGGACCGGAGGTCTCTTCCACCGACCTGAGGCCGGTCGACGGCACCGGGCTTGTCCAGGCAAGTTCCGTGATGACGACGCCGCCGCGAAGGAATACTCCCCTCCACTTGCCAAGATTGTCGCCGATGCGCGGCTCGCGGCACCAGTGGGGGTGGCCATGAGCAACGCACGTCACGCAGGGACCGTACGGCCAGGGCCCACCCTCGGCAAAGGGGAACGCCCGCACATCCCCCCGACGGCGGCCGACGGGACCATTGCGTTTCCTCCGATCACCGCTATGATCACCGGCACCCGGCCGTGACCGGGACCGCACGCGGGGATGCGGCCACGACCCGACACCGGGCACGACGACGTGTCCGGTTGCTGTTTGGTCTCTGGTTCATAGCGTCTTGTCTTCGCACTCGTCTGGATCCGAACCGGTGCTGCCGTCTTCCCCTACTGTCGAAAACGTGTCCGCCTCCCGTCGCCGCCGCACGCGCCTCGTGCTGGCCGCGCTGTCCTGCATCGCCGTGGTGGTGATCACGGTCGTCCTCTGGGCCGGCGAGCAGCCGCCCCGAGCCGCGCCCGAGCCACCGCGCGAAGCGATGGTGGACGTGCTGGACGGACCGAACGACGACCAGCGGGTCCAGATCGACGTCACCCTCTACGCCCCGGCCGAGACGCCGGCGCCGGCGATCCTGCTCGCGCACGGGTTCGGCGGCAGCAAGGCGGACACCGCCGCGCAGGCGCGGGAACTGGTGCAGCGCGGCTTCACCGTGCTCACCTACTCCGCCCGCGGCTTCGGCCGCAGCACCGGCAAGATCGCGCTGAACGACCCGGACTACGAGGTCAAGGACGCCCAGCAGCTGCTGGACTGGCTCGCCCGCCAGCCCGAGGTGTCCCGCGACGGCGACGGCGACCCGCGGGTCGGCGTCACCGGCGCCTCCTACGGCGGGGCGCTGAGCCTGCTGCTGGCCGGCAAGGACCCGCGGGTCGACGCGATCGCGCCGGTGATGACCTACAACGACCTCGGCCAGGCGCTGCTGCCCAACAACGCCAGCCGCAGCGCCGAGCCCGGCACGACCCCGGCCCGGGGCTCGTCGACCGACCACGGCGTGTTCAAGCAGGCGTGGGCCGGGATGCTGTTCGCCACCGGCAGCGCGCCGCGGGCCGCCGCACCCTCCGGGTCCGGTCCCGCCGGTGGCGCCACCGACCCCCAGGGACAGCCGCTGACCTGCGGCAACTTCACCGAGCAGGTGTGCGCCGCCTACAGCGAGGTGGCGCAGACCGGGCGAGCCGGGCGGGCGACGCTGGACCTGCTGGACCGGGTCTCGCCGAAGTCGGTCACCGCGGGCATCGACATCCCCACCCTGCTGGTGCAGGGCGAGCGGGACACCCTGTTCGGCCTCGACCAGGCCGACGCCAACGCCCGGCAGATCGCCGCGGCCGGCGGCAAGGTCAAGACGATCTGGTTCGCCGGGGGCCACGACGGCGGTCAACCGGGTCCCGAGCTGCGCCGGCAGATCGGCGACTGGTTCGCCGCGCACCTCGGCGGGGTGGAACCGGTGCCCGACCCCGGTACGGGCTTCCTGTTCGACATCGCCGGGCGGCCGCAGCGCAACGGCGAGATCCCGGTCCGCACCATCACCGCCGAGGCCTACCCGGGGGTGGCGGGCACCGAGCGCACCCCGCGCTTCTCGCTCGGCCTGCACGGGCCGCCCACCGAGGTGGTCAACCCGCCCGGCGGCAGCCCGGCGACGACCAGTTCCCTGCCCGGTGCCGGGCAGGTGCTCGACGCGGCGGGCAGCCTCGGCCAGTCGCTGGCGCGGGACCTGCCCGGGCAGACGGCGGTGTTCCGCACCGACCCGCTGGAGAGCCAGCTGCTGATCTCCGGCACCCCCCGGACCCGGCTGTCGGTGGCCTCGGTGCCGGGCCAGCCCAGCACCGGCAGCGCGGTGCTGTTCGCCAAGCTCTACGACGTCGACCCCGAGCAGAAGCGCACGCTGCTCGGCAACGCGGTCGCCCCGATGCACGTCACGGGCCTGCCGCCGGACGGGACGCCGGTCGAGGTCGACGTCACGCTGCCCGGCGTGGTGCACCCGCTGGAGGCCGGGCACCGCCTGGAGCTGGCCGTGACCACCACCGACCAGGCCTACGCGGTGCCGCGGGAACCCGCCGTGCACCTGGTCGGGCTGGCCGGGGACGGCTCGGTGTCGGTGCCCTCGGTGCACGGGACGGCGACCAGCGGTCAGGAGGTCCCGGTCGCACCGCTGGTGGGCATCGGGGTGCTGGCCGGTCTGGTGCTGCTCGCCTGGGTGATCTCGCGGATCCGGCGCGGCACCGCCGACGCCCCCGACCCGCTGCTGGCCGACACGCCGCTGGTGATCGCCGGGCTGACCAAGTCGTACCCGGACAAGCCGGCCGCCGTGCAGGAGCTGTCCATGCGGGTGGAGCGCGGCCAGATCGTCGGCCTGCTCGGCCCCAACGGAGCGGGCAAGACCACCACGCTGCGCATGCTGCTGGGGCTGCTGCGGCCGAGCAGCGGCCAGATCCGCGTCTTCGGGCACCGGCTGGTGCCCGGGGCGCCGGTGCTGTCGCGGGTCGGCGCGCTGGTGGAGTCCCCGGGCTTCCTGCCGCACCTGTCAGGTGTGGACAACCTCCGGTACTACTGGGCGGCGACCGGGCGGCCCATGCTGCAGGCCCGCTTCGACGAGGTCCTGCAGATCGCCGGGCTGGGCAGCGCCGCGCACCGCCGCGTCCGCGGCTACAGCCAGGGCATGAAGCAGCGGCTGGCGATCGCCCAGGCGATGCTCGGGCTGCCCGAGCTGCTCGTGCTCGACGAACCGACCAACGGGCTGGACCCGCCGCAGATCCACCAGATGCGCGAGATCCTGCACCGCTACGCCGCCACCGGGCGGTCCGTGCTGGTGTCCAGCCACCTGCTCGCCGAGGTGGAGCAGACCTGCACGCACGTGGTGGTGATGCACAACGGGCGGCTGGTGACCAGTGGCAGCGTGGCCGACATCGCGGCCGTCGACGGGGCGGCGACCTTCCGGGTCGACCAGCCGCAGCAGGCCGCCGCGGCGCTGCGCACCATCGAGGGGCTCGGCCAGGTGGAGGTCGACGGTGACCTGGTGCACGCCGACCTGGCGGGGCACACCGCCGCCATCGCGGTCAACGTGCTCGTCGACGCCGGGATCGCGGTGCACCGGGTCGGACCGCGCCGCCGGTTGGAGGACGCCTTCTTGCAGCTGGTCGGAGAGGAGAACCGGTGACCGACGAGCCGCAGCCCGTCGCCAAGGTCGGGCAGCTGGACACCACCGAGACCGCGGTGGTGCGCTCGGGGCGCAGCCACGCGGTGCAGCCGGACGGCGGCGTCGAGGGCTACCGGGCGGAGCGGACGCTGCCGGTGCGGGTGGAGCTGGCCCGCCAGCTGCGCCGCCGCCGCACCCGGCTGACGCTGGGCTTCCTGGTCGTGCTGCCGGTGGTGCTGCTGCTGTCGTTCGAGATCGGTGACGCGGGCAGCCGGGGCCGGACCTTCGCCGACATGGCCACCGCGAGCGGTCTGAACTTCGCGGTGTTCACCCTGTTCGCCTCGACGAGCTTCCTGCTGGTCGTGGTGGTGGCGTTGTTCTTCGGTGACACCGTGGCCAGCGAGGCGTCCTGGTCCAGCCTGAAGTACTTGCTGGCGGCGCCGGTACCGCGCGTGCGGCTGCTGCGGCAGAAGGCCGTCGTCGCCGGGCTGCTCTCGGTGTTCGGGCTGGCGCTGCTGACCGCGATCTCGCTCGGCGTGGGCGTGCTCTGGTACGGCGCGGGGCACATGGTGACGACCACGGGCGAATCGGTGCCCTTCCCGGCCGGCGTCGCGAGCCTGGCGGCGGCCACCGCGTACCTGGCCGTGCACCTGAGCTGGATCGCGGGTCTGGCGCTGTGGCTGAGCGTGAGCACCGACGCCCCGCTGGGCGCGGTCGGCGGGGCGGTCCTGGTGTCGATCCTGTCGGAGATCCTGGACCAGATCACCGCGTTGGGGAGCCTGCGCACCTACCTGCCGACGCACTACTCCACCGCGTACGCCGACCTCCTCGGCGCGGAGGCGGACTGGACGGAGGTCGCGCACGGGGCCTTCTCCGCGCTGGCCTACGCGACGCTGTTCGTGGTCCTGGCGGTCTGGCGGTTCCAGCGCAAGGACATCACCAGCTGATCAGGCACGGTCCCGGACTGCGACCATCGATCGGTTTGTCCAAAATCACCCGAACGGTCCAACGCATGATCGCGCCCGGTCGCCGGAGGAGGGCCGTTCGCACAGGTCAACTGCCCGTTCCGGGGGAGCACAGGACCGCACCACCCGCCCGGTGGCGCCCACGCCGCGCGCGGCGCGACCGTCGGCACCCGTCGCGGTCGTTTTCCGCGCACACGCTGGGAATTCTGCCCACGCACGCGGCCCTCTGCACCGATTCCGCAGGCCAGCCAGGAACTTCCTGGGTGCGCAACACCCTCACTACTGGGACTCCCCCGAGGTCGCTAGGATCAGCCGGGTGCTCAAGTTGATCAACAACTGAACAACACCAGTAGTCCCGCGGCGACGCCCCGACCCCGGCCCTCGCGCCCGTCGCCGACCCCCCGACCAAGGACGCTGATGTCTGAACATCCTCATACCGCATCGGAGCCCGAGCGGTTATCCGCTCCGTCGCCCGGTGCGGACGAAGACCTGCGGCCCGAGCTGCAACGCATGGTCATGCTCCCGCTGGCCGTGATGGCCGTGCTGGGGATCGCCGCGGCGATCGTGCTGGCCATCGACCTCCCCGTCGAGGCGAACTACGCAGTGCTCGGCGTCGGGGGCATCGCCTGCACCACCCTCCTCGTCCTCGCCTTCCGCAAGGCGACCGCCACGGCCACCGAGCTCAACGAGCGGGTCGAGGACTCCTCCCGGGACGTGCAGCGGGCCCTCGAGGAGACCGCGCGCCGCGAGCGGCAGTGGATCGACGTGCTGCGCCGCGAGATCACCCAGGGACGCGAAGAACTCCCGCAGCTGGTGGAACGGGTGCAGGCGGGCGAGCAGCCCGCGCCGACGTGGCCCACCGGAGAACCCGGACCGTCCTCCGACCCCTTCGAGCTGCTGGCGCACGACATCCGGCAGGCGCAGGCCGCCGCCGAGTTCGCCGTGGTGCGCATGCACCAGTTCGCCGAGAGCGGCGCGGCCGGTGACCCGAGCGTGGCGGTGTTCGCCAACATCGCCCGCCGCGTGCAGTCGCTGGCGCACCGCGCCATCCAGCGGCTCGACGACCTCGAGCAGCGCGTCGAGGACCCGGACCTGCTCAAGGGCCTGTTCGCGGTCGACCACCTGGTCACCGGGGTCCGCAGGCAGGCGGAGAGCCTCGCGGTGCTGGGCGGCTCGATGCCGCGGCGCCAGTGGAGCAAGCCGGTCGCGATGTACACCGTGCTGCGCTCGGCGGTCGCCGAGGTCGAGCACTACGCCCGCGTGAAGGTGATCCCGCCGGTCGACGGCACGCTGCACGGCCACGCGGTCGCCGACGTCATCCACCTGGTCGCCGAGCTCGTCGAGAACGCGACCTCCTTCTCCGAGCCCGACACCCAGGTCACGGTGAGCACCCAGCGGGTGACCGCGGGTCTGGCCATCGACATCCGGGACCGCGGGCTCGGCATCGGGACGGCCGACCGCGCCGCGCTGAACCAGCTGCTCGCCGACCCGGGCGCGGTCGACCGCGACGAGCGCCTCAAAGACGGCCGGATCGGCCTGTACGTGGTCGCGCAGCTCAGCCAGCGCCACCAGGTCGCCGTCGAGCTCGAGAACAACATGTACGGCGGAACGGACGCCCACGTGGTGATCCCCAACAAGCTGCTCGGCGAGGACGACGGCACCGAGCCGGAGAAGTCCCCCGTCGACGCCATCGTCGCCCCGGAGCCCGCTCCGCAGCCGGAGCCGGCCGCCGAGCTCGAACCGGCCGCGTCCGAACCGGCCACCCGCGCCACGCCGGCGCGGACCTTCGAGGCCTGGCCGTCGCCGGAACCCGTCGCCGCGCCCGAGAACGGCACCCGCCGCGGTGTCCACCGCGCACCCGTGGAAAGCCTGTCCGGCGCCAACGGGAACGGGACGCGGGGCTACGGGAGGCACTCCGGCACCGTCCCCACTCCGTCCACTCCAGACTCGACCGCGCAGTTCTCCACCGCGCAGTTCCCGAGCGAGCAGGGTCACACCGGGCAGTTCCCCGGGGAGAAGGTTCTCAACGACGAGAAGCGCCCGCCGCTGCCCCGGCGCGACCGCACCAAGAGCTACGTCGCGCCGCAGCTCGCTGGAGGCGGCTCGCAGGCCGACAACACACCACGGGGTGGCCCCAACCCCGGCTTGTGGGCGGCCTATCGGCAGGGCGTCGAGGGCGGCAGCTCCGACAGCCGTCCCGACGACCGCGCCGTGTGATCCGCCCGCACGTTCCCTCTCCCCTGCATCCCAAGGAGTTCTCGAACCATGGCCAATGAGGTGCCCGGTTCCACATCGGACCTGAGCTGGCTGCTCGCCGACCTCGTGCGACGGGTCCCGCACACCCGCTGCGCGCTGCTGGCGTCCTCGGACGGGCTGCGCCGCTACCACCACGGGCTGGAGGCTGACGAGGCCGACGCGCTGGCCGCCTGGGCGGCCGCGCAGTGCTCGCTGGCCCGCAACGGCGGGCAGCGCTTCGGCTCGGGCGGCGGAGTGCGCCAGGTGGTGGCGGAGTTCGACGACGTGATCTTCTTCGTCTCCGCGGCCGGACCGGGCGCGGTGCTCGTCGTGGTGGCCACCCCGGAGGCCGACGCCGCCGTGCTGGGCTACGAGATCGCCCAGCTGGTCAAGCGGGTGCCGTCGCACCTCAGCACGGCGTCGCGGCAGCCCGCGGCTGCCCGGAGTTCCGGCGACCTGGGCAGGTGAGCATGTCGAGACCGCCGGAGAAGATGTGGGTGGACGGCGAGGCCGGCCCCCTGCTGCGGCCGTACTCGCTCACCAACGGCCGGACCAAGCCGTCCACCGCGCTGTCGCTGCAGTCTCTGGTGCGCTCGACCGGTCGCGTCTCCCCGGACCGGGTGGAACCGACGCACGCGAAGATGCTGGAGCTCTGCCGGGTCGCCACCTCGGTCGCCGAGGTCTCCGCCCACCTGCGGCAGCCAGCCGTGGTCACCAAGGTACTGCTGTCCGACCTCATCGACTGGGGCGCGGTCACCACGCGCGTGCCGACCGAGATGCCGGACCGAGAACAACTGGAGGCGTTGCTGCATGGTCTCCGACAGCTCTGAGCTGTTCCCGACCGCATTCAAGTTCCTGATCGCGGGCGGGTTCGGGGTCGGGAAGACCACGTTCGTCCGGTCGGTCAGCGAGATCGAACCGCTCACCACCGAGGAGACCCTCACCGTCGCCAGCATCGGCACCGACGACCTGTCGGGCGTCGGTGACAAGACCACGACCACCGTGGCCATGGACTTCGGGCGGATCACGTTCGACCCGCAGAACATCGTGCTGTTCCTCTTCGGCACGCCCGGCCAGGAGCGGTTCTGGTTCATGTGGGAGGACCTGGTGCGCGGCGCGCTCGGTGCCGTGGTCCTGGCCGACACCCGGCGATTGGAGGACTGCTTCGCCGCCGTCGAGTTCTTCGAGCAGCGCGGCATCGACTTCGTCGTCGCGGTCAACCAGTTCGACGGCAGCTACTACTACCGCCCCGAGGAGGTGCGGGAGGCGCTGGACATCAAGCCGCACATCCCGGTCGTGATGTGCGACGCGCGCGACCGCCGCTCGGCGGCCTCGGTGCTCGTCCAGCTGACCGAGCACGTCCTCACCTCCCGTCCACTGTAGAATCCGATGGAACCTGGAGCCTCCTCATGACCACCTTCGACGACGCCGGCAACCGGCACCTGACCCCGGTGGACAAGCACGCGGCGGAACGCGCGGCGCGGTTGCGGCAGCTGGGGTTGGGCGAGAAGGCCGAGCCGGAGTTCGACGCGTTCGCGCAGCGGGTCGCGCAAGCCCTGGGCGTGCCCAACGCGATGGTCAACTTCATCAGCGACTCGCGCCAGTACCTCAGCGGTCTGTACTCCTCGGTGGGCGCGGACGCCGCGCCCGACACCGACCCGCGCACGGCCCCGATGGAGACCGGCTACTGCCCGCACGTGATCGCGCGCGGCATGGCGCTGGTGCTCGAGGACGTCTGCGACTACCCGCGGTTCGCGGGCAACGACGTCGTGGACCGGATGAACGTCCGCTCCTACCTCGGCGCGCCGCTCATCGACCGCACCGGGATCGCCCTGGGCACCGTCTGCGTGATCGACAGCGAACCGCGCCCGTGGGGTCGCGAGGGCCTCAACGTGATCAAGACGCTCGCCGCGGAGGGCGTGGAGCTGATCCACCGGCGCGAACGCGAGATCCTCGGCTGACCCACGCACGGAGGAGCCCGTGGGCGCCGCGGCGTCCACGGGCTCTCCGCTGTGCGCCCCGCGGCCGCTCGGTGACGGCAGCCGCGGGGCGCGTGCGTCAGCAGCGCAGCAGGGCGTCCATCTCGTTCTGCTCGCCCGGGCGGCGCTGGTCGATGTCACCGATCAGCTCCTGGTACCCGGTGATGTGGTCCGCGACCTCGTCCACAGTGGGCAGGTCGACGAACGGCACGCCGTCCTCGGCGCTGCGCAGCCGTTCCCGGAGCTGCCGCTCGCACCAGGCCGCGGTGTGCGGGTGCACGGTCGAACGTCCGGCGGCCTCGCTGGTCAGCGCCGCGAGGACGCTCCAGCAGGCCAGCTCGCCCACCACGTTGGCCAGCACGTGCTGCTGCTGCGCGCTGGTGGGCGCCACCGTGGCCAGCTTGCCGACGCGGTCGGCCAGGTCGTGCACCTGCGTGGCGGCGTCGAACTGGTCCATGAGCGCGGTGAACCGGCCCGGGGCGGACAGCAGGGTGGTTCCCAAGTAGACGGTGATCGCCTCGGTGGAACCCTCGAAGATCCGGAACAGCCGGTAGTCGCGGAAGTGCTGGGCGACGACGTTGGTGTCCACGTAACCGCGCGCGCCGAGCAGCTGCACGCACCGGTCCACCACGTCGAACGCGAGCTCGCAGCCGAGGATCTTCGCGACGAAGAACAGCGGTTCGGCGACCTCCTCACCGGAGTCCAGCCGCGCGGCGATGTGGCGGACGAGCGCCTCGACGGCCTGGGTGGCCGCCACGCTGTCGGCGAGCAGCTGGTGGATCCGGCCGTTCTCGGCGAGGTTCCCGGTGGCGACCTCGCGCCGCTGCGTGAAGCGCAGCGCGAGCTCCAGCGACCGCATCATGGCGCCCAGCGCGCCCGCGGCGAGGGTCACCCGGCCCTTGGTGAACGCGGTCTTCGCCGCGACCAGTCCCTGGCCCTCCTCGCCGAGCAGCGATTCGGCGGGAACGCGGAGGTCCTCGAACGTCAAGCTGTTCTGCGGCACGACCTTCAGGCCGAGGGTGAGCACTTCCGGTCCGCCGAGGAAACCCGGGGTCGTGGTGTCGACCATGAAGCCGGTGATGCCGGCGTCCTGGCCGTGCTCGTCGACGAGGCGGGCGAACACGTTGACGTAGGCGGCGTCAGCACCGAGGCTGATCCACTGCTTGCCGCCGTTGACCAGGTAGGACCCGTCGGCCTGCTTGACCGCGCGGGTGCTGATCGCGCGCACGTGGGAGCCCATGCCCGGCTCGCTGATGGCGCTGGTGACGAGCCGCCGCCCCCGCGCTACCTCGGGCAGCACCGCGTCGCGCACCGCGGGCTGGGCGAAGCCCTCGATCGGCGGGACGCCGAGGGTGTTGTGCACGGCGGTGAGGATGAGCAGGTTCGCGTCGATCGCGCCGAGCTGCGTCATCACGCGCAGCGCGTCGGTGTGCGACAGGCCCAGTCCCGAGTGGCTCGTCGGGATCTGCAGCCCGAACAGCCCTTCGGCGGCGAGGTCGGGGATGAACGACACCGGGAAGGCGCGCCGCTCGTCCATCCTCCGCGAGTCGATGCGCTCCCGCGCGTACCTGCGCAGGAAGTCGAGCAGGTGCGACACGGTCGTCGGGGTCGTGGCGCACTGGTCTGTTGGTTCCATTCCGTCCCTCCTCTGCGGACTGCCGGCACGCGGCGCGGCGCGCTGACCGCGGTTCGGGGCGCGCGGTGGTGCCGCGAGGCGGGCGGTCAGGGCGCGAGCGATCCCCCCGCCCTGGAGGTGTCCGGGCAGGCCGGGGGCGAGTCGGTCTACGGTGGGAAGGCGACTCCACGGCCAGCAGTCGCTGGCTCCTGTCCAACGCGGGGTGTCAACGGCCTGGTTTCCCGGCCGTGGGGCGGATCCAGGGCCGCGGCGGGTCGGGGCGCGCCGGTGCGCTCCGACGTCACCGCACGGGTCGGGGTCCGTGCTGCCCCGGAACGGTCGTGGCGGTTCCCACTGGCACGCAGCGACTGGGCGGCGTCCATGCACGAGCTCCGTTCCGCGACGACCTGCTGAATCCGTCCCTTGCGAACAGTGCGGTCAAAACTACCGTGTTTACTTCTTACGGGGTACCACCTAAACGGTGAGTTACGCCGACCATGTCCGGAGTGTCGTCACCCAGAGCAACGAACTCCCAGGGGGCGCTCACGATTTCCCACTGTTGAGCGATCTTTTGGGACACCGCTGGAACCCGACTGCCCGCACCGGTCACCCTGTGTTGATCTTGGTTGACTCCGTGATGTCGACAACACACCAACCGCGCGCCGATCCCGTCAAATCCCCCGCAGTGCCCGAACTCGGGACCAGGCAAGGGAAAACTCCGCTGCGTGCTAGCCTGGGGGCGGAGTGAGCGGCCCGGTACGACAGCGCGGGTGAAGCGATGGAGATGTTCCACCTGCGGTACTTCGTGGCCGTCGCCGAGAACCTCTCGTTCTCCGGCGCCGCGCGGCAGCTGCACATGGCGACCTCGCCGCTGAGCCAGCGGATCCGCGACCTGGAACGCGAACTCGGCACGGTGCTGTTCGAGCGCGATTCCCACCACGTCCAGCTGACCGAGTCCGGAACGGCGCTGCTGCCGATCGCCAAGGACGTGCTCCGACGCTTCGACGACATCCCCTGGCGGCTGCGCGAGGCGATCAGCCCGCCACGCCCGGTGTTCTACGTCGGCATCCCGCCCGGCCTGCACTCCGCGCTGCGCGAGCGGCTGCGGGACTTCGAGCAGCGGTGCGCGGACGAGTGCGACCTCAAGCGCTGGCCGGGCGGGAGCAGCGACCTGCTCGCCGGGGTGCAGCGCGGCGAACTCGCGATGGCGCTGGTGCACCTGCCCGTGCACGCGGAGGGCATCGAGGTGGCCGAGGTGATGCGCGAGCCGCTCGGCGCGGTGCTGCCCGCGGCCGAGTTCGGGTCCCGGACGTCGGTGTCGCTGCACGAGCTGGTCGACCACACCTACGTCAGCCCCGCCCCGCGGATGCTGCCGAGCTACTACGAGGAGGTCGAGGTGCGGCTGCGGGCCGCCGGGATCCACCGGCGGATGACGTTGGACACCGGCGACTACGGCAGCACCAGTGAATTCGTCGCGAACGGCGGCGCTTTCTCCATTTCGATGCTCGATCCCGGAAGCGGAATGCACAAGCACCGCAACGAGAACACCGTGGTCCTGCCCTTCGCAGATTTCGCACCGATGTTGGCGACCGGTCTGATCTGGCGGACCGACCGCGCCGAGAGCCACCGTGACCTGCGCGAACTCGTCGAGTCCGCCACCTCGGCACTGTCCGGCCCCGTGGCGTGACCGCTGCGGTCACGCCACCGTTCGCGAAACGGTTCCGCTCGCCGATTGAACCGCCCCCTCCCGCCGACCTAATGTAGTTAGCGAAGCGAAAGAACACGTCGGGAAATCTCATCCCGGGAGTGGCGAATGACATCGACGAAACCCTCAGAAGGCCCTTTGGCGGGCGTGCGCGTGATCGACATGGCCACCGTCGTGATGGGCCCCTACGCCGCCCAGGTCCTCGGTGACCTCGGCGCCGACGTGATCAAGATCGAGTCCCCGAAGGACACCGTGCGCCACGGCACGCTGCACCGCACCCCCGGCATGACGCCGCTGAACCTCAACGTCAACCGCAACAAGCGCAGCGTGCGGCTCAACCTCAAGGACGAGGCCGACCGCGAGCGGGCCCTGGAGCTGATCGGCACCGCCGACATCCTCATCACCAACATGCGGATCGGCGCGCTGCGCCGCCTCGGCATGGACTACGAGAGCCTGGCTCCCGGCAACCCGCGGCTGGTCTACGCGCACGCGCAGGGCTTCCGCCCCGACTCCGACCGCGCCGACCTCGCCGCCTACGACGAGACCGTGCAGGCCGCCTCCGGGCTGCTCGACCTGGCCCGGCGCGCCGGCGACATCGGACGCCCGGTGGTGCTGCCGAGCATCTTCGCCGACAAGGTCGCGGCGCTGACCATCGCCTACTCGACGCTGGCCGCCCTGGTGCACCAGCGGGCCACCGGGCAGGGCCAGCTGGTCGAGGTGCCGATGGCCGACACGCTGCTGGCGTTCAACCTCGTCGAGCACCTGCAGGGGCAGCTGTACGAACCGCCGATGGGCCCCACCGGCTTCGCGCTGTCGATGAACAAGGGGCACCGGGCCCGGCCCACCAAGGACGGCCTGGTCATGATCATCCCCTACACCCCGCAGAACTTCCGCGACCTGTTCTGCGCCGCCGGACGGCCGGACCTGGCCGAGGACCCGCGGCTGGCCGGGGAGTTCGTGGACAGCAGGCGGGACGGCGAGGCGCTGGCCGAACTGGTCGAGTCGGTCACCCCGAACCTGACCACCGCCGAGTGGATCGAGGTGTGCAGCAAGCACAGCATCCCGGTCGGCCCGGTGCTCGAGCTCGACCAGGCGGCCGACGACCCCTACGTGCGCGACGGGCACCTGCTCGACGTCGCCGAACACCCCAGCGAGGGCAGCTACCGCGTGGTGGGCGTGCCGATGACCTTCTCGGCCACCCCCGCCTCCGTGCGGCGGCACGCGCCGCTGCCCGGCCAGCACACCGAGGAAGTCCTCGCCGAGCTCGGGAGGGACGCGTGAGCGAGCCGAACACCGCGGTGCGGACCGAGGCGGTGGGCTCCGCGCTGGTCATCACGATCAACCGCCCGCACGTGCGCAACGCCGTGGACGCCGCCGTGGCCCAGGGGATCGCCACCGCCGCCGACGAGCTGGAGAGCCGCGCGGAGCTCGCCGTCGGCGTGCTCACCGGAGCGGCGGGCACCTTCAGCGCGGGCATGGACCTCAAGGCCGCGGCACGCGGCGAGTCGCCGGTGGTGCCGGGCCGGGGGTTCGCGGGACTGGTGGAGGCCGAGACCACCAAGCCGCTCATCGCCGCCGTCGAGGGCCCCGCGATGGGCGGCGGGTTCGAGCTGGCGCTGGCCTGCGACCTCATCGTGGCCGCCGCCGGGGCGCGGTTCGCACTGCCCGAGGTCAAACGCGGGCTGATCGCCGGGGGCGGCGGCGTGGTCCGGCTGCCCAAGCGGGTCCCGCACCACCTGGCGATGGAGCTGCTGCTCACCGGCCGCACCGTCGACGCCCGGCGGGCGCAGGAGCTCGGCCTGGTCAACCGGGTGGTCGACGACGGCGGAGCGCTCGAAGCGGCCCTGGAGCTGGGCGCCGAGGTCGCGGCGAACGCGCCCCTGGCACTGGCCGCGGTCAAGGAGGTGGTCCGGCGCGCTGACGGCGCCCCCGACGCCGAGGCGTTCGCCGCGCAGCGCACCGCGGCCGGGAGGTTGCGGGAGAGCGAGGACTTCGCCGAAGGGGTGCGGGCGTTCACCGAGAAGCGCGCTCCGGTCTGGAGGGGACGATGAAGCGCGACGACGTCGTGCGGCGGCTGGCCACGCCGTTGACCAGCCCGGCCTACGCCCCGGCCGCGGTGCGGTTCACCGACCGCGAGTACCTGAACATCGTCTACCGCACCGACCCCGAGGCGCTGCGCGCGGTGGTGCCCGAGCCGCTGGAGGTCGACGAGCCGCTGGTGCGCTTCGAGGTCATGAAGATGGGCGACGCCACCTCGTTCGGCCCGTACGTCGAGGCCGGGCAGGCGATCCCGGTGCGGTTCGGCGACGAGCACGGCGAGTACCTGCACGCCATGTACCTCGACAACTTCCCCGCCATCGCGGCCGGACGCGAAGCCAGCGCCTACCCCAAGGTGCTGGGCTCGCCGGCGCTCTACGTCGACCACGCCGCGCTGGTGGGCACGCTCGACTGCGGCACGGTGCGGGTGGCCACCGCCACCATGGGCTACAAGCACCACCCGATGGACCTGGCCGAGGCCGAGGCGCAGATCACCACACCCACCTACATGCTCAAGATCGTGCCGGGCGCGGACCACCGCCCGCGGGTGTGCGAGCTGGTCCGCAGCCAGATCACCGACATCACCGTCAAAGCCGCCCACACCGGTCCCGCGCGGTTGCAGCTGTTCGAGCACGCGCTCGCGCCGCTGGCGGACCTGCCGGTGCGCGACGTGGTCTCGGCCAGCCACGTCCTGACCGACCTCACCCTGGGCGGCATCGAACCCGTGCACGACTACCTGGCCTGATCGAGGAGGAACCATTGAGTCCTGAGTGGACACGGGTCGCCGTGGTCGGGGCCGGGACGATCGGACTGTCCTGGGCGGCGCTGTTCGCCGCCCACGGTGTCGAGGTCCGCATCACCGACCCGCGCGGGGACCTCGGCGACGCGGTGCGCGCGGCGATGCCGCCGCTGGCCGCGAGCATCCCGGGGGCGGACCTCGACGACCTGCTGGACCGCGTCCGGGTGGCGGACGACCTCGCCGAGGCGGTGGCGGACGTCGACCTGGTGCAGGAGAACGGTCCGGAGCGGCTGGAGCTCAAGCAGCAGCTGTTCGCCGAGATCGCTCGCCACGCTCCGGGACGCGCCGTGCTGGCCTCGTCCAGCTCCGGCATCGTCGCCACCGCGATCGCCGCCGAACTGCCCGACACCGTGGCCGCGCGGCTGCTCATCGCGCACCCGTTCAACCCGCCGCAGGTCGTGCCGCTGGTGGAGGTCGTGCCGGGCGAACGCACCGCCGAACCCGTGGTCGAGGCCGCGACCGCGTTCTACCGCAGGCTGGGCAAGACCCCGGTGCGGCTGCGCCGGGAGGTGCCCGGCTTCGTCGCCAACCGGCTGCAGAGCGCGATCATGCGCGAGGCGATCTCCTTGGTGCTGCGCGGAGTCGTCCGCGTCGAGGAGCTGGACACCGTGATGAAGTCGTCGCTGGGCGGGCGGTACGCGACCGTCGGACCGTTCGAGAGCTTCCACCTCGGCGGCGGCCCCGGCGGCATCCGGCACATGATGGCCCACCTCGGCGTCGGCATGGCCGAGCGCTGGGAGGACCTCGGCCGCCCGGAGCTCACCCCGGAGACCATCGCGCTCCTCAGCGAGCAGACCGAAGCCGCCTACGGCGCCGGCCCGGCCGCCTACCAGCAGCGCGCCGCCCTGCGCGACCGCAAGCAGACCGCGATCAACGCGGTCCTCAGCGACCTGGCGGAGAACTGACCCCGGGCGCCGCCACCGCACCGGTCCCCGACCAACCAACGCACCGCAGAGGACAGAGGAATGCCCAAGCCCGTCAACACCAACCCCGACTTCTTCGGGTACGCCGAGCTGCTCAGCGAGGCGGAGCGCGCCGAGCTCGCCGAGATCCGCGCGTACCTGGAGCGCGAGATCAAGCCGCTGGCGAACGACGCCTGGGAGAAGGCGGAGTTCCCGTTCGAGGTCGTCGAGAAGTTCGCCGCGCTGCGGCTGGCCGGGTACTACTACCCCGAGCACGGTGACGGCACGCCGCGCAGCCCGCTGTTCACCGGGTTCCTGAGCATCGAGCTGAACCGGATCGACCCGTCGCTGGCGGTCTTCTCCGGTGTCCACACCGGACTCGCGATGGGCAGCGTCTACAACGGCGGCGACCAGGAGCAGCGGGACCGCTGGATCCCGGACATGGTCGACATGAACAAGATCGGCGCGTTCGCGCTCACCGAGCCGGAGGGCGGCTCCGACGTGGCCGGCGGCATGCGCACCACCGCACGCCGCGAGGGCGACGAGTGGGTCCTCAACGGCGCCAAGCGCTGGATCGGCAACGGCACCTTCGCCGACCTGGTCGTGGTGTGGGCCCGCGACGTCAGCGACGACCAGGTCAAGGGCTTCGTGGTGGAGAAGGGCACGCCCGGCTTCCACGCGAGCAAGATCGAGGGCAAGATCGCCCTGCGCACGGTGCAGAACGCCGACATCGTGCTCGACGACGTCCGCGTCCCGGAGGCCAACCGGCTGCAGAACGTCAACAGCTTCCGCGACACCGCCAAGGTGCTGGCCAAGACCCGCGGCGGCGTGGCCTGGCAGGCGCTCGGCGTCGCCGTGCGCGCCTACGAGCTGGCCCGCGAGTACGCGGTGGACCGGGTGCAGTTCGGCAAGCCGATCGGCGCCTTCCAGATGGTCCAGGACCTGCTGGTGAAGATGCTCGGCAACATCACCGCGATGTTCGGCGTCGTGGTGCGCCTCAACGAGCTGGTGGCCGAGGGCCGCGGTGGCGCCGCGCAGGCGGCGCTGGCCAAGGCGTTCACCACGACGAAGATGCGCGAGGTGGTGGCCTGGGCGCGCGAGCTGTTCGGCGGCAACGGCATCGTCCTGGACCACGAGGTCGCCAAGTTCTTCTCCGACGCCGAAGCGGTCTACTCCTTCGAGGGCTCCCGCGAGATGAACACCCTCATCGTCGGCAAGTCCATCACCGGGCTCAGCGCCTTCGCCTGAGCCCGGAGGTCCGGGGCACCGTCGTCGACGGTGCCCCGGACGCGTCTCACAGGTGGGTCGGCAAGGGGGTGTGCCAGGTGAGGAGGTCGGTGGGGTCGTCGGTGGAGGGGGCGTCGCGGTGGCGCCGCTCCAGGCGCTCGACGGCGTCCGGGAGTTCCGCGTGCTGCGCTCCCAGCATCGCGGTCAGCTGGGCGCTGCGGACGATGTTGCGCTCCACCCGGGGTCGCCGCAGGCGCTCGTAGGCGTCCAGGTCGCCGTGGTCGCGCACGGCCTTGGCCAGGACCACCGCGTCCTCCAGCGCCATCGCCGCGCCCTGACCCGTCGCCGGGGAGGCCGCGTGCGCGGCGTCGCCGATGAGCAGCACGCGGCCGTCGCGCCACCGCGGCGGCTGGGCGAGATCGCGCGCTTCGGTGACGAGCACCTCGTCGCTGGCCGCGACGATGGCCGCCGTCGGGGTCTCGTCCGGTTCGAGGGCCCGGAGGAGCCGGGCTCGCCGGTCGTCCGCGGACTCGCCGGCGTCCAGCGGGGGCGCGGGGACCCGGGCGAACCAGTACGTCCGGCCCTCGGGCGAGACGGCGTAGCCGAAGGCGCTGCCGCTCCCCCGGACCATCTCGATGCGTCCCGGCCGGTGCGGCGGCGCGGCGCGGTCGGAGTGACCGAAGAAGACGTGCTGGCCCGCGTAGCGCTTCGGCACCGGGTCGATCCGCTCGCGCACCGCCGAGTTCAGCCCGTCCGCGCCGACGAGCAGGTCGCCCTCGGCCTCCCGGCCGTCGGAGAACCGCGCCACCACCCCGTCCCCGTCCTGCTCGGCGGAGACGAACCGAGCCCCGTGCTCGACGCGCAGACCGCGGCGGTGGGCCTCGGCCCGCAGCTCCGCGCACAGCTCGGCACGGCGGACGCAGCGGTAGCCGTCGAGGACGGACCCGCCCACCTCGGCCCCGCTGCTGTCGGTGAGGCGCATCGCGGTGAGCGGGAAACCCGCGGTCGGGGTGAGGCCGAGCTCGTCCAGCACCCGCGTCCCGGTGCCGGGGAGGGTGAGGAACGCCCCGAGGTCCGCCCCGCTGTCCGGGTGCGCCTCGTGCACGCTCACCTCGAACCCGGCCATGTCCAGTGCCAGTGCAGCAGCGGTGCCCGCGATCCCGGCACCGACGACGACCACGCGCATCGCACCCCCAGAGGTCGATCACACCCGCCGAGCACGGTAGCGCACACCACCGCCCCACCGGGGCGGAAGAGCTGGGTGTCGCAGGGCTCAGCCCTGGTCGACCAGGGCGTGATCAGTCTGCGGGAAGCCGGCACCGACGCAGCGCAACGGCCGACCGGACACCGAGGCCCCGGCGTGGGTCAGGCAGTCCCCGCAGTCCGGGCCCGCCGGACGGCGTCCCGTGCCGGACCGCTCGCGGGCCTCCACCGCGACTCCCCCGTGCTCTCTCCACACGCCCCTCGGACCGCAGCCGAGAACGGCCTCGCGCTCGTCCTCGGTGATCCCTGGCCCAGCAGTGCGTGCGGCGGTCGCACCATCACTCGATGCCGGCGGCGTCCATGCCGCGGATCTCCTTCTTGAGGTCCTGGATCTCGTCGCGCAGCCGGGCCGCCAGCTCGAACTGCAGCTCGCGGGCCGCGTTCATCATCTGCTCGTTGAGCTGCTGCACCAGGTCCGCCAGCTCCGCGCGCGGCATGGACCCGATGTCGCGGTCCTCGAGCAGGCCCGCGGTGGCCACCGCCTCGCCGGTCGGCTTCTTGCCGCGGGAGGCGTTGCGGCCCGAGCCGCCCACCGCCACCGACTCCTCGGTGTCCTCGGCCTCGCTGTAGACCCGGTCCAGGATGTCGGCGATCTTCTTGCGCAGCGGCTGCGGGTCGATGCCGTGCTCTTCGTTGTAGGCGATCTGCTTGGCGCGGCGGCGGTTGGTCTCGTCGATGGCGTGCTGCATCGACTCGGTGATCCGGTCCGCGTACATGTGCACCTGGCCGGAGACGTTGCGCGCCGCCCGGCCGATGGTCTGCACCAAGCTGGTGCCGGAGCGCAGGAAGCCCTCCTTGTCGGCGTCCAAGATGGACACCAGCGAGACCTCCGGCAGGTCCAGGCCTTCGCGGAGCAGGTTGATGCCGACCAGCACGTCGTACTCGCCCAGCCGCAGCTGCCGCAGCAGCTCGACCCGCCGCAGCGTGTCCACCTCGGAGTGCAGGTACCGCACCCGGATGCCCAGCTCCAGCAGGTAGTCGGTGAGGTCCTCGGCCATCTTCTTGGTCAACGTGGTGACCAGCACCCGCTCGTCGCGGTCGGCGCGCTCGCGGATCTCGTGCACCAGGTCGTCGATCTGGCCCTCGGTGGGCTTGACGATGACCTCGGGGTCGACCAGCCCGGTCGGGCGGATCACCTGCTCGACGAACTCGCCGCCGGCCTGCCCCATCTCGTAGGGCCCCGGCGTCGCCGACAGGTACACCGTCTGACCGATCCGGTCGGAGAACTCCTCGAAGGTCAGCGGCCGGTTGTCCAGCGCGCTGGGCAGCCGGAAGCCGTGCTCGACCAGGGTCCGCTTCCGCGAGGCGTCGCCCTCGTACATGCCGCCGATCTGCGGCACCGTCACGTGCGACTCGTCGATGATGAGCAGGAAGTCGTCCGGGAAGTAGTCGAGCAGGGTCGCCGGCGCCGAGCCGGGCGCGCGGCCGTCGATGTGCCGCGAGTAGTTCTCGATGCCGGAGCAGAAGCCGACCTGCCGCATCATCTCGATGTCGTACTGGGTGCGCATCCGCAGCCGCTGGGCCTCCAGCAGCTTGTTCTGCTTCTCCAGCTTCTCCAGCTGCTCCTCCAGCTCGGCCTCGATGTCGCGGATGGCCTTCTCCATCCGCTCCGGGCCGGCCACGTAGTGCGTCGCCGGGAAGATCCGCAGGTCCTGCACCTCGCGCACGATCTCGCCGGTCAGCGGGTGCAGGTAGTACAGCCGGTCGATCTCGTCACCGAAGAACTCCACCCGCACCGCCAGCTCCTCGTAGGCGGGGATGACCTCCACGGTGTCGCCGCGCACCCGGAAGGTGCCGCGGGCGAAGGCGATGTCGTTGCGGGTGTACTGCACGTCGACCAGCGCCCGCAGGAACACGTCCCGGTCGACCTCCGCGCCGACCGCCAGCGGGATGGACCGGTCCAGGTACGACTGCGGCGTGCCCAGGCCGTAGATGCACGACACCGACGACACCACCACGCAGTCGCGGCGGCTGAGCAGGTTCGAGGTCGCCGAGTGGCGCAGCCGCTCGACGTCCTCGTTGATCGAGGAGTCCTTCTCGATGTAGGTGTCGGTCTGCGGGACGTAGGCCTCGGGCTGGTAGTAGTCGTAGTAGCTGACGAAGTACTCCACGGCGTTGTCCGGGAAGAACCCGCGCAGCTCGTTGGCCATCTGGGCGGCCAGCGTCTTGTTCGGCTCCAGCACCAGCGTGGGGCGCTGCACGCGCTCGATCAACCACGCCGTGGTCGCCGACTTGCCGGTACCGGTGGCCCCGAGCAGCACCACGTCCTTCTCACCGGCCTTGATCCGGCGCTCCAGCTCGTCGATCGCCTGGGGCTGGTCACCGGCGGGCTGGTAGTCGCTGACCACGCGGAACCGACCGTCGGTCCGCGGGATGTCGCTGACCGGCCGGAACTCGGAGTGCGCCAGTACGGGGTGCTCAGTCGCGAATGCCACGCTCCCAGCGTACGAGCCCGCCCCGACATCATGTCGCGCCACGGGATGGCCACGAGGCTCGCGGAGGCGGACAATGGGGTGCGTCACCCCAGCTCCACCTGGAGGTGGTCATGTCGAGCAGCGCACCGATCGCCGGGCATCCCGATCTCACCGAGATGCGCATGCGCTACGAGCGAGCGGCGGAGACACCGACCGCTCAGGTGGCGGACGGCTTCACCGTTCTGGGTGGGCTGTTCGTCGCGTTGTCACCGTGGATCACCGGGTTCGCCGCCACGACCCCGTCGCTGGCGCTGAACAACCTGGTCGTCGGCCTCGCCGCCACGGTGCTCGGGCTCTCGTTCGCGGCCGCGTTCCACCGCACGCACGGCATCGCCTGGACAGCGCCGGTGCTGGGTGTGTGGACCATCGTCGCCGTGTTCGTGATGAGCGGGTCCGTCATGACGACCAGCACCGTGCTGTGCAACGTCATCGGCGGGGCCGTCCTGGTGCTCGCGGGTCTGGGCACGATGGCTCCGGCCTTCGCCACCCGCGCTTCGACCTGAACCCGACCGAAGGGGAGGTGACGGGACACCAGTGGTGAAGAAACAGCGGGCGCGACGACCTTCGGACGTCGCGCCCGCCGCATACAGTGGCACCGTGACCACGCAGCGCGAGATCGCCGACCAGCTGGGCCTGCCCGTCCACCCGCCGAAGGTCGAGGTGTTCGACCTCGTCGCGGGTACCAACACCGACCCCAAGGGCCACGTGCGCACCGTGCGGCACTTCCATCGCGAGCCCTTCGGCCTCTACCTCGCCCGGACCATGCCGGGCCACCCGCGGCTCGCCTCCTTCGAGTCCTGGTTGCTGCCGGACCTCGGCCTGCGCGTCACCCGCTGGGCCTGGCACCCGGGCCACGAGCGGGACCTGGACTTCTACCTGGACGTGGTGGACGTCGAGGTCGGCGAGCAGCAGTGGCGGACCCTCGACCGCTACCTGGACGTCGAGGTGCGCGACGGCCGCTCGGCGGACCTGCTGGACGTCGACGAGTTCGTGCTCGCGGTCCAGGCGCGGCTGCTGGACGCGGCCACCGCGCAGCGGGCGGTGGAGCGCGCCTGCGCCGCCGTCGACGGGCTCGCGCGCCACGGCTACCAGCTGTCAGCGTGGCTGCGCGACAGCGGGATCGAGCTGTCGTGGCGCGGGCAACCTCTCGAGGATCTCGTACCCGGGCAGCGGGCGACTACCGCCAACCCGGTGACGCCCGCTGCCAGCGCGGATTCGATATGCGACGAGCACTGGAAAGTTATGTGAAAACCGAACGACGTCGCTCTCCGACCAGTGCTGATGCGGCTACTCTCTGGAGCCGTGGCGGCTGTGACCTCTCCTCAACTGGTTGAAGTCATCGACGTGTTCAGCTCGCAACGTAGGCATCCCTCTGGTCGCGTTCACCAGTTGGAGGTATGCCACGTCGAGCGGTGGGGCCTCGCGGTGGAGTGCCCAACACCGGACGCGCCGGACCACGCCGCCGAGATCACCTGGCTGCTGCCCGACCTCGGGCTGCGGCTGACCCGGTACCGCCCGCGCAGCAGGCACTCGCTGCCCGGCCCGAGCACCCTCACCGCGGTCCGCATCGAGCGGGAGCCCCGGTCCTGGACCACCACCGACCTGCTGCTCGGCCTGGAGGTCCAGAACGGCGGCCGCACGCGGATCACCCACGCCGCGGAGTTCGCCACCGCGGTCGCCACCGGGGTGCTGCGCCGCGAGGAGGCCGACTACGCGCTGCGCACCGTGCACCGGACGCTCGACGAGGTCACCCGCCACCGCGACCTGAACCAGTGGCTGGCGTACCGGGGCATCTTCGACGTCTGGTGACGCCGTGCCGGTTCACCGGTCCGCGGTCCAGCCGGTCCGCGCCGCCCAGTCCCAGGCCTTGGGCAGGGCCTCGGCGAACCACGGCTCCTTGGCGTCGGCGTAGGCGTCGTGGTCCGGGTCGTCGGCGTGGGCGCGGGCGACCTCGCGCTTGAGCGCCAGGTAGTCCGCCCTGGTGGCCCCGTCGGCGCGCAGCCACGCCGGGAACAGCAGCGCGATCCGCTGGCCCGGGGACCCGGCCACGCGAACGTGCAGGAGGGCGGCCCGGCCCGGGTCGGCCGAGACGTGCAGGCGCTTGGCCCACTGCTCCGGGTCCGGGGCGAAGGCGTGCGGGGTGTCGCCGCGGACCTCCGGGACCCGCGGGAAGCCCGCGTCCGCGAGGGGCTCGGCGAGCTCGTCGGCGTCAGCCAGGGTCCGCACCGTCAGCTGCAGGTCGATGACGTCCTTGGCGGGCAGGCCCGGCACCGAGGTCGATCCGATGTGGTCGACGCGCACCGCCCGGCCGCCCGCGGCCCGCTGGACCCGCTCGACGAGCCGGCGCGCTTGTCGCGCCCAGTCCGGGTCCGGGTCGACCAGCCGCGGTGACCGCTTCGGCGGGCGGCGGCGCAGCCGGACGTTCTCCTCGAACGGCACCAGCCGGTCCCGCCACAGCGCGTCGACCTGCGCGAGCACCTGCTCCACGGAGCCGCTGTTGTCCAGCCACACGTCGGCGACCTCCCGCCGCTGCTCGGTGGTGGCCTGCGCGGCGATGCGGGCCCGGGCGTCCTGCTCGGTCAGCCCGCGGCCCACCAGCCGCTGCACGCGGACGTCCTCCGGCGCGTCGACGATGACCACCAGGTGGTAGTCCGGGGCGTACCCGGCCTCCACCAGCAGCGGCACGTCGTGCACCACGACGGCGTCCTCCGGGGCCTCCGCCATCCGCTGCTCGGTCAGCTCGCGGATGCGGGGGTGCGTGATGGCGTTGAGGTCCGCGCGGGCCCGCTCGTCGGCGAAGGCCTTGGCCGCCAGCGCGCGCCGGTCCAGCGCGCCGTCGGCGTCCAGCACGTCCTCGCCGAACCGCTCGACGATCTCCGCCAGTCCCGGGCTGCCCGGCCGCACGACCTCCCGCGCCAGCACGTCGGCGTCGATGAGCACCGCGCCGAGCTCCACCAACCGCCGGGCGACCGTCGACTTGCCCGACCCGATCCCACCGCTCAGTCCCACGCGCAACACGCGGCCCATCTTGCCAGCCGACCCGCCCGCCCGGGAACGTGAGCGGCCCCGCACCTCGTCGCCAGGTGCGGGGCCGCCGCGATGCCTCAGCTGTCAGGCGTCAGTGCTCACGCACCGCCGGAGAGCTTCTCCCGCAGCGCGGCCAGCTGCGCGTCGCTCGCCAGCGAACCGCTGTCCTGGTCGTCGCTGGAGGCCGAGGAGTAGTTGCCGCCGGTCACGTCGTCGCCACCGGCCGCGGCGGCCGCAGCGGCCTCCGCGTCGGCCTGGCGGGCCTTGGCGACCTGCGCGATGTGCTTCTCGTAGCGGGCGTGCGCCTCGGCGTACTGCCGCTCCCACTCCTCGCGCTGCTTCTCGTAGCCCGGCTGCCACTCCTGGGTCTCCGGGTCGAAGCCCTCGGGGTAGATGTAGTTCCCCTCGGCGTCGTACTCGGCGGCCATGCCGTACTGGGTGGGGTCGAACTCCGAGTCGGGGCTGAAGCCCTCGTTGGCCTGCTTCAGCGACAGCGAGATCCGACGGCGCTCGAGGTCGATGTCGATGACCTTGATCATGACCTCGTCGCCGACCTGGACGACCTGCTCCGGGATCTCCACGTGGCGCTCGGCCAGCTCGGAGATGTGGACCAGGCCCTCGATGCCCTCGTCGACGCGGACGAACGCACCGAACGGAACCAGCTTGGTGACCCGGCCCGGCACGATCTGGCCGATCGCGTGGGTGCGGGCGAACTGGCGCCACGGGTCTTCCTGGGTGGCCTTGAGCGACAGCGAGACGCGCTCGCGGTCCATGTCGACGTCGAGGACCTCGACGGTGACCTCCTGGCCGACCTCGACGACCTCGGACGGGTGGTCGATGTGCTTCCAGGACAGCTCCGAGACGTGCACCAGGCCGTCAACGCCACCGAGGTCGACGAACGCACCGAAGTTGACGATGGAGGACACGACGCCCTTGCGGACCTGGCCCTTCTGCAGCTGGTTGAGGAACTCGCTGCGGACCTCGGACTGGGTCTGCTCCAGCCAAGCGCGGCGGGACAGGACCACGTTGTTGCGGTTCTTGTCCAGCTCGATGATCTTGGCCTCGAGCTCGCGGCCCACGTAGGGCTGCAGGTCGCGGACACGGCGCATCTCGACCAGGGACGCGGGCAGGAAGCCGCGCAGCCCGATGTCGAGGATGAGGCCGCCCTTGACGACCTCGATGACGGTGCCGCGCACGGGCTCGTCCTTCTCCTTGAGCTCCTCGATGGTGCCCCAGGCGCGCTCGTACTGGGCGCGCTTCTTGGAGAGGATCAGCCGGCCTTCCTTGTCCTCCTTCTGGAGGACCAGGGCCTCGACGAAGTCGCCAACGGTGACGACCTCGGCAGGATCGACGTCGTGCTTGATCGACAGCTCGCGGGACGGGATGACGCCCTCGGTCTTGTAGCCGATGTCAAGCAGCACCTCGTCACGGTCGACCTTGACGATGGTGCCCTCAACAATGTCGCCATCGTTGAAGTACTTGATGGTCTGGTCGACGGCGGCGAGGAAGTCCTCCTCCGTCCCGACGTCGTTCACTGCGACCTGCGGCTTGGCGGCGGCTGCAGTCGGGACGGTGGTGGTGTCGGTGGACATCAGGTGGGTTGCTCCGGTACGGATAGTTGGTCGCTGGTTCTACAGTTCTTACCGCGCTGCGGGCGTCCAGACCAGGGCCAACCGGACGGTTGGACCAGAAGATCCGATTCGTTGACCGCTCCGCCTGGCCGGGAACCGGTGACGGCGAAGATGACGACGAAAGACCCACGGCGCGTGCGGTATCGTACGCGCTCTCTCGATCGCCGGGCAAACCGCGGTGGGGCCCGACGGCAGTCGGCCCCGGACGACCACAATGGTTCCACGTCCGAGCAGTACCCACTATCGGCGGGGAGAACCCTGTGACACGAGCCGACGACCCGGGAGACGCCGAGGTCCAGCGTAGCGCGGCGGAGCACGTCCTGGGCACCGTCGGTGTGACCAAACGCACCGCGGGAGCCGTGGAGTCCCGGACCGCGAGCCGGCTGTGGTGGGACGCCGACGCCGACGACTACCAGGCCGAGCACGGCGAGTTCCTCGGCCTCAGCGACTTCGTCTGGTGCCCCGAGCGCCTCCGCGAGGAGCGGGCCGGGCTGCTCGGCGACGTGCGCGGCAAGCGGGTCCTGGAGGTCGGCTGCGGTGCGGCGTCGTGCGCGCGCTGGCTGGCCGACCAGGGCGCGCAGCCGGTCGGCCTGGACATCTCGGCGGGGATGCTGCGGCACGCCGCCGAGGGCGGGCGGCGCAGCGGCACGGTGGTGCCGCTGGTGCAGGCCAGCGCGGACTGCCTGCCGTTCGCCGACGACTCCTTCGACCTGGCCTGCTCGGCCTTCGGCGGGGTGCCGTTCGTCGCCGACGTCGGCGCGGTGTTCCGGGAGGTCGCGCGGGTGGTGCGACCGGGCGGCCGGTGGGTGTTCGCGGTGACCCACCCGATGAGGTGGATCTTCCCCGACGACCCGGGACCGACCGGGCTGACCGTCACCCAGTCGTACTTCGACCGCACGCCCTACGTGGAGGTCGACGCGCACGGCCGCGCGACCTACGTGGAGCACCACCGCACCCTGGGCGACTACGTGCGCGCGCTCTCCGACGCCGGGCTGCGCCTGGTCGACCTGGTCGAACCGGAGTGGCCGCCGGACAACACCGAGGTCTGGGGACAGTGGAGCCCGCTGCGCGGCCGCTACTTCCCCGGCACCGCGATCTTCGTCTGCACCCTCGACGGCTGACCGCCCGCCCGTCGCCGCCGCTTCGCGCTGAAGGTCCGGCCCGGCGCTGGTTCGATGTGCCGCGGACCACCCGTTCGCCGAGGAGCAGCCGTGACGACCGCGCAGGAGCTGGTGCGCGCGCAGTGCGCGCGGTTCGCCGCGCTCGACCCGCAGCTGCCCGACGACTACCCGGTGCCGCGCGGGGAGCCGCTGGTGGCGCGGACGCCCGGCGGTGACGTGGTCGCCGGGATCGTGACGCGGACGTCGAACCCGCCCGGCACGGCGCAGAGCCTCTGGCAGGCCGCGTGCGTCTTCGAGCTGTTCCCCCTCCTCGGCGAGCACCCGCGGGAGGGGATGGCGGCGCTGCTCGCGGCGTGGCGGGACTGGCTGCGCGACCAGCGCGTCCCGGAGCGGGACTCGGCGTGCTCGGTGGTCTGGCCGAGCCGGGACGTGCAGGCCGCGAGGGCGTTGCTGGACGGCGGTCTCACCCCGCTGTCGTGCTTGGCTGTGCGCCCACCCACTCCGCCTGACAGATTTACGGAACTACGTGGTACCGTAACTGTGCGTCGCGCCGGACCGGCCGACTTGGACGCCGTCGTCGAGCTCGCCCTGCTCGAGCTCCGCTACGCCGCCCTGGTCGGTTCCTCGACGTACCGCCCCGACGCACCGCGGCTGAAGCGGGCCGCTGCGCAGGTGCGACTGCACTCCAGCGATCCGGTCTGGCTGGCGGAGCGGGGCGGCGTCCCGGTCGCGGTGGCCGAGTGCGGGTGGGTCGACGCTGACCGCCCGTCCGCCGGCCACCGGCTCCGCCCCGGCACCTGGGCCTACGTGAACTGCGTGTCGGTGCGCGAGCAGGACCGCGGGTCCGGCGTCGGCCAGCGGTTGATGACCGCGGCGCACGAGGAGTTCGTCCGCGCCGGAGTCGTCGGCAGCTTCCTGCACTACAACCCGCCCAACCCGCTGTCCTCGGTGTTCTGGCCCCGACAGGGCTACCGACCGCTGTGGACCACGTGGGAGGTGCGTCCGGCCACCGCGCTGCGCTGACCGGCGCACCGGGCCGTGACAACGTCGAGGAGTCGGCTTGGAGATCGTCGCCACCGGCGTCGAGGTGAACGGAGCGCACGGCCCCCTGCTGGCACCGACCTCGCTGCGCGTGCGCAGCGGCCAGGTGCTGCTGGTGGCCGGTGACCCGAACGCCGGTCACACCGCGCTCGCGCTGGTGCTGTCGGGACGGCTGCGCCCCAGCGGGGGCACCGTCCGCCTGGACGGCGAGCTCGACGCCGGCGCGCTGCGCCGGCGGGTCGCGGTCGTCGACGCACCCGACATCACCGAACCGGACGGGTCCCTGTCGGTCCGCGACGTCGTCGCGGAAGGACTCACGCTGGCCGGTCGCTGGTCCACGCGGCGCCGGGTGCGGGCCTGGCTGTCGGCGCGCGAGCAGGACGCCGACGAACGCTTCGAGAACCTCGCGGCGCACCAGCGCACCACGCTGCTGGTCGAGCTCGCCCGCGAGTCCCGCACCACGACAGCCCTGGTCCTGGACCGCCCGGACCGCCACGGCGGGGACCCGGCCGACTGGTACGCGCTGGCCGTCCAGCAGGCCGAGCGCGGCCTGGCCGTGGTCGCCCTCTGCTCCCGGCACTCGGCTGCCGAGCTGGGCGTGACGCCCGCTCGCATCGGTGCCGACAACCCCGAACTGTCCACATCGGATTCGACTGAGGCGCGCGATGACTAGTCTCCGGCTCGCTGCCACCGAGCTGCGCCGGCTCACCTCCGGCAAACTGCCCAAACTGGCGCTGCTGGCGGTGACCCTGGTGCCGCTGCTGTACGGCGCCATGTACATCTACGCGAACTGGGACCCCTACGGGAAGCTCGATTCGGTGCCCGCCGCCGTGGTGATCGACGACGCCGGCGCCGAACGCGAGGACGGCACCCGGCTGGACGCCGGGCAGGACGTCTACCAGGAGCTGATCGACTCCGGCACGTTCCACTGGTCGCGCACCGACGAGCGCACCGCCCAGCAGGGCGTGGCCACCGGTGACTACACCTTCGCGCTGGTGGTGCCGCGGGACTTCTCCGCGGCGCTGCTCTCCCCCGGTGACTTCGAGCCGCGCCAGGCCCGGTTGCGGCTGATCACCAACGACGCGAACAACTACCTGGCCGGCACCATCGCCGACCAGGTGGCCTCCGAGGTGCGCAAGGGCGTGGCCGCCAACGCGGGCAGCGAGGCGGCCAAGCAGTTCCTGCTCGGGTTCGCCACGGTGCACGACAAGACGCGGGAGGCCGCCGACGGCGCCGGGCAGCTCGCCGACGGGGCCGGACAGCTCTACGACGGGCTCGGCGAGGCCCAGCAGGGCTCGGCGCAGCTCGCCTCCGGCGCCCACCAGCTGCTCGACGGCCAGCGCCGGCTCGCCGACGGTGCCGAGCAGCTCGCCGACGGCACCGGGGAGCTGCGCGGCGGGCTCGTCCAGCTGCAGCAGAAGACCGCGCCGCTGCCCGAGCAGACCGCGAAGCTGGCCGACGGCGCCGAGCAGGTCGCCGCGGGCAACGAGCAGCTGGCCGAGAAGGCCGACGTGCTGGGCAAGGTGTCCCAGAAGGTCGTGGACCACCTGGACGGCGCCAAGGACCGCATCGCCGACCAGCTGCGCCGGGCCGGGGTGGACGAGTCCACCATCGACGCGGTCACCGCCCGGATCGACGAGCTCAACAGCCCGGTCACCGACGCCAACGGCAAGGTGCAGACCCAGGTGGGGCTGCTGCGCAAGCTGGCCGACGGCTCGCGCCAGGTCGCCGACGGCAACCGGCAGCTGGCGAACGCCATGCCCGCCCTCACCGACGGCATCGACCAGCTGGCCACCGGGGCCGACCAGCTCGACGACGGCGCCCGGCAGCTGCGCGACGGCGAGCAGGAGGCGGTCAGCGGCACCGAGGAGCTCGCCGACGGGGCCGACCAGCTGGCCGGCGGTGCCCGACAGCTGCGGGACGGCTCGGGGCAGCTCAAGGACGGCTCCGACACGCTGGCCACCGAGCTGGGTCGCGGCGTCGACGACATCCCCGCCCCGGACGAGCGGACCCGCGAGGCCACCGCGGACACCATCGGCGACCCGGTGGCCGTCGACACCCTGGCCCAGGTCAAGGCCGACACCTACGGCGCCGGGCTGGCGCCCTACTTCATGGGCCTGGCGCTGTGGATCGGCGGGTTCGTGCTGTTCCTGCTGATGCGACCGCTGTCCAGCCGCGCGCTGGCCGCCGGGGTGGCGCCGTGGCGGATCGCGCTCGGCGGCTGGCTGCCCGCCGCGGTCGTCGGGTTCGTGCAGGCGGTGCTGCTGTACCTGGTGGTGGTGCACGCCGTGGGCGTGCAGCCGGCGCACACCTGGCGGACGCTGGGCTTCCTGGTGCTGACCTCGTTCGCCTTCACCGCGGTGGTGCACTCGCTCAACGCCGCCTTCGGCCCGAAGGGCAAGTTCATCGCGCTGGTCGTGCTGGTGCTGCAGCTGGTCACCGCGGGCGGCACCTTCCCGTGGCAGACCATCCCGGAACCGCTGCACCCGCTGCACCAGGTGCTCCCGCTGGGCTACGTGGTGACCGGTCTGCGCCACCTCATCTACGGCGGCGCGATGGGGCCGGTGGGCACCTCGGTGGCGGTGCTGCTCAGCTACCTCGTCGCGGCGCTGGTGCTGAGCACCATCGCGGCCTGGCGCCAGCGGGTCTGGACCCCGGCCCGCCTCAAGCCGGAGCTGTCGCTGTAGTCGCCCGGGTCACGGGTCCTGGGTCGGCCACCGCACCTCGTCATCGGGGTCGGGCGGGCCGTCGTCGTCCGACGGCTCGCCCCACCGGTGGCCGTCCCCGAGCCAGACCTGGCGGGTGCACAGCCGGTCCCGCAGCGACAGCAGCACGCAGAACTCGTAGGCGATGCGCTCGACGCGGCCCTCCCGGTCCAGGACCGCGGGTCGCCACTCCGGCGGCACGACGCCCTCGAGCGGGGCGCCGTGCCCCGGTTCGTAGAAGCGTCCCCGGCCCCAGCAGGCGGTGTAGTCGCCGACCAGCTCCCCCAGCGCGGCCAGCAACGGCCAGCAGTCGGGGTCGCGGCTGCGGAACTCCAGGCTGGCCAGCACCGACCGGAGCACCTGCTGGTAGCAGGCCGAGTAGGCGGCGCGCAGCACCCCCCGCTTGCGCCGGGTGACCGCGGCGGCGCGGGCCGCGCTGTCCAGCATGAGCTGCTTGAGCAGCTGCTCGCCGGCGACCGGGTACAGCGCCGTGCGCACGGTGTCGTCGGGGTGCTCGACCGCGGCGCGGGCGAGCTTGAGCAGCAGCACCTCGCTCATCGCCCCGGGCAGCGACGCGTCGGCGGCCGCGGCCCCGAGCCGGTGCTCCGCCCGGGCCCGGACGTGGTGGAGCAGACCGACCAGCGCCTGCCCGAGCAGGTCGGTGATCTCCGCGCGCCGCACCACGCACAGCGCGGTCAGCACCGCGACCCGGACCGGCCGCGGCAACGCGCGCAGCTCGCTGCGCCGCGCACCGGCCGCCCGAGCGCTCCACGCCGCCACCACCTCGGCCGGCACCCCGGCCAGGACCTCGGAGGGCAGGCCGAGCTCGCGCACGGCGGTCAGCTTCTCCGCCTCGGTCAGCAGGCTCCGCAACCAGGCGTGGTCGGTCGACCCCACGGCGAGGTCGGTCGGCAGGCCGAGCGCCTGCAGCGACATGACGTCGTCCAGCTCGCGGACCAGGCAGCGCAGGTCGATGGGGCGCGCCCCGGAGCACAGCTCGCCGAACAGCCAGCTGTCCTCCTCCAGCAGCGCCTCCAGCGACTCGACCGCGTCCCCGACCTCGTCCGCGACGCGCTGGCAGAGCCGCAGCTCGAAGTCCCGCAGCTCGCGGGCCGCGGCGAGGCGGGCCTGGTCGTGCTCGGGCACCGGCAGACCCCGGTCCCGGCATTGCGTGACCAGCGCGGTGGCGAGCTGGTCCCGGCCGCGGCGCTCGACCGACTCCGCGGCCAGCCACGCCAGCCACTGCTGCTCGTCCCCCACGTCCACCGGGACCCGCGGGGTCTCGGCGAGCTGACCTTCGAGCGTGCGGGAGCCGACCGTGTCACGCGTGAACTTCGAGGCGGCGAGACCCACGTTCTTAGCTCCCGACAAGCTGCACGCACGTTCTCCGACGAGCCGAACGCTATCGCTGCACCGCGGAACACGATCGAGCGATCACCACCCGTTCGGCCGCAGGGCCACCGCGCGGGAGCTGGGATTTCGCGTGCATATGCCGAATCCACTGTCGACCGATCAGACCAGTGGGAGCACGACTGCACACCGCCCGTGGTGCCGAGGTCTCGCCCGGGCGTCCACCACGAGCGCGGTCTCGCCCCGGACCGGACACATCGGACGAGACGGCCCGGCCGGGGAAGCGGAACGTGCGACGAGCGCGGACCCCGCCCACCGGGGCGAGGCCCACCGGCGTCAGTCTGCCGGCTCGTCGTCGTAGCGGGCGATCTCGATGAGGTTGCCGTCGGGGTCGCGGAAGTACAGGGAGGTGATGGGGCCCTCGGAGCCGGTGCGGCTGACCGGGCCCTCCTCGATGCGCACGTCGTTGGCGCGCAGGTGCTCCTGGACCTCGCTGAGCGCGTTGGTGGTCACGAAGCACAGGTTCGCCGAGCCGGGCACGGGGTGCGTGGCGGTCGGCTCCACCAGCTCGTCGGCCGCGTGCAGCTTGATGGTCTGCTGACCGAAGCGCACCGCCCGCCGCTCGCCGGGGAACGTCACCGGCGTCATGCCGAGGATCTGCTCGTAGAACTGCACTGCCCGATCGACATCGGCGACGGTGAGGACCAGGTGGTCCACTCTGTCGATGTTGATCATGCTCCTCCTCGAGGTCGGCGTGGAAGCGGCTCGACGCGCCCCCGCCGCGCCCGGCCACGCGTACGGCAGGCTAACCGCACGCGGCGTTCGCGGGAACGGGCGGGGGGACCCACGGTGATGTCCGCCATTCAAGGCGGCCGGGGCACCCACGCACCCGCACAACGCCGGTTTCGTGATCGAAAGGATGTGGAAGCGGTCCCCGCGCCGCACCGGCAGCCGTGCGCGCGGCGTCCTCAGTGGGCGGCGGCGTCCCAGGAACGGCCCGAGCCGACCGAGACCTCCAGCGGCACCGACAACTCGTACGCCGACCCCATCTGCTCGCGCAGCAGCCGCTCCACCGCGTCGTGCTCGCCCTCGGCCACCTCGACGATCAGTTCGTCGTGGACCTGCAACAGCATCCGTGACCGCAGGTCGTTGTCCCGCAACGCTCGGTGCACGCCCAGCATCGCGACCTTGATGATGTCGGCCGCGCTGCCCTGGATCGGGGCGTTGAGCGCCATCCGCTCGGCCATCTCCCGCCGCTGCCGGTTGTCACTGGTCAGGTCCGGCAGGTAGCGGCGGCGCCCGAGGATGGTGGAGGTGTAGCCGTCCTTGCGGGCCCGGTCGACGACCTCCCGCAGGTAGTCGCGCACCCGGCCGAACCGCGCGAAGTAGGCGTCCATCTGCTCCTTGGCCTCCTCGGCCGAGATGCGCAGCTGCTGCGCCAGGCCGTAGGCGGACAGCCCGTAGGCCAGGCCGTAGGACATCGCCTTGACCCGGCGGCGCAGCTCCTGGTCGACCTCCTCGATCGGCACCCCGAACGCCCGCGAGGCCACGTAGTTGTGCAGGTCCTCACCGGTGCGGAACGCCTCGATGAGCCCCTCGTCGCCGGACAGGTGCGCCATGATGCGCATCTCGATCTGGCTGTAGTCGGCGGTCATCAGCTCCGCGTAGCCCTCGCCGACCACGAACACCTCGCGGATCCGGCGCCCTTCCTCGGTGCGGATCGGGATGTTCTGCAGGTTCGGGTCGGTGGACGACAGCCGCCCGGTGGCCGCGATGGTCTGGTTCAGCGTGGTGTGGATCCGGCCGTCGTCCGAGATGGACTTCGCCAGTCCGTCCACAGTGGTCTTCAGGCGGGTGGCGTCGCGGTGCTCCAGCAGGTGCTGCAGGAACGGGTGCTCGGTCTTCTCGAACAGGGTCTGCAGCGCTTCGGCGTCGGTGGTGTAGCCGGTCTTGGTGCGCTTGGTCTTCGGCATGCCCAGCTCGTCGAACAGCACCACCTGCAGCTGCTTCGGCGATCCGAGGTTGATCTCCTTGCCGATCACCGCGTAGGCGTCCTGCGCGGCCTGCTTGACGCGCGCGGCGAAGCGCGAGCCGAGCTCGTCGAGCTGCTCGGCGTCGACCGCGATGCCCGCGGCCTCCAGCTCGCTGAGCACCACCAGCAGCGGCAGCTCCAGGTCGGTGAGCAGGTGGCGGCTGTCGATGCGGTCCAGCTCGGCGTCGAGCGCGTCGGCCAGCTCGGCCACCGCGCGCGCCTTGACCAGCTCCGCGGCGGCCTCCTTCTCCTTGGTCTCCGACTCGTCCTCCAGCAGGGACAGCTGGCCGTCCTCCTCGCCGGTCTCCACCCGCAGCTCGCGCTGCAGGTAGCGGACCACCAGGTCGGGCAGCTCGAAGGAGCGCTGGCCCGGCCGCACCAGGTAGGCCGCGAGCGCGGTGTCGCTGGTCAGCCCGGCCAGCGACCAGCCCCGGTCGCGGACGGCGTGCAGCGGGCCCTTGACGTCGTGCGCCGCCTTGGTGGTGGCCGGGTCGGCCAGCCAGGACGCCAGCGCCTGCTCGTCCTCGGCGGTCAGGGTGCTGACGTCCACGTAGGCGGCCGCGCCGTCCGCGGTGGCCAGCGCCACGCCGGTCAGGTCACCGCGGCCCCGCGCCCAGTGCCCGGTGAAGGACAGGCCGACGCGGTCGCCGTTGCGGGCGTGCTCGTCCAGCCAGCCGGGCAGCTGCCCGGGCTGCACCACGCCGCCGGAGATCTCGAAGCCCTCCTCGACCTCCGGCTCGGCGCTGGACAGCGTCGCGAACAGCCGGTCGCGCAGGACGCGGAACTCCAGGTCGTCGAACAGCCGGTGCACGGCCTCCCGGTCCCAGGCGCGCACCGCCAGGTCCGCGGGCCGCACGTCGAGCTCCACGTCGCGCACCAGCTCGGTCAGCTGCCGGTTGAGCAGCACCGACGACAGGTGGTCCCGCAGCGCCTGGCCCGCCTTGCCCTTGACCTCGTCGACCCGGTCCACCAGCTCGGCCAGCGACCCGAACTGCTGCATCCACTTGGTGACGGTCTTCTCGCCCACGCCGGGGATCTTCGGCAGGTTGTCCGACGGGTCGCCGCGCAGCGCGGCGAAGTCCGGGTACTGCTGCGGGGTCAGGCCGTACTTCTCCTCCACCGCCTGCGGGGTGAAGCGGGTCAGCTCGGAGACGCCCTTGGTCGGGTACAGCACGGTGACCTGGTCGGTGACCAGCTGCAGCGCGTCGCGGTCGCCGGTGCAGATCGAGACCGTGAAGCCCTCCGCGGTGGCCTGGGTGGCCAGCGTCGCGATGACGTCGTCGGCCTCGTAGTTCTCCTTGCTCAGCACCGGGATGTTGAGCGCGCCGAGCACGTCCTGGATGAGGCTGACCTGGCCGCGGAACTCGTCCGGCGTGGTGCCGCGGTTGGCCTTGTAGTCGGCGTAGGCCTCGGCGCGGAAGGTCTTGCGCGAGACGTCGAAGGCCACAGCCAGGTGGCTGGGCTGCTCGTCGCGCAGCAGGTTGATCAGCATCGAGGTGAAGCCGTACACCGCGTTCGTGTGCTGCCCGGTGCCGGTCTGGAAGTTCTCCTTCGGCAGGGCGTAGAAGGCGCGGTAGGCCATCGAGTGGCCGTCGATGAGCAGCAGGCGTCGGTCCTCGGAATGCGTCACGGCGGCGAGTCTAGGCTGAGCTCCCGACAGCTCGTGACCGGAGGCGACGGGAGGCACCAGGGGTGGCCGAGGTGACCGATGGGGAGTCGATGACCAGCGACGACGGCTTCTCGGTGGAGCTGCTGACGGCGAGCGCGGAGCAGCTGGCCGACAAGCTGGGGATCGAGTACGTGACACTGGAACCCGATCGTGTGGTCGGGACCATGCCGGTCGCCGGCAACCGCCAGCCCTACGGCCTGCTGCACGGGGGCGCGAACGCGGCGCTCGCCGAGACGCTGGGGTCGGTCGCCGCGGCGCTCGGCGCGGGCGCGGGGCGCGTCGCGGTGGGACTGGAGCTGTCCTGCACCCACCACCGCGCGGTCACCGAGGGCCGGGTCACCGGGGTCGCGACGCCGGTGCACCGGGGCCGGTCCACCGCGACCTACGAGATCGCCATCACCGACGAGCAGGACCGCCGGACCTGCACCGCGCGACTCACCTGCGTGCTGCGCGACCGGCCGCCGCGCTGACGCGCCGGGCCCGTGGGCACGTGCGCCCACGGGCCCGCAGCCGCTGGGCCGGGGGTCAGGAGAGGTTCTCGAGCACCGCTTCGGCGACCGCCTTCATCGTGGTGCGGCGGTCCATGGCGGTGCGCTGCAACCAGCGGAACGACTCCGGCTCGGAGAGGTTGTGCTTGCTCATCAGCAGGCCCTTGGCCCGCTCGATGGTCTTGCGCGCTTCCAGCCGCTCGTTGAGGTCCGCGACCTCGGCCTCCAGCGCCTGCACCTCGGCGAACCGGGAGACCGCCAGTTCGATGGCGGGCACCAGGTCCCGCTTGGCGAACGGCTTGACCAGGTAGGCCATCGCGCCGGCGTCACGGGCCCGCTCCACCAGGTCCCGCTGGCTGAAGGCGGTCAGGATGACCACCGGCGCGATCCGCTCACCGGCGATGTTCGAGGCCGCCTCGATGCCGTCCATCTTCGGCATCTTCACGTCCAGGATCACCAGATCGGGTCGCAGCTCCTCAGCGAGGCGAACGGCCTCCTGACCGTCCCCGGCCTCACCGACGACCTGGTAGCCCTCCTCGCGGAGCATCTCCACGAGGTCGAGCCTGATCAACGCCTCGTCTTCGGCCACGAGTACGCGACGTTCGACGGGCTTGGCCTCGCGTGTGTCCTCGGTAGCCGGCGTCGTCACCGGGGTCCTCCACTAGAGCTCGGGTCCTCCCGGTGCGATCTGCACCGGGAGTCCGCAGAATACCGGTCGCGACTTTACGGCGATGTGAACACGCGACGTGACCGTGGCGACATCACCCCGAACGCCGCCGCGCCAGCCACGGGCGCACGAACAGCAGGTAGACCAGCAGGATCGCGCCGAGGCTGACCAAGCTCAGGGTGAGCTGCGAGCGGACCTCCTCGATGGTCCCCATGGTGATGATCACAGCGCCGATCACCACGAGCGTGGCCCACGTCAAGTAGGGGAAGAGCCACACCTTCAGCTTCAGCCGCTCGGGCGCCTCCTGCTCCAGCCGCCGCCGCATCCGCAGCTGCGAGGCGGCGATGATCGCGTAGATGAACAGCGCGACCGCGCCGGCGGAGTTGATGATGAAGTAGAAGATCGCGTCCGGTGACACGTAGCTGGCCGCGACCGCGACGTAGCCGATCAGAGTGGACAGCAGGATCGACTTCCACGGCACGCCGCGCCGGTTGACGTCGCGCACCCAGCTCGGCGCGAACCCGCGCCGCTGCAGGGCGAACAGCATCCGGGAGGCGGTGTAGAGCCCGGAGTTGAGCACCGAGATCACCGCGGTGAACACCACCACGTTCACCGCGACCTCCGCGGCCGGCAAGCCGAACCGGGTGAACGCCGCGGCGTACGGGCTGCCGTCGGTCGGGATCTCCCGCCACGGCGTGATCATCACCAGCAGCGCCACCGAGCCCACGTAGAACAGCAGCACGCGCCACACCACGGCCTTGGTCGCCTTGGCCACCGAGCGCTCGGGCTCGTCGGACTCGGCGGAGACGATGGTGACGATCTCGGTGCCGAAGTAGGAGAAGATCACGATCACCACGCCGTGCAGCACGGCGAACCAGCCGTTGGCGACGAACCCGTCCTGCGCGATGTTGCCGACGGAGAGCTCGGCGCCCGGCCACAGCCCGAGCACGAAGATCGTGCCGCACAGCAGGAAGATGACGATGGTGATGACCTTGATGGAGGCCAGCCAGAACTCGGTCTCGCCGAAGGAGCGGACCGAGATCAGGTTGGTGGTGGTCAGCGCCAGCATGAGCACCAGCGACAGCACCCACTGCGGCACCACCGGCACCAGCGGGTTGAGCAGCTCGGCGCCGACGACGGCCTCGAAGGCCACCACGCCGACCCAGTAGTACCAGTACAGCCAGCCGATGGTGAAACCCGCCCAGTCGCCGAGCGAGGCGCGGGCGTACTCCATGAAGGAGCCGAGCGTCGGCTGGGCGGTGGCCATCTCGCCGAGCATCCGCATCACCAGCACGACGATCAGCCCGCCCAGCGCGTAGGACAGCACCGCGGCGGGGCCGACGGTGGAGATCACCGCGCCGCTGCCGATGAACAGGCTGGCGCCGATGATCCCGCCGAGCGCGATCATCTGCAGGTGGCGGTTCTTCAGGCTGCGCCGCAGCCCGGCGTCCTCGCGCGCGACCTCGACCTCGTCGACCATCTACCGTCCTCGCTCCCCAGGCGACCCAGGACCGAGCTGAGAACCTAACTCCGCGATCACCCGTCCACCAGGGTCCCGAACCGGGAGGAACCCGACGGTCCCGGCACACCGGACAGGACGCGAGCGTGGCCGACTCGTCACGCCGGGCAGTCACCCTGCATGACAAATTCCATAGATAACGGTTTGATCTCACCCTCTTGGGTAGCTTCCCCCGGCATGAAGACCCCGACTCTTCGACGCTCCGTAATCACCGCGACCGCTGTGCTGCTCGGATCCGCCGCGTGGGCCCCCGCCGCGACGGCGTCCGAGTCCCCCGAGGACCAGGTCGTGGCCCTGGTGAACGAGGCGCGGGCCAAGGTCGGCTGCAGCGCCGTCACGGTGGACCCCCGACTCACCCAGGCGGCGGCCGGGCACAGCGCCGACATGGCGAACCGCTCGTTCTTCGACCACACCAACCCCGACGGCGTGACCTTCGACCAGCGCATCAAGAACGCCGGCTACCCCGAGCCCGGCGCGGAGAACATCGCGCAGGGCCAGCGGACGGCCGCCGAGGTCATGGACGGCTGGATGGGGTCCGCGGGCCACCGGGCCAACATCGAGGACTGCTCGCTGAAGACCATCGGCGTCGCGGTCAGCGAGACCGGCAACTACTGGACCCAGGACTTCGGCCGCTGACCCGCTCCTGCGGCGACGTGGTGGGGCCGGTCCTGCCGGCTACCCGAGCGCGACCTGGTTGACCTCACCGGAGGCCCGCACGCGGACGCGGGCTCCGAGCGGTTCGCCGGCGGAGAGCAGGTCGAGCAACTCCTCGTCGTCGTCCCGCGCGACGGCGAGGAACCGGCGGTCGTCCCGCTCCAGGCGGCCGACGACGATCCCGGTGCGGCGACCGTCCCTGGCGTGCTTGACGGTGCAGGTCTCGATCGTCGCCCAGCCGTCGGCCGCCCTGGCCTGCTCGGGAGCGGGCCAGGCGTCCACCTCGGCCTGCAGCTCGGCGCTGCGGTCGGGCCGCCACTCGGCCGGCGTCGTCGAGTAGACGCCGACCGAGTACTTGCTCAGCGACCCGCCGTTGGCGCCGACGAAGCCGTGCGCGCCGGGCTCGGCGCGCATCCGGACAACGGTCTCGGCGATGGCGTGCATCGAGTAGTTGTTGCCCGCCCCGCCGAAGAAGGGCAGCCCACCGGTGAGCGTGAGCCCGCGCGGGTCGTCCGGCGCCAGCCCCAGCCCGTCGCAGATGGTGAACACCGCGATCGGGAAGCAGCTGTACAGGTCGAAGGTGGCCACGTCGGCGAGCGAGATGCCGGCGACCTCCAGCGCGTGCCGGGCCGCGAGCACCGCGGCGGGGCTGCGCGACAGGTCCGCGCGGTCCAGCAGGTCCCGCTCGCGCAGGTCCGCGTGCCCGTGCAGGAACACCCACTTCTCCTCGGGGACGCCGAGCCGGCGCGCCGCCGCCACCGACATCAGCAGCACCGCGGCACCCTGGTTGACCTGGTCGCGGGCCACCAGGAACCGCGGGTACGGGTCGGCGACCACCCGGTTGCGCTCGGTGGGCGTGCTCAGTTCGCGGGCGTCGCGCTCGACCGGGGCGGCGGCGTGCGGGTTGGCCGCGGCGACCGTGGTGAACGGGGCGAACAGCTCGCCCATCTGCCGCGCGTACTCCGCGCGGGACAGGCCGAGCCGGGCCCGGCGGGCGTTGTCGAACAGGGCGTACTGGCTCACGGGCTCGGTCAGCCCGTGCGCGGCCAGGTGCTCGGACACCAGGCCCTCGAGCCCGGGGCCGCGGTCCTCCAGGTCTCCCTCGACGTGCTCGGTGAAGTCCGGGGCGTCCGCGGTGCCCGCGAGGTGGCGGGCCGTCGAGATCGCCTCCGAGCCGAACACGAGCGCCACCTCCGACCCACCGGCCGCGATCGTCCCGGCCAGCTCGGTCACCAGGTGCTGCGGTGCCTGCCCGCCGACCACCTCCAGCACCGCGCGCCGCGGCGCGGCCCCGATCCGGCCGGCGACCGAGCGGGGGTAGTTGTTCGACCGGCCCAGCGGCGCCGTGGCACCGGGGATCGAGATCTCGAACTGGCGCACCCCGGCGACCGTGTCGATCGCGGCAGCCAGCCCGTCGGCCCCCGCGTCGGCCAGGGCCTCGCGGGCCGCCTCCGCGGCCAGGTCCACCGCCGACAGCCGCCGGTACCCGGGGTCGTCGACGCGCTCGGACGCCTGCCCGACCCCGACCACCACCGGGGTGCGGAGATCCAGTCCACCCATCGGTCCTCCTGCTCCGCCCGCGCTGCCCGCGCCGGACCGTCCTGCCGTGCCGACCGCCTCAACGAGCGCACCGGCCCGGCGCAACGGGTCGGCCCGGAGTTCGCCGTCCGGCCGGGGCCAGCTGCGGCCGTCACCGCTGAGCGCGGCACGCAGGACGACTCCCAGCGGACCTCCGCGAGGAGTCGCTCGCGTCCGGACGTCCTCCGTCGCGCACCGGGCGGTGCGCGGCAACGACTCTCGCGGACCGGACCGATCCGCCCCGCCCACCGGCACGCTGCCGAGTCCGCTGTGGACGCATCGCACGTCCCGGTCACGAGCCCGACGACTCCCGCGCCCGGTTTGCCCGGTCGGCACCGGGGGAACCGAAGGAGAACAGCTCCGTCGCGAGCGGGAGGTGTGTCATGGGAACGCCCAGCGGCCTGCGGCGCGTCGTGGTGGTCGGGGCGACCGGGAACATCGGCACCAGCGTGGTCGCCGCCCTCGACACCGACCCGACCGTCGGGGAGATCATCGCCCTGTCCCGCCGGGAACCCCCGGTCACCAGCAGCAAGGTCCGCTGGGAGCGGACCGAGGTCCAGGACGACGACCTCGTCGCGCGGTTCACCGGCGCCGACGCCGTGGTCCACCTGGCCTGGCTGTTCCAGCCGACCCACGACCCGGTCGTCACGTGGCGCAACAACGTCCTGGGCAGCATCCGGGTGTTCGACAGCGCCGCCGAAGCCGGCGTGCCGCGCCTGGTCCACGCCTCGTCGATCGCCGCCTACAGCCCGGCCGGGGGAGACCGGCCGGTGGGCGAGGTCTGGCCGACGCACGGCTGGCCCGGCTCCGCCTACAGCCGGGAGAAGGCCTACCTGGAGCGCTGCCTCGACGCCTTCCAGGCCCGGCACCCCGAGGTCGGGGTGGTGCGGATGCGCACCGCGTTCTGCTTCAAGCACGCCTCCGCCTCGCAGCAACGACGGCTGTTCCTGGGACCGCTCGTGGTCCAGCGGCTCGCCCGGCCGGAGCGCCTCCCGGCGCTGCCGATCCCGGCCGGGCTGCGGTTCCAAGCGGTGCACAGCGACGACGTCGGGGAGGCCTACCGGCTGGCCGTGCACGCCACGCAGGTCGGCGCCTTCAACGTGGCCGCGGACCCGCTCGTCGACGCGGAGGTGCTCGGGGAGCTCCTGGGCACGCGGACGGTGGACGTCTCGCCCAGGGCGGTGCGCACCGCCCTGGCCACGGCGTGGAACCTGCACCTCGTCCCGGCGTCCCCCGGTCTGTTCGACACCTTCATGCGGTTGCCGGTGATGGACACCTCCCGCGCCCGCGAGGAGCTCGGGTGGGCGCCGCAGCACAGCGCCACCGCCGCGGTGCAGGAGTTCCTGCGCGGTCTGCGGGAGGTCGCCGGCGGCCGGACACCGCCCCTGCGTGCCCGCATGCCCGGCGGACGCCGGTACGAGCTCAGCACGGGGGTCGGGCAGCGCCCGTGACGCCCGCGGTGGGGCGGGCTCGGCCTGCCCACCGCAGGCGCGCTACCCCCGACGCTGCGCACCACGGCGGGCGCTCGCACACCCCGAGCGCGATCGGCCGAGCCCTGGGGGCGGAGCCCCACCCCGACCAGGGCACGCACCCTCGCACCCGGGTACCCGGCGCACCCCGGCCCCACGCGACCGCGCTCACTCGCCCGGGTGGTCCGTGACGGTGTCCTCGTGCGCGTGCTGGGACTCCGACCAGTAGCTGCGCGCGTCGACCACGGCGGACGCCAGCACCTGGTTCAGGTGGCGCAGGTCCAGCGCCTCCTGCGGGTAGTCCTGGCTCGCGCGCGCGAACAGCTCGGCGCGGTCCACCTGCTCGATCTGCTCGACGAGCGTGCTCGTCAGGTGCTCGAGCGACTGGAGCACGCCGGCGAGCGCGGAGCCGTAGGCGGGCCAGTCCTCCTGCACGAGGTCCAGGCGGCGTTGGCGCGTCGCCGCGTTGTCGATCGCGTCCCGGGCAGCGTGGACCCCTTCGAGCGGGTGCGACTCGGCTCGCCCCATCGGTGCGCCCCCACGGCTCGTCGGTCCGGTGCGGAGTGCCGGGGCCGGCGGCTGACACCGCCCTGCGCGCACCGCGGCAGACGCCGCCGTGCTCGTCGCGACCGCCCTTCGTCTCCTCCGCTGGGGTATCCGGGTCGTGCGCCGAGTAGTCCTGCTGCGGAGGAGTTCACCCGCGGCCGACGCCGTGGACGACGGCGCCCGCGCGGCGCAGCACCGCCACGTCGACCGCGTTCCGGGTGTCCACGACCACCGGGCTCTCCGCCAGGTCCAGCACCTGCGACCAGTCCAGGTCGGTGAACTCCGGCCATTCGGTGAGCACCACGACGGCGCGCGCGCCCTTCACCGCCTGGTAGGGGTTGTCCACCACGGCGACCTCGGCGGGCAGCCCCCGTTCGTCACCGCGCAGCGCCGGGTCGAAGGCGACCAGCTCCGCGCCCTGCCGGGCCAGCTCCCCCGCGACCGCGACCGCCGGGGAGTCGCGCAGGTCGTCGGTGCCCGCCTTGAAGGCCAGGCCGAGCAGCCCCAACCGGACCCCGGCGACGCGACCACCGCAGGCGGCGACGACCTTGTCGACCGCCCGGCGCTGCTGCCGGCGGTTGGTCTCGACGGCGGCGCGGACCAGCGGCAGGTCGACGCCGACGGCCTCGGCGGTGTGCAGCAGGGCCGCGGTGTCCTTGGGCAGGCACGAGCCACCCCAGCCCGGTCCCGGCCGCAGGAAGGAGTTCGCGATCCGGTGGTCGTGGCCCAGGCACGTGGTGATGCCGGTGACGTCCGCCCCCACCCGCTCGCACAGCTCGGCCAGGTCGTTGACGTAGGACAGCTTGGTCGCCAGGAAGGAGTTCGCCGCGTACTTGACCACCTCGGCGGTGGCCGGGTCGGTGCGCACCACCGGCGCGTCCACCCCGGCGTAGAGCTCGGCGACCCGCTGCGCCGCCGCGTCGGCCGCGGCGCCCACGACGATCCGGTCCGGGGCGAGGAAGTCCTGCACGGCCCGGCCCTCGCGGAGGAACTCCGGGTTGCTCACCACGGCCACGTCGCCGCGCCCCACGAGCTCGGCCAGCCGCGCCGCCGTGCCGACCGGGACGGTCGACTTGGTCACCAGCAGGCCGTTCGCGGGCAGGTGCCCGCGCACCTCCCGGACGACCTCCGCCACCGCCGCCAGGTCCGCGCCCCCGTCAGCCGCCATCGGCGTGGGCAGGCACAGGAAGACGGCGTCCGCGTCGCGCACCGCCGACACCGAGGAGCGCGTGAAGCCCAGCCGTCCGGCGCTGATGCCGGCGCGGACGAGCTCGCCGAGACCGGGCTCCCGGATCCGCACCTCACCGCGGCGCAGCTCGGCCAGCTTGTCCCGGTCGGCGTCGCAGCACGTCACGTGGTGGCCGAGCGAGCACAGGCAGGCCCCGGTGGTCAGCCCGACGTAGCCGGTGCCGATGACCGCGATCCGGCGGTTCGGGGAGCGCTGCGTCGTGGGTTCCACACGGCCTCGCAACGGGTCACGGGCGCACGTCGAGCGCGCGGAAGGTGGGTGGGACGTCGTCCCCGGCCAGCGCCCGCAGGCGGGCGGCGCGGCGGCGCTGGCCGGGGTCGAGGCGGTCGGTCGCGGCGCAGGTGTGCGGTCGGCCGATCCGCTGGTCGACCCGCAGGCACTCCACGACGCTGCCCACGTCGGCGCCGACCGCGCGGCAGAAGCGCTCCAGCTCGGCGAAGAACTGCTGCTTCACCGCGCAGAGCCCGTCGCGCGCCGGGCCGACGAGGTCCGCGGTGCGCGGGTCCGCGCGCACCACCGGCGCGGGCACCGCGGCGTAGAGACCGGCGACCGCCTCGACGGCCGCCGGGTCGTCGGAGCCCAGCACGAGGCACTCCGGTGCGAGGAAGTCCCGCAGCGCGGACCCGCGCCGCAGGGTCAGCGGGTGGCTCACGAAGCGCAGGTCCGCCCGGCCGAGGGCGCTCGCCAGCGCCGGCGTCGACCCCCACGGCGGCAGGCAGCTGTTCACCACGGTGCCGCCGACCGCCGCGCGCCCGTCCAGCTCGCTGACCCGGTCCGCACCGCACACGAACACCGTCCGCGCCGCCGCGCCGGAGCACCGCAGGCGGCCGGAGCGCAGCAGGTCGGCGCACGCGTCGCCGAGGCCGGGTTCGGCGGACAGCTCCGCCCGCGGCAGCTCCGGGGAGCACGCCACCGCGTGGCCCAGCCACCCCAGCCCGGCCGCGACCGCGGCCGCGGTGCGCCCCTCCCCGCAGACGGCGATGGTCACCTCGTTCCCGCACATCGCTCCCCCACCGCGATCAGCCGGTCCCGACCAGGAGTCCCTCGACCGCCTCGATGACCCGGCCGGCGGACAGCGCCAGCAGGCCCGCGTCCGGTTCGGCGGCGAAGGTGTCGCCGTTCCGGCCGTGCCAGAGGGCGACGTGGCGGTCGTCGTCCGGCGGACCCCACAGCGCCGGGGACACCGGGCCGAACAGCACCACCGAGGGCGTGCGGAAGGCGGTGGCCAGGTGCGCGATGCCGGTGTCCCCGCAGACCACCAGCTTCGCGCCCGCGACCAGGCACGCCAGCTGCCACAGGCCGGTCGTGCCGGCCAGCACCGCGTCCGGCGGCAGCCCGCCCAGCTCGGCCACCCGCTGCGCGAGCACCCGCTCGTCCGCCGATCCCGTGACCACCACCGGGTTCCCGGTGTCCGCCGATCGCCGGGCCACCGCCGCGAAGCGCTCCACCGGCCAGCACCGCGCCCCGTGGCTGGCCCCCGGGTGCACGACCACGGCACCGGGCGCGAACTCCTCGGACGGTGGCGCCAGCCGCAGGTCGGTCGGGTCGGCGGCGATGCCGTGGTGCTCCAGCAGCCGGCACCAGCGCTGCACCTCGTGCAGGTCGCTGCGCCACTCGGGACCGGCGAGCCCCGGGAAGGCCGGGTGCCGGTGGGTGAGCAGGCGCCGCGGTCCCGTGCCGCACAGGGCGGACACCGACTCCGGGCCGCTGCCGTGCAGGTTGACCGCCACCTCGGGAGCGCCGTCCGACCAGGAGAACTCCCGCAGCCCCGGGGTCCGGTGCAGCGCGTCGACCTCCGGCAGCAGCGGCAGCAGCTGCTCCAGCGCGCGCGGGGCGGCGAGCACCAGCCGGTGCTCCGGGAAGTGCCGGCGCAGCCCGCGCAGCGCGGGCACGGCCGTGAGCAGGTCGCCCAGGCCGAGCGCCCGGAGCACGAGGGCGGTCGCCCTCACGGCCACGACGGCTCCTCCGAGTGGCACACCACCATCTCGCGCACCTCGCACCCGGGTGGCTGCCGCAGCGCGAAGACGACGGTCGCCGCCACGTCCGCCGGGTCGTTGAGCTTGGCGCCCGGCGGCGGCTTGTACTGCTCGTCGCGGCCGTCGAAGAACGCGGTGCGCATCCCGCCCGGCACGAGCAGCGTGACCCCGACGCGGCCGCTGGTCTCGGCGGCCAGCGCGCGGGTGAAGCCGACGACGCCGAACTTCGAAGCGCAGTAGGCGGTCGCGTCGCTGACCGCGCTGAGCCCGAGGGTGGACGCGCAGGTCACCACGGTGCCCCGCACCCGCTCCAGGTACGGCAGCGCGGCGCGCACCACGGCGGCGGTGCCGAGGAGGTTGACCTCGAGGACGCGTTCCCAGTCCTCCGCGGGCACCGACCCCAGCGTCCCGCAGCTGTCGACGCCGGCCGCGGTGAACACCGCGTCGAGCCCGCCGACCGAGTCGGCCAGCTCCCGCACCGCCCGCTCGGCCGCGCGGCGGTCGGCCAGGTCGACGCAGGCGTACTTCACCGGCGCCGAGGGCACCGCCCGGTCGAGCACCAGCGGCGTCCCGCCACCGGCGGCCACCGCCTCGACGGTCGCCGCGCCGAGACCGGACGCACCGCCGGTGATCAGCACGTTGCCCAGCTCTCTCATCCGTTCCTCCCGTTCAGGCCGGCAGTTGCAGGTCGCGCAGCATCCGGCTCGTCGAGTAGCCGTCCACCAGCGGGACGAGCACGGTCCGCCCGCCGTGGCGCTCGACCACGCGCGCCTCGGGCAGCTGCGAGAGCTCGTAGTCCCCGCCCTTGACCCAGACGTCCGGGCGGAGCCGGTCCAGCAGCGCGCACGGGGAGAGCTCGTCGAACACCTCCACCGCGTCCACGCACTCGAGCGCCTCGAGCAGGCACCGGCGGTCGTCGGCGCGCACCAGCGGACGCGGCGGTCCCTTGAGCCGCCGCACCGACTCGTCGGAGTTCATGCACACCACGAGCACGTCGCCGAACGTCCGGGCCCGGTTGAGCAGCTCGACGTGGCCCGGGTGCAGCAGGTCGAAGCACCCACCGGCGGCGACCACCCGGCCGCCCCACGCCCGGACCCGGTCCACGCGGTCCAACGACGAGCCGGTGCGCCGCGGCGGCGGGGGCTCGTCGCCGTTGCACGCCCACGCCCCGGCACCGCCCTCGGCCACGAAGCGGCTGGCGCAGTTCACGCCGTAGCGCACCGCTCGGCGCAGCGAGACCCCGCGCCCCAGGGCCAGGGTCGTGGCGACGGCGAAGCTGTCGCCCGCGCCGCAGACGTCGGGCGTGCTGCCGACCAGCTCGGGCGCGGGCAGCACCTCGCCCGGCGGGGCCAGCACGGCGCCGCCCGCGCCGAGGGTGATCGCCACCGCGCCGCACCCCCACCGCAGCCGCAGGGCGCTCGCCCCGTCCGCCGACGCCGAGCCCGCCCCCAGCAGCAGCGCCTCCGGTCGGTTGGGCACCACCAGGTCGGCGCGCGGCAGCGGTTCGCTGCCGCGGGGGTGCGGGTCCCACACCAGCGGGACGTCGGAGGGCAGCCGGGCCAGTTCCCGGCGCAGCCAGGAGTTGGCCGTGATGCCGCGCCCGTAGTCGGCGACCAGGACGGCGTCCGCGCTGCGCAGCGCCTCCAGCGGTCCCTCCCCCAGCGGCAGGTCCGGCACCGTCCCGTCCCCGGTGTCCAGGCGCACCAGCGACTGCCCGTCCGCGCGCACCCGGGTCTTGCTCGGCGTGCCCCCGGTGAACGGCGCGTCCAGCAGCACGCACCGCGCGGCCAGCACCCGGCCGAGCTCGCGGCCCGCGGAATCCCCGCTGCGGCCCGTGATCAGCGTGACGTCGGCGCCCTGGGCGTCGCCCAGGACGGCGGCCAGCGCGGCACCGCCCGGCCGGCACTTGCGGGCCCGTCGACCACCGGGACCGGGGCGTCGGGGCACAGGCGCTCCGCGCCGCCGGTCAGATCGACGTCCAGCATCGCGTCCCCGACGACCGCCAGCTTCACGGCTGCACCTCCGCGGGGCCGACGGTGAGCGCGTCGAACTCGGCGCACAGCGCGTGCACCAGCGCCAGGTGGATCTCCTGGACGGTGGCGACCTCGGCGGCCTCGACGCAGATCGCGTCGTCGCAGGTGGCGGCGAGGCTGTTCGGCGCGGGCCCGGTCAGCGCCCAGGCCCGCACCCCGATCTCCCGGGCGGTCTTGGCCGCGGCGATGACGTTGTGGCTGCGGCCGCTGGTGGACAGCGCGATGAGCACGTCCCCGGGCCTGCCGTGCGCCCGCACGCCCCGGGCGAAGACCTCCTGCTCCCCGTAGTCGTTGAGGATCGCGGTGAACGCGGAGGTGTCGGCGTGCAGCGGGATCGCCGCGTAGGGCCGGCGGTCGCGCAGGAAGCGCCCGGCCAGTTCGCCGCTCAGGTGCTGTGCCTCGGCCGCGCTGCCGCCGTTGCCGCACGTCAGCAACCTGCCGCCGCCCTCCAGCACGGTGACGAGCCGGCGGGCCCAGGCGCGGACCTTCGGAGCTGCTGCGCGGGTGCGGTCCGCGGTCGCGCTCAACGCGGTGAAGTGTTCCTCGATCACGGCGCTCCCCCTCCCGAAACGACCGTCGGAGCCGCCACCACCTGCCGGTAGACGACCTCGGTCTCCTGGACGAGCTTGTTCCAGTCGTAGCGCGAGCGGGCCCACTCGACCCCGGCCTCGCTCATCTCCTGCCGCCACCGCGGGCGGGCCAGCAGCTCCCGCACCGCCTCGGCCACCGCGGCGGGGTCGTGCGGGGGCACGCGCAGCCCGGTGCAGCCGTCGATGACCGTGTCCAGGTGCCCGCCGACCGCGCTGACCACCGGCGGCACGCCGCACGCCATCGCCTCCACCGGCACGGTCCCGAACGGCTCGTACCAGGGCACGCTGACGACCACGTCGACCGACCGGTACAGCTGCGGGGCCCGGTCGTGCTCGACCTGCCCCAGGAACCGGGTCCGGTCGGCCACCCCGGCCTCCAGGGCGACGGCCTCGAGGCGGGCGACCTCCGGGTCGCTGCTCCACTGGGCCGGCGGCGGTCCGCCGGCGATGAGCAGCTCCGCGTCCGGGACGTCGGCGAGCGCCCGGATGGCGATGTCGACGCCCTTGCGCTCGACGAGCCGGCCGATGCACAGGACCCGGGGGCGGGCGCGCACCGGGACGCCGCGCGGGTCCGGCCGGAACCTCGCCAGGTCGATGCCGCAGGGCACCACGGCGGCGCGCTCGGGTGGCAGCCCCATCTCGGCGAGCTCGGCGACCTCGTCGGAGCAGGTCGCGATCACCGCGTCGGCGCTGCGCGCGAGGTCGGCCTCGACGTCGATGCGCTCCGGCGGGCTGGTGTCCTCGGCTCCCTGGTGCCGTCTCTTGACCCGGCCCAGCGCGTGGAAGGTCTGCAGCACCGGCACCCCCGACCCGGCCGCGCCGCGCTGGGCCGCCAACCCGCTCATCCAGAAGTGCGCGTGCACGAGGTCGGGTGGGTCGTGCGCCCACCGCTTCGCCAGCTGCCGCCCGAACTCCTCCATGTAGGGCAGGAGGTGGTCCTTCGGGACGTGGGTCGGGGGACCGGCCGGCACGTGCTCGACGGTGAACCCGGCGCTGGTGCGCACGACCTGCGGCAGCGAGGTGTCGTCGCGTCGTGTGTGGACGACGACGTCGTGGCCGCGGCGGGCCAGCCCACCGGCCAGCTCCGCGACGTGGACGTTCTGCCCGCCCGCGTCCACGCCGCCGAGGGCCGCGAGCGGGCTCGCGTGCTCGGAGACCAGGTCGATCCTCATCTCGACACCTCCTGCAACAGCTCGTCCCAGTCGGCCAGGAAGCGCTCCAGCGAGTACCGGCGCAGCGCCGCGGTGCGCGCCGCCGCACCTGCTTCCCGGGCGAGGTCGAGGTCGGCGGTGAAGGCCGCGACGGCCTCGGCGAGCACCTGCGGACGCGTGGTGAGCACCCCGGCCGCCGGCGGGACCGCCTCGACCGCTTCGGTGCTGGCCAGCGCCACCACCGGCAGCCCCAGGTGCATCGCCTCCAGCAGCGCGAGCCCGAGGGAGGTCCAGCGGAACGGGTGCAGGTACACGCGGCGGGTGGCCAGCGCGGCGTGCATCTCGTGCTGCGGCAGGTCCTCGTGCGCGGTGATCCGCGGGGAACCGAGGTGCTGCGGCAGCTCGCGCACGCCCATGCCGAAGACGTCCAGCGGGGCGGCGTCCGCGCACCGCGGCAGCAGGTCGGTGCCGACCAGCCTGCCGCGCCGGAGCGGCTCGTTGATGACCGCCCCGGCCCGCGGGAGCTCCCCGGTGAAGCGGTGGCCGGGGTCGACGATGCCGTGCTCGATGACCGTGGTGGGTGCCCGCCCGCAGTCCCAGAAGACCTGGTTGAAGTGCGTCACGTGCCACCACCGGGACGTCGTCGCGGTCGGCGAGCGGGTGCCGGGTGGCCACCGCGGGACCGCGCGGGGTGTTGTGCTCGAGGTAGACCGCCGGGACGTCGGTGCCCGGGCGGCGGCCGAGCCACTTCTCGGTCAGCTCCACCTCGTGCGGCCGCTGGAGCACGACGACGTCGACGTCGGTGTCCCGCAGCTGGTCCGGCTCGACCTCCACGGCGCGGTCCGGCCAGTCGAAGGTCCGCGCCCGGCCGCGGCCGTCGGCGTCGCGGTTCGGCGTGACCGGAACCAGGTAGGTGTGCTGGCCGCGGACGAACGCCGTCGTCCACGACCCGTGCACGTGCCAGACCAGGACCCTCATGCCGCTCCCTCCCGCACCCGCTCCACCGCCGCGAGCACGTCGTCGGCGGTCACCCGCGACAGGCACGGGTGCCCGGGGACCGGGCAGACCCGCGCCCGGGTGTCGGCGCAGGGCGCGTGCTGGTCGCCGAGCAGGACGGTGGGCACGCCGTAGGGCGCCCACCGCGCCGCCCGCACGACCGGCGCGAACAGCGACACCACCGGTGTCCCGACCGCGGCCGCGAGGTGCGCCGGGCCGGTGTTCGGGGCGATGACGACGTCGGCGCCCGCGAGCACGGCGGCGAGCTGCGGCAGGTCGGTCCGCCCGCCCAGGTCCAGCGCGTCGGTCCCGGCGACCCGGGCGGTGAGCTCCCGCTCGGCGGCGGCGCCGGTGACCACCACCCGCCTGCCGGCCGCGGCCAGCGCGCGCACGAGCGCCGCGCACCGGGCGGCGGGCCACTGCCGTGCCGGGACCGACGCTCCCGGGTGCACCACCACGTACCCCGGCGCGCCGACCACGGTGGACACGTCGGGCAGCGGCTCCCGCACCCGGAGCCTGCCGTCGTCGCCGGGCGGCAGCGGGAACCCGGCCGCCGCGGCGAGGGACAGTGCGCGTTCGGCTTCCGGGGGGTCCCCGTCCACCCGGTGCCGGACGTCGAGCAGCGAACCCGGGTAGTCCTCGCTGATCGCGGCGATGCGCGGCACTCCGGCCAGCCGCAGCAGCAGCGCCAGCGGCAGCGGGGACTGGTGGAAGGAGGTGAGGACGACCGCGTCCGTGGGGCCGAACCGCCGGACCCGCGCCACAAGACCGTCCACATCGGACTCGGAGACCGGGCGGGGCTCCGGGTCGATCCACGGCGCGCACCACTCCACGACCTCGTCGACCCCCGGCAGCAGGTGCGCGCCCGCCGAGCCGCGCGGTCCGGCGAGCACGCAGACCCGGTCGGCGTGCGCGGCCACCGCCCGCACCGCCGGCCCCCGCGAGCAGCACGTCGCCGACGTTGTCCAGGCGCGCGACGAGGACCCGCCGGGTCATGTCGTCCTGCCCAGCATCCGCGCGACCGCGTCCTCGACCGTGGGCGCCACCTCCGCGGTGAGCAGCGCATCGGTGATCTCCTCGGGCCGCGTCCGGTCGGTGGGCACCAGGACCGCCCGCGCACCGGCGGCGGTCGCCGCCGCCACGTCCGCGCCGGTGTCGCCGATGACCACGCACTCCCCCGGCGGGACGCCCAGGTCCGCCGCGGCGCGCTCGACGAGCCCCGGTGCCGGTTTCCGGCAGTCGCAGCCGTCGTCCTCGCCGTGCACGCAGCACTGCCAGGTGTCGAACGGGCCCAGCTGGCGGCGCACCTCGGCGTTCACCGCGGCGAGGTCGTCCTCGGTCAGCAGCCCGCGCGCCACGCCGGACTGGTTGCTCACCACCCCGATCGGGACGCCGTCCACCCGCAGCCGGTCGAGCGCGGCGCGGACGCCGCGCTTCGGCCGCACCTGGGCCGGGTCGCCGTTGTAGGGGACGTCGTGGACGAGCGTGTCGTCCCGGTCGAACAGCACCGCGGCCGGCTTGCGCTGCCCGGCGCGGGCGGTGCGCCACTCCCCGCGCAGCCGGTGCCAGCACGCCGCCGGCGGGATGAGCACGCTGGTGACCAGCATCCGCGCGAGTTCCCCGGGCGCGCGCGGTCCGGGGGCGATGCGTCGCGTCGCGAACTCCGCGGTCAGCGCCAGCCACACCGCGGCGGCGGCCTTCGCCGTCGTGCGCCACCGCCGTCCCCGCCCGCACGCGGCGAGCGCGGCCGTGAGCCCGGCGACGGTGGTCGCGAGGTGCCGCCGGGTGCGCCCGGGGCCTTCCCCGATGCGCCGCCGCCACCGGGTGCCGTGCTTGCGGCGCATGATGGCGTTGTCGGCGTTGCCCGCCTGCGCCCGCACGCTCGCGAAGAACCCGGCGGCACGCACCGGGTGCTCGGTGGCCCGGCTCCCGGTGACCAGACGGTGGCCGGTCGCCTGCACCCGCAGCGCCAGGTCGGCGTCCTCGCGGAAGGCGCGGCGGAACCGCTCGTCGAAACCGCCGCAGCGCTCCAGGACCTCGCGCCGGTAGGCCATGTCCGCGGTGATCCACCACGCGTCGGCGAGCCCCGCGGTGCCGCGCTCCCAGTCGGTGGGGCGGCGGGATCCCGGCAGCGGCACGGTGATCGTGCCCTGGCACCCGGCCACGTCGGGCGGCACGTCGAGGTCGCCGACGAGCGACTTCCTCCACAGTGGACCGGGGACCACGTCGTCGTCGAGGAACACCACCCACTCGGCGTCCACACGGCGCCAGCCCTCGTTGCGCGCGGCCGCCGGACCGCGCCCGCCGGACCGGACGACCGCGCACGGCAGCGCCGTCTCCGGCAGGTCCAGCGGCGGCCCCGGTTCCGGGCGGTCGTCGACGACGACGACCTCGCGCGGCGCCGGGCCGCTGTCGGTGTCCAGCGCCCGGAGCAGGGCGCCGAGGCTGGGCCGCCCCGTCGTGGGGATCACGACGGCGTAGTCGAGGTGCTCCCCGCTCATCGCGCACCGCCGTGGCGCCGGACCGCGAAGGGCCCGAGGACCAGCAGGTCGATCGCCGAGGAGCCGAAGCACTCCAGCGCGTCGACCGGGCTGTCGACCATCGGGCGGCCCGCGGTGTTGAAGCTGGTGTTGACCAGCGTGGGCAGACCGGTGCGCTCGTGGAAGCGGTCCAGCAGCCGGGCCAGCAGCGGTTCCCGCTCCCGGTCGACGGTCTGCGGCCGGGCGGTCCCGTCGACGTGCACCGCGGCCGGGACGCGGTCCTGCCAGTCCGGTGCCACGTCGTGCACGAAGAGCATGTACGGGCTGGGCAGCGGTCCGCGGGAGAACAGCTCGCCCGCGCGTTCGGCCAGCGTCATGGGCGCCACCGGGCGGAACTGCTCGCGTCCCTTGATGTCGTTGAGCCGCTCGGCGTTCGCGGCGTGGCCGGGGTGCGCGAGCAGCGAGCGGTGCCCCAGCGCCCGCGGCCCGAACTCGCTGCGGCCCTGGAACCACCCGACCGCCTCGTCGCGCGCCAGCGCCTCGGCGGCCACGTCGGCGACGTCGTCGGGCCGCTCGTAGCGCACGTCGGCGGTCCGCAGCAGCGCTTCGACCTCCGCGTCGGACCACTCGCGGCCGAGGTCGGCGCCGGTCATCGGCTCGATCGGCTCGCCGTGCGCGGCGGCGACGTGCAGCGCCGCGCCCAGCGCGGTCCCCGCGTCACCGGCAGCGGGTTGCACCCACACCTCGCGGAAGGGACCCGCCGCGGCCAGGCGGGTGTTCGCCACGCAGTTCAGCGCGACCCCACCGGCCATCGCCAGCCGGTCCCGCCCCGTCCGGCGGTGCAGCCACCCGGCGAGGTCGAGCAGCACCTCCTCCAGGCGGGCCTGGACGCTGGCGGCCAGCTGGGCGTGCACCTCCTCGATCTCGGCGTCCGGCGCCCGGCGGGGCGCCCACCGCTGCCAGTCGATCGGGTCGACCTCGACGTGCCCGTCGCCGGTGCTCCGGACGAGCTCGGCGAAGTCCGGCAGGAACGTCGGTTTCGCGTAGGAGGCCAGCGCCATGACCTTGTACTCGTCGCTGGACCGGTGGAAGCCCAGGTGCTCGGTCAAGTCCTCGTACACCAGTCCGAGCGAGTGCGGCAGGGTCTGCGTCGCGTGCACCCGCAACTGCCCGTCGACGTACTCGCCGGCCAGGGCCGATGTGGACTCCCCGCGGCCGTCGAGGGTCAGCACCGCGCAGTCGCCGAGCGGCCCGGCCAGTCCGGCGGACGCCGCGTGCGCCTCGTGGTGCGGCACGAACCGCACGACCTCCGGGTCCAGCCCGGGCAGTGCGGTGCGCAGGAACTGCGGCGCGCGGAGCGCGAAGGTGGTGCGCAGGTGCTCCCACTTCGCGTCGACCCCGGGCAGCGCGTGGTCCACCAGGCTCGGGTCGTAGGAGTAGGCGACCGCGTCGAGGTCCGCGGGTGTGAGGCCGGCGTGGCGCAAGCACCACGCGGCCGCGAGCTCCGGTTGTTCCCACGCGGAGAAGGGGACCGGGCGCTTGCCGTGCTTGCGGCGGGAGAACCGCTCCTCCTCCGCCGCGGCGACGATGCGGCCGTCCACCACCAGAGCGGCTGCCGGATCGTGGAAAACGGCGTTGATCCCGAGGATGCGCACGGTTCCCCTCCCGTCGGCGATGGGTCACGCGCCGGGGCTGCCGCGGTCCGCGGCGGCCACAGCGCCCCGACCACATCGCTACCCTGCGAAGCGACCCTCAAACCTCGCGTGCCCGGAAACCCGTGCTGCAGCGGCGGTTCCTCGATCCACACCGGTCAGTCGTTCACCGTCCGGAGCCGACTGGCACGTGCGCGGCCGATCCCGGGTAGGCCGGTAGGACCCGGCAGGCGAGGAGGTCTCGTGCGTGTCCTGATCACCGGGTGGGCCAGCTTCCTGCACGGCGAAGCCACCGCGGGCGACGTGCTGAGCGCGCAGCACGTGGCGGCGGCGCTGACCGAACACGGGATCGACCACGACACCGCGTGGAGCCCGCGGTTCGCACCGCGCGCCCTGCACCTCGACGACGCGCGCCCGGAGGACTACACCCACCTCGTCTTCGTGTGCGGTCCCGCGCACGGCTGGCAGGTGCGCGAGCTGCACACCCGGTTCCCGGACTGCCACCGCGTCGCGGTGGGCGTGTCGGTGCTGCGGTCCGACGACCCCGCGGTGACCGGCTTCCACCGCGTCCTCCCGCGTGACGGGGCGGACACCGCCGCGGTCGACCTCGCCGCCCCGGTGGCGGTGCCGGGGACGGTCCCGGTCGTGGGCGTCGCGCTCGCCCCGGACCAGCCCGAGTACGGCGAGCGGCGCGCGCACGACGCGGTGCACCGGGCACTGCTGGACTGGCTCACCCGGCTCGACTGCGCCCGGCTGGAGCTGACCACCCGGCTGGCGATCGACGACTGGCGCTGCTGCGCCACCGCGGAGCAGTTCGGCGCGCTGGTCGACCGGGTCGACGTGGTGGTGACGACGCGGCTGCACGGACTGGTGTTCGGGTTGTCCCGCGGCAGGCCCGCGCTGGCGGTCGACCCGGTGCGCGGCGGCGGGAAGGTGTCCGCCCAAGCCGCCGCCTGGGGCTGGCCCGCGGTGGTCCGGCCGGAGGACCTCGACGACGCGGTGCTGGACCGGTGGTGGACCTGGTGCCGGTCCGACCGGGCGCGCGCGGCCGCGCAGGAGCACCGCGCGACCCGCTCTCCCCTGGTGCGGGCGGGGGTCGAACACCTCCTCGGCACCGGAGCGCTGGAGCACCGATGACGCGCGACACCACCGTCGTGATCGCCACGCGCGACCGGTGCGCGGAGCTCGACCGCACGCTGCGCCGGCTCAGCGCGCTGCGGCACCCGCCGCCGGTCGTCGTCGTGGACAACGCCTCCACGGACGGCACCGCGCGGCTGGTGGCCGAGCAGCACCCGCAGGTCGACCTGGTCCGCGCCCCGGAGAACCTCGGCGCCGCGGGGCGCAACCTGGGCGTCGACCGGGCGAGCACCAGCTACGTCGCCTTCAGCGACGACGACTCGTGGTGGGCCGAGGGGGCGCTCGACCGCGCCGAAGAGGTCTTCGCGGCGCACCCCGAGGTCGGGTTGGTCGCCGCGCGCACGCTCGTCGGGCCGGAGGAGCGCCTGGACCCGGTGAACGTGGCGATGGCGCGCTCCCCGCTGCCGACACCGGCCGGGCTGCCCGGGCCGCGCGTCCTCGGCTTCACCGCGTGCGCCGCGGTGGTCCGGCGCCGCGCGTTCCTGGCGGTCGGTGGCTTCAGCGCCACGCTCTTCTTCGGCGCCGAGGAGAAGCTGCTCGCCTACGACCTCGCGGCGACGGGCTGGGACCTGGTCTACGAGGCGCGCGTGCAGGCCCACCACCACCCGTCCACGGTGCGGGCCGCGCCCGAGGTGCGGCGGGCGCTGGAGGAGCGGAACAACCTGCTCATCGCGTGGATGCGCTACGCGCCGGGTGCGGCGCTGCACCGGACGTTCGCGGTGCTCCGCGCGTGTCCCACCGACGGGGCGAGCCGCCGCGCCCTGCGCGCGGCCGTGCGGCAGCTGCCGACCGCGCTCGCGCAGCGCAGGCAGCTGCCCGCACGGGTGATCCGGGAAGTCGACGTGCTGGAGGGGACGAGCTGACGACGGGCCCACCAGCGACCGACGGGGGGCGACAGGCGTGGACGGACGCCGCGAGCACACCGGGGCACCGGTGCTGGGCGCGCTGCTGTCCGGGCTCGTGCTGACCGTTCCCGGCGCCGCGATGGGCTGCCTCAGCAGCGCCGCCCCGGTCCGGCTGTCGCTGCACACCGACTCACGCGCCGCCGCGATCGACGCCGGCCAGCTCCGGGAGGGCTCGGGTCCGCGGGTGGAGGTGGCGCGCACGCGCCGCGCGGTGCACGCCGACGTCACCCAGGTCCGGATCTGCTGGCCCCGCTTCGCGCGCGCCGCCCGCGAAGCGCACGTGTTCAGCTTCCTCATCGTCCCGCTCACCGGCAGCCCGCAGCTGGACGGCGCGGTGAGCCTCTACGGGGGGCGCTCGCACGCCTTCACCGACGCCGACGTCACGACCGCGCTGCGCGCGGTGGCCGGGATCCGCCGGGAACTGCTCGGACTCGCCGCTGACCGGACGCCGCGTCGGCGGTGAACCACTCCATGGTGCGGCGCAGGCCCTCCACGACACCGACCTCCGGGCGCCAGCCGAGCTCGCTGATCGCCACGGTGATGTCCGGGCAGCGCCGACGGGGTTCGCCCGCGGCGGCGGCGACGTGCTCGATCGGCGAGCGCGACCCGGCGAGGCTGCGGACCAGCTCGGCCAGGCCGCGCACCGGGATCTCCCCCGGCCGCCCGATGTTCACCGGCGTCGGCCGGTCCCCGGCCGCGACCGCGAGCAGCCCGCGGACGGTGTCGTCCACATAGCACAGTGAGCGGGTCTGGTTCCCGTCGCCGTGCACGGTGATCGCCTCGTCCCGCAGTGCTTGGCGGACGAACGTGGACACCACCCGCCCGTCGTCGGGACGCATGCGCGGGCCGAAGGAGTTGAACACCCGAGCGATCCGGGTCGCCACCCCGCGGTGCCTGCCGTAGGCGGAGGTGAGCGCTTCGGCGTAGCGCTTGGCCTCGTCGTACACCGCGCGCGGCCCGACGGGGTCGACGTTGCCCCAGTAGTCCTCGGACTGCGGGTGGCGCAGCGGGTCGCCGTAGACCTCGCTGGTGGAGGCGAGCAGGAAGCGGGCCCCGTTGCGCTCGGCCAGTTCCAGCGCGTGCTGGGTGCCGCTGCTGCCCGCGCGCAGGGTCTCCAGCGGCATGCGGGAGTAGTCCACCGGGGACGCCGGCGAGGCGAGGTGCACCACCAGGTCGACGTCGTCGACGTGGTAGGCGTCGCGCGCGATGTCGTGCGCGACGAACTCGAAGCGCGGGTCGGAGCGCAGCCCGGCGAGGTTGCGTTCGGTGCCCGTGCACAGGTTGTCCACGCAGATCACCGACGTCCCGCGCGCGATGAGCTCCTCGCACAGGTGGGAACCGAGGAAACCGGCCCCACCTGTGACCACGGCCCGGCGGAAGTGCCATCCCACGAGGTCCACCCCTCCCCAGTCGCTCGCTGGGCTACCCCGCGCGGCCGCACCGCAAACCGGCGGTTGACACCGCTGCCGCCGGGGTAACCGGGGCGCGTGCCGGGGAACGGGGAGAACGACCGCATTTCCGTCGTCGTCATGACGCACGAGCGGTGCGCGGAGCTGCTCCGGACGCTGGAGCACATGACGCGCATCCCGGACGCCCCACCGATCATCGTGGTGGACAACGGATCTCACGACGGCACGGCCGCGCGGGTGCGCGCCGAGTTCCCGGGCGTGCGCCTGCTGCGCCACGACCACAACCTCGGGGCGGCCGCGCGGAACTGGGCGGTCGAGCACGTCACCACGCCCTACGTCGCGTTCTGCGACGACGACACCACGTGGCAGCCCGGGTCCCTGGACCGCGCCGCCGACGTGCTGGACGAGCACCCCAGCGTGGGCGCGGTGATGGGGCGGTGCCTGGTCGAGCCGGGCCTGCGCGAGGACCCGCTCGTGCCGGAGCTGCGCGCGTCCCCGGTCCCGGCCCCGCACTGGTTGCCCGGCCCGGCGCTGATGAGCGTGATGGCCGCGCTCACCGCCTTCCGCGTGGACGCGTTCCGCGCGGCCGGCGGTTTCTCCGCGCGGTTGTGGCTCGGCGGCGAGGAGGAGCTGCTCGCGCTCGACCTGGTGGCGAGCGGCTGGTGGCTGTGCTGGCGGGAGGACGTCGTGGTCCACCACCGGCCGTCGACGGCCCGCAACGCCCGCCTCCGCCGGCAGCTGGGCATCCGCAACACCTTGCTGACCGCGTGGTTGCGGCGGCCGGTGCGCGACGCGCTGCGGCGCAGCGCCGCGGTGCTGGCGAGCGCGCCCAAGGACCGCTGCACCGCGGGTGCGGTGCTGCGCACCTGCCGGCTCGCCCCGTGGGTGGTGCGGGAGCGGGAGGTGGTCCCGGACGAGGTCGAGCGGCGGCTCCGGCTGCTGGAGGAACCGCAGCGGAACTCCCCCGCGCGCCGCTACGTGGGCTAGTCGCGGGCGGGCCGCGCGGCGCGCCCTCTCCGGGTGAGCCGCCCGCCCGGCCCGGTCCACCGTGGTCCGCGAGCGGGCCGGCGCGTCGCCTTCCCCCGTGCGGCGGGCTTCTCGGCCGGGACGGAGGTCGGGGCCACCAGGTGCGTCCAGCGGGCGTGCGCGGGCAGCGCGCGGCGCTGCGGGGACCGGGCGAACAGCACCCAGGCGACCACCGTGGCCAGCACGGTGACCAGGCCGGCGACCTCGAGCGCACGACCGGGGCCGGCGAACTCCGACAGCCACCCCAGCAGCGGGCCGCCGACCGCGCCGGAGGCCGCGGTCACCATGCTCTTGGCCGCCAGCACCCGGCCGCGCATGTCCTCGTCGGTGTCCAGCTGGATCCGCGTGCTGGTGGCGGTGTCCAGCACCACGGCCCCGACAGCGATCGGGAACAGGTACGCGGCGAAGGCCCCCAGCACGGGGGCGGACCCGCTGGACAGCTGCAGCACGCTCGTGACCAGGGCCATGACCAGCACCAGCCGCAGCGTCAGCTGCTTGCACGCCGCGGCGACGAACCCGCCGACGATGGTGCCCGCGGCGAAGACCACGGAGAGGAACCCGTACCCCTGCGGGCCGCCGTCCAGCGGCCCCTCGCTCATGGCCGCCATCGTGACCTGGTAGTTCCGGCCGAGGCAGGACAGCACGAAGCTGAGCAGGAACAGCACGACCAGCGGCCGGTGCCCGAGCACGTAGCGCAGCCCGGCGGTGACCCCGGACCGCTCCGGGGTGCTGGTCCGCAACGCGAACATCCCCTCCGGCCGGACGCGGGCGAGCGCGACCAGCACGGCGCCGAAGCTCAGCGCGTTGAGCAGCAGGAGCACCGGGACGCCGGTGACCACCACGAGCGCGCCGGCCAGGCCCATGCCGAGGACGCGACCACCGGAGCTGATGATCGACCCGAGCGCCAGCGCGTTGCCCAGGTCCTCCCGCGGGACGAGCTGGGACCCGAAGCGGCCGAGCGCCGGGCCGTCGAACACGGTGACCACGCCGCCCACCAGCGCGGTGGCGTACACCGCGGGCAGCGGCCCGTCGGCCCAGGCCAGGCCGGCGAGCACGAGCGCGAGCACGCCGTGCAGCGTCTGGGTCACGAACAGCACGCGCCGGGTCGGCCAGCGGTCGGCCAGCGCACCGGCGAACGGGGACAGGACCACGCTGGGGAGGACCTGGAACAGCAGCGACAGCCCGAGCATCCCGGGCGATCCGGTCTTGACGAGGACGAACCAGTTGAGCGCGAGGTTCTGCATCCACGCCCCGGTCACCGAGACGACGTCTGCGCACGCCCAGCGCCGGTAGTTCGCGTGTGTCAGCGCGCGGAACATGGTCGCGGCGGAGGCGCGCACGGTGGGGTCCTTTCCGGGGGAGGAGTGACCGGCGGCCGGAGGTTCGGGGCAGCACGCCGGGCCGCGCCGGATCGCGGCGCACCACGCACCGTGGCACTCACGCGCGGAAGCTGAAAACCATTTGTGTTCGGCTTCTCAGGGTGCGGCCGGAATCCGTTGCCACTCGGGACTTTCCGCAGAACGACTGGTCACGAGCAGTCAGCGCGCTCACCGCGCCGGCGGTTTCCGCCGATCGCCGTCGGGGTACTCGCCGTGGAGTCGCAGCCGCCGCGGACGGCGGGACCGAGCCGACACCGGCGGACCCCGCCCAGGCGGACCGGCGCCCTGCCGGGCCACGCACGAGGACGTCATGACCGATCTCACCCGTCGAGCCCGGCGCGCCGAGGGCAGCACCGCGGTGCGGGTCCTGGGCGTGCTCGGGTGGTCCTCCTACGGGACCGTCCACCTGGTCATCGCCTGGCTCGCGGTCGAGGTCTCGCTCGGCGAGCGGCAGGAGCAGCCGGCTCCGCAGGGTGCGATCGCCAAGCTCGCCCAGCAGCCCGTCGGCTCGGCCCTGCTGGCCGCCCTCGCGGCGGGACTGGGCGCGTTCGCGGTGTCACAGCTCGTCATGGCGGTGATCGGGTTCCGCTGGGTCCAGGAGCGACCCACCCGGATCGCCCGGAAGCTCGGCGCGCTCGGGCGCGCGGTGTTCTCGCTCGGCCTCGGGCTGCTGGCGGCGCGGCAGTGCGCCGGCGAGCGGATCGGCTCGAGCAGCGCGCAGCAGCAGCACCTCACCGCCGACCTGCTCCGGCTGCCCGCCGGCTGGGTCCTCGTCGCGGTGGTCGCCGTCGCGGTGCTGGTGGTCGCCGTGGCGACCGTCCGCCGCGGGCTGCTCCGCAGCTTCCGCGAGGACCTCGACCTGAGCGGGCTCTCCGAGCGCACCCGGTGCTGGGTCGAGCGGGTCGGGCTGGTCGGCTGGGTGGCCAAGGGACTCGCCTACGCCGGCATCGGCGTCCTCCTCGCCGCGGCCGCGGTGTCGAGCGACCCCGGCAAGTCCGGCGGCCTGGACCGGGCCCTGCACCTGCTCGCCGGTCCCCTGGCCGGCCGGATCGCGCTGTGGTCGATCGCCACCGGCTTCGTCGCCTTCGCCGCCTTCTGCCTCACCGCAGCCGCGACCCACCGCCGCTGAGCCGCCCGCAGCCGGCACCGGGCCTGGTCGTCACGTGCCTGGTTGCAGCAGGACCTTGATCGCGCCGTCGACCTTGCGCTGGAAGATGTCGTAGCCGTGCGGCGCCTGTTCCAGCGGCAGCCGGTGGGTGGCCAGGTCGAGGACCCCGAGCGGGTCGGACTCGTCCTGCACCAGCGGCAGCACGTCGGGGATCCAGCGCCTGACGTGCGCCTGCCCCATGGCGATCCGCACGCCCTTGTCGAACATCGTCAGCATGGGCAGCGGGTCGGCGGTGCCCGCGTAGACGCCGCTGAGCGAGATCGTCCCGCCACGCCGCACCGCGTCGATGCACTGGTACAGCACCGTCAGCCGGTCCACGCCGGCCTTGGTCATCATCGGCTCCGCCACCGCGTCGGGCAGGGCGGTGACCATCTTCTGCAGGAACTCCGCCCCCGGCGAGCCGTGCGCCTCCATGCCGACCGCGTCGATCACCGAGTCGGTGCCGCGCCCCTCCGTCCGGTCCCGGACCACGGCCGGCACGTCGTCCTCCTCCCGCGCGTCGATCACCTCGACGCCGTGCCGCGCCGCCATCTCCAACCGCTCCGGGACCAGGTCGACGCCGATCACCCGCCTCCCGAGGTGGGCCGCGATCCGCGCGCACATCTGCCCGATCGGGCCGAGCCCGAGCACCAGCACCGAGCCCCGCTCGGGGACCGACGCGAACGCGACCGCCTGCCACGCCGTCGGCAGCACGTCCGAGAGGTAGACGAACTGCTCGTCCGGTGGGCCCTCGGGCACCTTGATCGGCCCGAACTGCGCCTGCGGGACCCGCAGCAGCTCGGCCTGACCGCCCGGCACGCTGCCGTAGAGCTTGGTGTAGCCGAACAGCGCCGCACCGGACCCCTGGTCGCGCACCTGCGTCGTCTCGCACTGCGCGAACAGCCCGCGGTCGCACATCCAGCAGTGCCCGCAGGCGATGTTGAACGGGACGACGACCCGGTCCCCGGGCTTGATGTGCTCGACGGCCGCCCCGGTCTCCCGGACGATGCCCATCGGCTCGTGGCCGAGGACGTCGCCCTGCTCCAGGAAGGGGCCGAGCAGCTCGTAGAGGTGCAGGTCGGACCCGCAGATGGCGGTGGTGGTCACCTCGACGATCGCGTCGGTGTCGGCTTCCAGCCGCGGATCGGGAACGTCGGTGACCTGGACGTTCCGCGGTCCCTGCCAGGTGAGCGCTCGCATGGGCACCTCCGTGTTCGGCTGCGTCAGTCCGTCCCGCGTGCGGGCTTGCCTGCGTCGAGGAAGACGTGCAGGTCGCAGCTGAGCGCCGCCCGCACCTCGACCAGCGTCTGCGCGTCGACCACCCCGTGCAGCAGCTCGAACACCACCCGCGCCCCGTAGGTGCTCTCCGGCGTGCCGAGGCCCGAGTACGTGCTGACCCGGTCGATGAACTCGCAGATGTCGAACTCCTCCGGGGCGGCGCCCGGGGTGCCGCGCAGGTACCGGGCGAACCCCGGCTCCACCTCGGCCGCGAGCCGGCTCGCCGTGGCACCGGGCACCCGCTGCGCCAGGGTCAGCAACGTCGCCCGCACCACGGCCGCCGCCTCCCGCTCGGGCAGGCCGGTCCGGCGCCCGACCTCCGCCACGAACGCCTCACCGCGCATGGCCCCTCCCCGGTCGGGCTCCGCCGGGCGACGGCAGCGCCGGCGCCCCCGGCCGGCCGGGACCGGTGTCCGCCGTGCCGGTGCCGGAGCGGTGGGCGCGGACGTCACGACCGCGCCCGTCGCGTCTGGCGACCGCTCTCCTTGCGCAGCGCCTCCACCAGCTGCTGCTTGGTCATCGACGAGCGCCCGGAGATGCCGAGCTCGCGCGCCCGCTCGTACAGGTGCTTCTTGCTCGCCTGCGCGTCGACCCCGCCGCTGGTCCGCTTCTGCGGCCGGCCGGCGCCGCGCTTCGCCTGCTCGTCCGACGGGCCCTTGCGCTGCTTGGGCATCCACCGGTCGCCGACCTTCTCGTAGGTGTGCTTGAGGGCCGAGTAGGCCGTCTGGTGCGCGCGCCGTCCTTCCCCGTAGGACTCGACCGCGCTGTCGTGCGCCTTGATCCACGTCTCCTGCGCGCCCTTCGGTGAACGGCGCAGTGTGGAGGGGAGTTCGTCACGAGCAGGCATGTCCGGTGACCTCCGATCTGCTCGTCGTGGGGCGTCCCGCACCGGAACACCCGGTTCGCTCCGGCGGTGACCGGGTGACGAGCCCGGTCTCCGCGTTGTCCCCGGAGGACCTCCGTCACCCGGGGTGGGTCTCGCCCCCCACCGGCGCGAGCACTTCGCCCGAGTAGTAGCTGGAGAGCCGGTCCGAGGCGAAGAAGACGTAGGAGGGCGCGATCTCGTCGGGGTGCGCCATGCGCCCCATCGGCGTCTGCTCACCGAACCCCTCCACCTTCTCCTCGGGGAAGGTGGACGGGATCAGCGGTGTCCACACTGGACCGGGTGCCACGCAGTTGACCCGGATCCGCCGCCCCACCAGCGCTTGCGCGAGCGACTGGGTGAACGCGTGCACCGCGCCCTTGGTCGCGGAGTAGTCCATCAGGGTCTTGTTGCCCCGCAAGCCGTTGACCGAGCCGGTGTTGATGATCGCGGCACCGTCCGGCATGTGGTCGAGCGCGGCCCGGCACAGCCAGAAGACCGCGTAGACGTTGACCTTGAACGTCCGGTCGAACTGCTCGTCGCTGATCGCCCGCAGGTCCTGCTGCGGGGCTTGCGTGCCGGCGTGGTTCACCAGCACGTCCAGGCCGCCCAGCTGCTCGACCGCGTCCCGGACCAGCGCGACGCAGGTGTCCTCGCTGCCGAGGTCGCGGCGGTGCACGTGGCAGGACCGACCTTGCTCCTGCACCAGCGACGCGGTGTGGCGCGCGTCGTCCTCCTCGTCCTCGCTGACGTAGCAGATGGCCACGTCCGCGCCCTCCTTGGCGAAGGCGACGGCCACCGCTCGCCCGATCCCCGAGTCACCGCCGGTGATGAGCGCCTTCTTGCCGGCGAGGTGGCCCGCGCCGACGTAGTCGCGCATCTCGTCGCGGGGCCGCGGTTCCATGTCCCCGGTGGCCCCCGGTGGCCGCTGCTGCTGGGCGTGCGCGGTCTCGGGCAGGTCCGACATGGCGAGTCCCCTTCCGCCGGGCACGAGTGCTCCGTCCTGTTCGGACGCTGTGGTTCCCGCGCGCCGCCGGCGCGCCCACGACCGAGGTGTTCCCCGTGGGGACGTCGGGGCAAACGTGCCGCGGGCGGGGCCGTGGTGCTCCGGACACCGCGGCCCGCGCTAGCGGCCGCGCCCGGAGAGCGCGTCCCGCAAGCGGTCGATCATGCCCGCGCCCGGGTCCAGCAGCATGTTCGCCGGCGGCTTGTCCGGTGCCGACGGGTGCGGCCGGGTCGGGGCGCGCTCCTTGGCCTGCACGATCTTCGCGCCGAGGTCCTGCAGGTCCTCGGCCGAGCAGCGCTGCTGCAGCTGCGGGAAGAGGTCCTGCTCCTCGTCGTCGACGTGGTGCCGGATGTCGGAGATGAGCTCGCGGACCAACCGGTCGTACTCGGCGTCCGTCGGCTCCATCCCCTCCAGCTGCTTCATGACCTCCTCGGCTTCGGCGTGCTCCTGGATCTCGTGGTCGGCCACCTCGTCCCCGTCGGGCAGGACCTCGCGCGCCGTCGGGTAGAGGTACTGCTCCTCGGCGACGGAGTGGCGGACCAGTTCGGTGATGATGTGGTCCACCAGCCCCTGCCGGGCCTGGTCGGACATCCCCCCGCGTTCGTACTCCTGGAAAGCGCTCTCGACCGCACGGTGGTCCTTGGTCAGGACGTCGATCAGGTCGCCTTCGCGCGTACCGGCGTGCACCATGTCGTCCCCGCTCTCCGTTGGTGCTCGGAACGCGCCCAGGGTGCCCGGGCCGGGAAGGTCGGCAAACCACGCGCGGACGCGTCGGCGAGATCGGCATGGTCGGCGATCGGACTGGGTAGGTGACGTGTCGTGATGGCAACGACGCGGGCGAGGGGAGGACGTCCATGCGGGTCGTGAACGAACTGCCCCACGCCGTCAAGGAAGAGGAGCAGGTCTGGGTACCGCTCTCGGACGGGACGAGGCTGGCGGGACGCATCTGGCGCCCGACGAGCTCCGACACGCACGCGGTGCCGGCGGTCCTGGAGTTCATCCCGTACCGGCAGCGCGACCTGACCGCCCGGCGGGACTCGATCAACCACCCGTACCTGGCCGGCCACGGCTACGCCTGCGCACGCGTCGACCTGCGCGGCAGCGGTGACTCCGAGGGCGTCCTCACCGACGAGTACCTCGGGCAGGAGCTCCAGGACGGCGAGGAGGTGCTGGCCTGGCTCGCCGAGCAGCCCTGGTGCAACGGCCGGACCGGCATGATGGGCATCTCCTGGGGCGGGTTCAACGCCCTGCAGATCGCCGCGCGCCGGCCGCCGAGCCTGGGCGCGATCGCGGCGCTCAGCTTCAGCGACGACCGCTACGCCGACGACGTGCACTACATGGGCGGGTGCCTGCTCAGCGACAACCTGTCGTGGGCGTCGACGATGTTCGCCTACACCTCCTGCCCGCCCGACCCGGCCAGCGTCGGCGAGCGGTGGCGGGACATGTGGTTCGAGCGGCTGTCCGGCAGCGGGCTCTGGCTCGACGAGTGGCTGCGCCACCAGCGCCGGGACGACTACTGGCGGCACGGTTCGGTGTGCGAGGACTACTCCAGCGTCCAGTGCCCGGTGCTCGCGGTCAGCGGCTGGGCGGACGGCTACTCCAACGCCGTGTTCCGGGTGATGGAGCACCTCCAGGCACCGCGGTTGGGCCTGATCGGCCCGTGGTCGCACAAGTACCCGCACCTCGGCGAGCCGGGGCCGCCGATCGGGTTCCTGCAGGAGCTCGTGCGCTGGTGGGACCACTGGCTCAAGGACGTCGACAACGGGATCATGGACGGCCCGACGCTGCGCACCTGGATGCAGGAGAGCGCGCCGCCGTCCACCGCCTACCGCCAGCGCCCGGGGCGCTGGGTGGGGGAGCCGTCGTGGCCGTCCCCGCACGTGGACCGGGTGCGCTGCCCGCTCGGCCAGAACCTGGTCGCGCGCCCCGACGACCGGCCGGCGTCCCGCCCGCTGTCGATCAGCTCACCGCTGTCGCTGGGCCAGTTCGCCGGCAAGTGGTGCTCCTACAACGCCCCGCCGGACCTGCCCTACGACCAGCGGGAGGAGGACGGCGGCGCGCTGGTGTTCGACACCGACCCGCTCATCGAGCGCTGCGAGATCCTCGGCGGCCCGGTGGCCGACCTGAACCTGGAGGTCGACCGGCCGGTCGCGTCGCTGGCCGTGCGGCTGTCCGACATCGACCAGGACGGGCGCGCCACTCGCGTCACCTACGGGCTGCTCAACCTGTGCCACCGCGACGGGCACGCCGAGCCGCGCGCCCTGGAGCCGGGGACCCGCTACCAGGTGCAGGTGCAGCTCAACGGCGTCGCGCAGGCGTTCCCGCCCGGGCACAAGATCCGGCTCGCCCTGTCGACCTCGTACTGGCCGCTGGCCTGGCCACCGCCCGAGCCGGTCCGGCTCACCGTGCACCCGCAGGACAGCGCGCTCATCCTGCCCGTCCGGCGGTCCGGGGACACCGACGAGATGCCGACACCGGCGTTCGAGGAGGCCGAGGGGGCGCCGCCGCTCACCACCACCCCGGTGCGGCCCGGCGAGGGGCGGTGGACGGTGTCGCGGGACCTCGTGGACTACGAGGCCTCGCTGGAGGTGGTCAAGGACCTCGGCGTGGTGCGGTTCGAGGACATCGACCTCGACGTCACCCGCAGGGCCGAGGAGCGCTACAGCTGGAACGCCGACGACTTCGACTCGGTGCGCGGCGAGGTCACGTGGGTGATGGCGTTCGAGCGGGGCCCGTGGTCGGTCCGCACCCGGACGCGCACCGTGCTCACCTCGACGCCGACCGAGTTCCACCTGGACGCCGAGCTGGACGCCTTCGAGGGCGGCGCCCGGGTCTACTCGCACAACTGGCGGCGCCGCATCCCCCGCGACCACGTGTGAGGTCACGACGAGCTGCGCCGCCACCACCGGGAGCGGACGGTGTGCCGGCGGCCGCGGCTCGTCCACGACCACGGCCCGAGGCCCAGCGACCACGTCCGCGCGCCCCGCCGGCCGCGGCGCCAGGTCAGCGGTCCGATCCGTCCGCTGCGCTTCGACCCCATCTCGTGCCTCCCTCCGGTCGGTCCACGCCGGCGCGGTGGCACCGGCGCTGCGGCCGGGTACCCGGTGCGGGGACGTCCCACGCTCCCCGCCAGTGCAACGGAGGTGACGATGACCAAGTCGGACGACCGACGCGTCAGGAAGGCGCTGCAAGGCGCGGACTTCCCGGCGACCAAGCAGGACCTGATCACCTACGCGGAGGAGCGCGGCGCCGACGCGAAGACCATGCTCGCGCTGCGCGCCGTGCCGGACGGCACCTACGACGACGCCGATCAGGTCGAGGACGCGGTCCCGCAGCAGCCGCGGTGAGGCCGCCGGACGGCGGGAGCGGAGCACCGCCTCCGGGGATGCGGTGGTCCGCTCCCGCCGGTGCCCTGGTGCGGAGGGGGCGGTTTGCGTGCTCCCCCGCGCGGGCAGTCCCAGGACGCCGGTGCGCGGCGCACCGGACGACCACGGGAGGGAGCACATGGCTGACAACGCGGTGGCGCAGATGACGGTGGAGCAGCTCGCCGACACCCTGGCCGGGCTCATCGAGAGCGGGGCCGGGGAGACCCCGGTGGTCGTCAACGTCAGCGACCGCATCGTGCTGCCCGTGCTGGGCACCGCGGTGAAGGCCCACAAAGGACACTCCTACTTCGAGGTGCGTGCCGCCGACCTCACCCCGGACGAGGACGTCACCGCGTAGGGACCGGCGGTCCCGGGTACCTGGGGGTCGTGGCAGAACGATCGAAGAACGTCTTCGTCCTCGGACCCGACGACCGGAACCTGGCGCTGCTGCGCGAGCTGGAGCAGCGCAGCCCCTACCGGTTCCACCCCCTGCTCGACAAGGGGGACCTCATGTTCCGCGAGGTGACCCCGGCCGACCACATCGAGGCGGCGCAGCGCCTGCTCGACTCGTTCGACGGGTCGGTGGACGCGATCATCGGGTACTGGGACTTCCCCGTCAGCTCGCTGGTGCCGATCCTGTGCACCCGGAACGGCTTGCCGGGCCCCAGCCTGGAGTCGGTGGTCACGTGCGAGCACAAGTACTGGAGCCGCCTGGAGCAGCGCAAGGTCACCGATGCCCACCCCGGCTTCGGCCTCGTCGACCTCGACGACCCGCGTCCACCGCCGGGCCTGTCGTTCCCGATGTGGCTCAAGCCGGTCAAGTCCTACTCCTCCGACCTCGCCTTCGAGGTCACCGACGAGTCGGGGCTCGCCGACGCCGCCGCCGAGATCCGGCAGGGCATCGGCCACGTCGGCGAGGCCTTCGACTTCCTGCTGTCGATGCTCGAACTGCCCCCGGAGATCGCCGAGGCCGGCGGGCAGGCGTGCCTGGCGGAGGAGGAGGTCAGCGGTGTGCAGCTGACCGTGGAGGGCTACTGCCACGGCGGGGAGACGCACGTCTACGGCGTGATCGACTCGGTGTGCTACCCCGACACCTCCAGCTTCCTCCGCTACCAGTACCCCTCCGCGCTGCCGGAGCAGGTGCAGGACCGCGTCGCGAGCACAGCGGTCGCGGTGATGCAGCAGATCGGGTTGGACGACTCGATGTTCAACATCGAGTTCTTCTGGAACGAGGAGCAGGACGCGCTCTACGTCCTGGAGATCAACCCGAGGCTGTCGCAATCGCACGCCCCGCTGTTCAAGCACGTCGACGGCGCCTCGAACCTGGAGTGCATGGTGCAGCTCGCGCTCGGCGAGACGCCGGAGATGCCGCACCGGCAGGGCGAGCACGCCGTCGCGGCGAAGTGGTACCGCCGCGCCTTCCGCGACGCGTTCGTCCGCGCGACGCCGTCGGCGGAGCACGTGGCGCAGCTCCAGGAGGAGATGCCCGACGCGATCATCGACATCGTGGCCGAGGAGGGCCACCGGCTCTCCGAGCTGCCCACCCAGGACAGCTACAGCTACGAGCTCTTCGCCGCCTACCTGGGCGCCCAGGACGCCGAGGACCTGACCGCGAAGTACGAGAAGTGCGTGTCGGCGCTGCCGTTCACCCTCACGTGACCGTGTCCCAGCAGCGCCGCACCCGATGCGACCACGGGTCACCGTGGCCGCAGCACGGAGAGGAGCCACCATGACACGCGGTTCGGACAAGCACGGACCGGCCAAGGACGACGCGCTGGAGAAGGAGATCGAGGGCGAGCTGCGCGGTGGTCACCCGACGCGGGCGGACGAGTCGCTGGACGCCGAACCACCGGCCGACGACGACCCGGCCACCGACACCCGGCCGCCGCCGCGCCCGACGCGCGACTGAGCGCACGCGGTCCGCGCACCGCTCCAGCGGCGGTGCGCGGACCGCGTGCGTTTCGTCTCAGCTTCCGCCGAGGGCTTTGTGCAGGTCAGCGGCCTGACTACCGTGGCGGGCGCTGCCCGGAGAACAGCGTGGAAGCGAGACCCCCGACGTGTCCTCGGCCCTCACCCCGATCATCGCGGCCACCGCCCGGTGGCTGACCACGGCCTACCCCGCGCCCCGCGGGGGTGCCCTCAGCCGCGCGCTGGCCGAGGCCCAGGCCACCCAGGCCGTGACCGCGGCGGCCTGGCTGCGCTACCCCACCGACGTCGACGCCGACCTGGTGCACCTCGCCGGGCCGGGCGGCGCCGAGCGCCTGGACGCGCTGGTCGGGGGTTCGACCGGCGCGGACGGCGAGGACGACGCCTGGCGGACGTGGGTCGACGAGGTCGTCGCCAGCTGGGCCGCCTGCCTGCTCGCGGACCCGGCGCTGGCTGCGCGGGCCATCGCCTGCCTGACCAGCGACGACGGGCTTCCGGAGTTCCGCCGTCTGCTCGAGCCCGGTGACCGGGAGCTCGCCGCGGCGGCCTTCCTGCGCCACCCGGACCTGCTGGCGCCCGTGGCGGAGCTGCACCGGGACGCGCTCCACGAGGCGCTGAGCACCACCTCGTCGAACGCCGCCTGACGCCGCGGCGGAGTGTTTCCCCGTGGCGTGCGGCGGGGACCCGGACGGTGTCCTGCACTCGAGCACCCCGTGGAGGCACATCGTGGCCGTACCGAACCGGGTCCAGGTGACGCACCGCCTCGGCAGCGCCGTGCTGGGCGTGCTGCTGGTCGCGTTCGCGGTGGTCGGGGGGTTGTCAGGACCCGCGCCGACGATGAGCACCGCGGTCGCGATCGCCACCGGCGTGGCGGGGTTGGTGCTGTTCGGCACCGCCCTGGCGAGCAGCACGATCGCCTCGACCGCCAGCATCGCGCTCGGCGTCCTCTTCCTCGTGGTCGGACTGCTGCACCTGGCCGTGCAGCACACGTCCTGGAACGTGCTCGGCTTCGTGCTGTCGACCACCCTGTTCTGCACCATCGCCGGGCTCGTCATGTTCCTGTTCGGCTTCTACGGCCGGGTGTCCGGTGGGCTTCCCCCGGACAACCCGTACCGGCGGTCGCACCCGATCCGCACCCAGCGCCCCGGCCCGGACGAGCAGGTCCAGGCGGACCGCGCCGACGAGCGCGAGCAGCGCATGGTCGACGCCGAGGTGTCCATGGCGGAGGGGACGGCGACGCCGGAGCAGCACCGCGCGGTCCAGCAGGAACGCGCCCGCAAGCGGGCCGAGGACCAGCGCGGCGCCGAGCGCCGCACCGACGACGAGCAGTAGCGCGGGTCACGGCGGGGTGGTGCCCCCGCGGGCGGCGCGGCACGCGATCTCCACGGTCTCGCCCCGCTCCACGACGGTGACCTCGTCCTCCAGGCCGCGGCTGCGGACCTCCGCCAGGAAGTCGGCGAGGGAGGACTTCATCACGGTGTAGTCGTCGGTGTGCACCGGGATCAGGGTCCGTGCGGGGACCACCTCCAGGAGGTCGGCTCCCTGTCGCGCGTCCATCGTCACCATCAGCCCGCCGGGGATCGTGGTGCCGCCGAGGTGCGCGATCACCACGTCGATGTCCGGACAGCGACGCGCGATCTCCCGCACCCCGTCGAACAGCAGGGTGTCGCCGGTGATGTAGAGCCGGAGCAGGGGCCCGCCGCCCACCGTGCAGAACTCGACGAGGCTGCCCATGACCGGCGGCAGCAGGTAGCGCACCAGGCCGGGCGCGTGCACCGCGGGCAGTGCGGTGACCCGGACGTACGTGTCGTGCTTGAGCAGGTCCTGCGACTCCCACGTGCGCAGCCCGGTCGCCCGGCGGAAGCCGTGCCAGCCCTGGAGCCGGCGCGAAGCGTGCGGTGTCGTCACGATCGGTGTGCCGCGGTCGAGCTTCCGGCGGACCGCGCGGTCCCAGTGGTCCCCGTGCAGGTGGGAGAGCAGGACGGCGTCGAGGTCGGCCGGCAGCTCCTCGACCTGCATCGCGGGTTCGAGCAGGCGCTTGGAGGTCAGCCCGTGCCCGAGGTGGGCCAGTTGCCCGGCGTGCAGGAAGTTCGGGTCGGTGAGCAGCGTGAACGAGTGCCACCGGAGCACGGTCGTCGCGTTGCCCACGAACGTCACCGCCAACGAGTCCCGGCCCCGCTCCATCGACCTCACCTCAGCCCAGTCGTCCCGTACCGGACTTCCCCGCGCGGGAGGGGACGAACCGTCTCCCCGACTGACCACTGAGGAGGGTCGCCCCGACGTCAGGACACCGCCCCGATCGCCCAGAACACGAAGAACCCGGCGACGAGCACCACCACGACGGCGATCACGACGAGCCACACCCACTTCGTGGGGTTCGCGGAGGCGCGGCTCGTGTGGGAGAGGCCTTCGGTCGCGGACGCCGACTCGGGCGGCGTCTCCCCCGGCGGTACGGACCCGCCCGCCTCCAGGCCCGGCGTGCGGTCCGGCTCCGGGTCGGGTTCGGGCGACGACGTGTGCTCCGACATGCCTGAGGGGTAGCCACCCGGCGTGCGCCCCGAAACGCCGCGGCGTGGGCCGGGCGGTGCCGGTCGTGCGCCGACCACCGCCCGCGATCTCGACGGGGATCGACCGCCCGACTTCCACGGGAGCCGCGGCACCACGGCCCGTCGCCCGCGGCCGTCAGCCGTCGAACCGCGCGAGCCGGTTCTCCAGCCCGTCGTCGGCGTTGGGCAGCCGGAACGCCGGCGGCGCCAGGGTGCCCGGGCTGCGTCCCCGGATCGCGTCGAGGAGGAACTCCTGCACCGTCTCGGGAGCGGGCAGGATGCTCTCTCCCAGGAACTCCAGCGAGACGGTCTCCCCGGCGTCGTCGGTCAGCACGCGCAGGGCCCAACCACTGACCTCGTCCCAGGTCAGCAGCAGCGGGTACTCCGGCAGCGCGGGGACGCGCGAACGCACCTCGACCAGCACCGTCGCCAGGCCGCTGTCGACGTCGACGTCGATGTCGCAGACCTCGCTGCCGAGTCCTCCGGACACGCTCCGGACGTAGTTGACCAACCCACCGACCGCTCGGCTCGTCATGTCCATGGTTCCCGCCCCCCTCCCTCAACACCGGTCCTTCGGGTAACCGCTCCACCCCCACCACGAACACACCCAGGGCCTGAACCGATGCAGGGCGGCGGGGACGGTCGTCGAGGGGAACGGGCACTGCGCGGGAGAACGCTCACCGCGAGCTCGCCCCAGGGGTTCCTGCACCGACGGCGGGACCTTGCAACTCCGAGGACCCTCGTCGCCGCATCGCTGCCCGCCTCATCCCAGTCCACATCGGATCACCGGGATCGAGCCGCTTCAGAAGCGTGCTCAGCAGCGCTTCGCAACTGCCTCGCCGCACGTGGGATCTGTGCCACGAACTCTTCCAGCTTCCCCGAGGAACTGATCGTCTCGTCCAGGCGTGCCACATCGTCACCGAAGTCACCGAGACCGTTCCGCAGCGACTCGACCGAGTACTTCTCCTCCGCTCCGCGCTCATCGATGGTCTTGTGGTGCACAACGCAGAGGAAGATGAGAGTGTCGAACGACTTGCGCTCCTCATCACTCATGTCCGGGACCTAGCGCTCGCCGTTCGGGTTCGCCGCGCAGATGAGCGCCATCTCGAGGGCGATCGTGTACGCCCCGGCCAAGAGCATCGACCGCCGCTGAACGAGATCAGAGCCGCTCGGTCGCCCCGCGAACGCTCCCGCTTCCCGCCTGACACGATGACCTCTCCCGATCTTCTGCGACGGCGATCAACGTTGCCAGGCTGCTCGAGCCGAAGCACAGCTCAGTTCAGCGTTCACTCAATCGGACGCGGCTGATGTTGGGCTCAGCGGGCGATGATGCCAGTCGCACCGCACATGCGAACCCACACCGCCCCATCGAGCAGGGGGGAAACGACTTCCCCTCATGCGCGAAGAGCACGTGGCGATGTCGCGCTCGTCAACAAGGCGTCACCCTCACGTCCTGGAGAACGCACTCCCATGCCTGATCCTCGCTCCGCGCCAGCTGGCTCGACAGGCCGATCACGCCGGGCGAGGTCATCATGGGTCCATGGATCGCGTGGACCAGCCAGCACCCGAGCACCAGCGCCCCGAGGGGGTCGACGACGCGACGGTGGCCGCTGTCGGCAAGCTCTCCGAGGCGCTGGAGACCGTCGAGCGCGCTCGCGGGCACCTCTACGAGTTCCACCAGCTGATCGGCTCCAGCGACGCGAAGCTCTCCGAGGCCGTGTCGGCCCTGCGGGACTGCGACCAGGACGAGCTGGCCGACACGATCGAGCGGGAGCTCGTCGGCCGCAACGTCATCCACGGACGGTGGACCTTCCAGATCGTCGAGGACTTCGACGACGGCTACTGGAGCTGCGTCCGCGAGCACGAGCGGCGAGCACGGGACCAGCTGCTGAAGGGCCGCAGGCACGTCTTCGAGGCCGAGATGAAGGAGCGGGAGCGGAGCGTCCGCGACGACGGTTCGCCGCTCCCCGGGCACGAGGCGACGCCGGACTGACGCCCCGCGCACAGCGGTTCGACGACTGAGCCGTACCGGTGGCGGGCCTTCGAGAAAGCGCTGAACCGCCCCACGGCCGCCGCCGCTGGTGGCACGGTGTTGACCATGCGACGAGCTCGCCCGCCAGCCGCTGCCCGGTCGCGTCGACGACGGTCCCCGGCCCGCCCGGCCGGATTGGGGCTGCGCCGCCCCACCCCTCCGCGCTGGCCGCGCCTCGCGCGAGCGCGCAGGAAGCTGGACCTGACCCAGGTGGGCACCTTGATCGCCGCGCTGGCCACCCTGGCGTTGGCCATCCCCAGCTGGTACACGGCCCAGTCCCAGGCCCACAACGCCGAGTAGGGCCAGCTCACCGACCGGTTCAGCACGGCCATCGAACAGCTCGGCTCGGACGAGCTCCAGATCCGGCTGGGCGGGATCTACGCCCTGGAGCGCATCGCCCGCGACTCCGCGCGCGACCACCCCACCGTGGTGAACGTGCTCGCCACCTTCGTCCGCGAGGAGACGAGGGCACTGCGGCCGACCCCGCACGGGGCCTGCCCCGACGCACCGCCCACAGCGGACGTGCAAGCCACGGTGACCGTGCTCGGCCGCCTGCACTCCCGGTGGGGCAGCCAGGAGGTGGACCTCTCCGGCGCCTGCCTCCCCCACGCCGACCTCAACGACGCCCACCTCTCGGGAGCTGACCTCACCGGCGCCGACCTCACCCAGGCCTCACTCGACCGCGCCGATCTCGCCCACGCTGATCTCGGCGAAGCCGACCTCTCCGACGCCCACCTCACCGAGGCGAACCTGGCCGACGCCGGCCTCACCCTCGCCGTGCTCGACCGCGCCGAGCTCACCGACGCCGTGCTCTCCCACGCCGTCCTCGCCCGTGCCCACCTGTCCCGGGCCTGGCTCGACCGCGCCGACCTCTCCGATGCCTCCCTCATGGAAGCCGACCTCACCGACGCGCACCTCTCCGGAGCCGACCTCACCCAGGCCGACCTCAACGGTGCCCGCTTGCGCGGAGCCGAACTCACCTCCGCCGACCTCAGCGAGGCCTGCCTCGGCCACGCGGACCTCACCGAGACAGACCTCGCCGGCGCCGACCTCACCGAAGCCATGTTGTTCCAAGCCGACCTCACCGGCGCCGACCTCACCGGAGTGCTCGGCTGGGACACCGTCAGGGGAGCCCCACCCCTCGGAGACCCGTGACCGGAGGTTCCCACGCCACCGCACGCGTGGGGACCGACCTGTCGCTGGTGAGGAGCAGGGGCCCACACCCCAGATCACGTGCAGACGCGGGCCGGTCTTCCACTGCGACCGTCGCAAGTGGAGGGACCGGTTCGGTACCGGGAGCGCGCTGTTCACCGCCCTGGTACCACAGCGGCCCCCGGAGCGCTGCGCTCCAGGGGCCGCCCCCGTGCTCGTCGTGGTCGTGCGTCGTTCGCTCACCGGCTCATCCCGTTGTCGGCTGCGAGGAGCAGGGACCTCGCTGTCCTCAGTGGAGTGGAGCCCGCCGGGGACCGCTAGTCCGACGCCACGTCACACGCCGTGTCGGCGTGTTCGTAGCCGACGCCGAGACCGGTCAGGGTGAGGTAGCAGCTCTGGCGTCCGATGGCGCTGCCGTCACTGGCTGCGTTGCAGGCGGCGAGCGACTGCTCGCCGACCACGTAGCCCTGGTGGACGAGGTAGGTCACGCAGTGTTCCACTTCGGCGTGGGCTGCCGGCGTGGTCACGACCAGCGGTACGGCAGCGGCGGCCACCAGCGCGCCGAGGCCGGTCGCGGCGCGACGCCACAGTGTTCGACTCATGCAGAAGTCCTTCCCTCCCCAGACCCGGAGCCCCCTGCTCCAGGCGATGCGGACGATCGTGACCGCCACCCCACCCGAGCGATGCCGAAACCACCGCACGTCACTCGATCGGCCCAGTCGACCCCACCGAGCACCTCGCCGGGAGATCCACGTCGCCGCACGCGACCGGCGTTCGCACGTCAAGCGCACGGTGAGCCGGAACTCTGCCGCGAATGTGCCGTGAACCGCCGCAGTCGGGCGCAGCCGGCCGGGTGCAGCCGCAGGAGCAGAACCGGCCTCTCCCTGCCGTTTCCGCAGGTGAGAGGCCGGTTCCATGTGGTCATCCATGGTGCCCCCGGTGCGACTCGAACGCACACTGGACGGATTTTGAGTCCGCTGCCTCTGCCGATTGGGCTACGGGGGCTTGCTCGCCACAGGATACGGGATCTCTGATCACCGACCTCCACAGGGGTGCGCCGCACCCCTCCTGACCTGCGGACCGACCGCCCCGAGAGCCGCACACCCCCGCGCCGAGCGCTCCACCGCGCGCGATCGACCACATCTCACCCTAGTTGACAATGATTGTCATTTTCGTCAGAGTGGGCACCGGTTCGGGGGACACATCGAGATCGGGGACGACATGCTTCTCACACGCGCCAGGACGCCGGTGCCCGAGTTGGCGCCGCGCGTGCCGCTGGTGCTCATCGCTGGGCCGCTCACCGCGGTGCTGCTGGTGTCCGCACTGGTCGCGATCGCGGTGGGGCCGACGGCCGTGCCGGTGGCCGACACCGCGCGCTACCTGTGGGCCGCGGTCACCGGCGGGTCGATCAGGGCCGAGGAGTTCACCGACTACGCGGTGGTCTGGCAGGTCCGCGCGCCGCGCGTGCTGCTGGCCGCGGTCGTCGGGGCCGGGTTGAGCGCCATCGGCGTCGCGGTGCAGGCGTTGGTGCGCAACGCGCTCGCCGACCCGTTCATCCTCGGCGTCTCGTCCGGGGCGTCGGTGGGCGCCAGCGCCGTCGTGTCCTTCGGGCTGTTCTCCTCGCTGGGCGTCCTCGCGCTGTCCGCGGCCGCGTTCCTCGGGGCGCTCGGGGCGACCGCGCTGGTCTACCTGGTCGCCCGCACCCGGACCGGGTTGAGCCCGCTGCGGTTGGTGCTCATCGGCGTCGCCCTGGCCTACGGGTTCCAGGCCGCCATGAGCGTCATCGTGTTCTTCGCGCCGTTCGGGGAATCCGCGCGCACCGTGCTGTTCTGGCTGCTGGGCAGCCTCGGCGGCGCCACCTGGGAGTCACTGCCCATCGCCGCCGTCGCCGTCCTGGTCGCCGTGGTGCTGCTGGTGCGACAGGGGCGCGCGCTGGACGTGCTGGCGATGGGCGACGAGACCGCCGCCAGCCTCGGTGTCGACGCGACGCGCCTGCGGCGCGGACTGTTCCTGCTCACCGCCGTGGTCACCGGGGCGATCGTGGCCGTCAGCGGCGCCATCGGGTTCATCGGGCTGGTCATGCCGCACCTGGTGCGCATCGTGGTCGGTGCCGCGCACCGCCGGGTCCTGGTGGTCGCGCCGCTGGCCGGTGCCGTGCTGCTGGTGTGGGTGGACCTGGTCTCCCGCACCGCGTTCGCGCCGCGGGAACTGCCGCTGGGCGTCATCACCGCGCTCATCGGGGTGCCCGTGTTCGTCACGCTGATGCGCCGCCGCAGCTACCTGTTCGGGGGGAACTGACGTGGACGTGGTGCTGGACGACGTGTCCGTGGAGGTCGCCGGCTCGACGCTGGTCGACCGGCTGGACCTGTCCGTGGGCAGCGGCGAGGTGGTGGGCCTCGTCGGCCCCAACGGCAGCGGCAAGTCCACCGCGCTGCGCTGCCTCTACCGGGCGCTGCGCCCCACCACCGGCGCGGTGCTGCTGGACGGGACGGACCTCGCTTCGCTGCCGCTGGCCGAGAGCGCGCGCTCGGTCGCCGCGCTCACCCAGGAGAGCCGCACCGAACTCGACTTCACGGTCGCGGAAGTCGTCGCGCTCGGCCGCGCCCCGCACCTGCGCGGCAACCAGCAGCTGACCGACGCGGACTGGGAGCTGTGCCGCCAGGCCATGCGGCGCACCGACGTCGAACACCTGGCGGGGCGCAGCGTCCTGTCGCTGTCCGGCGGCGAGCGGCAGCGCGTGCTCATCGCCCGCGCGCTCGCGCAGCGACCGCGGGTGCTGGTGCTCGACGAGCCGACGAACCACCTCGACGTGCGCCACCAGGTGGCCCTGCTGTCGTTCCTGCGCGAGTGCGGGCTCACCGTGCTCGTCGCGCTGCACGACCTCAACCTCGCCGCGGCCACCTGCGACCGGCTCGCCGTGCTGTCCCGAGGCACGGTCGTCCGCACCGGGAAGCCGCACGAGGTGCTGGACCCCGAGCTCGTCCGCGACGTCTTCGGCGTGTCCGTGTCGCTCGTGACGCACCCGCGCACCGGTGCGCCGCAACTGCTCCACGACCTGACCGAACCGGGAGGAACCCCATGACCCTGCGTCGCACCACGGCCTTGCTGGGCACCGCCGTGCTCCTCGCGGGCTGCGGCGCGACCGTGCAGCCACCGGACCCCGGCGACGCCGCACCGGTGGTCGTCGAGAACTGCGGTGAGCGCATCAGCTACCCGCTGCCGCAGCGCGCGGTCGCCTACGACATGAGCAGCACCGAGAAGATGTTCGCGCTCGGCCTGGCCGACCGGATGCGCGGCATCGTGATGCCCTCCACCGCCGACCCCGCCGTGCAGCGCTCCCCGTACCTCGACGACTACCGGTCGGTGGAGACGCTCAGCACCGACGTGCTCAGCCGCGAAGTGGTCGTCGCCGCCAAGGCGGACTGGGTGCTCGCCGGCTGGAACTCGGGCTTCAGCGAAGCACGCGGCATCACCCCGCAGCTGCTGGCCGACGTCGGCATCCGCAGCTACCAGCACACCGAGAGCTGCTTCACCTACGGCTCGCACCCGGTGAAGGTGCCGCCACTGGACGCGCTCTACACCGACCTGCGGCAGATCGGCGCGATCTTCCACGTGCCGGAGCGGGCCGAAGCGCTGGTCTCCGACCTGCAACGGCGCGCCGAAGCGCTGCGGCAGCAGCGCCCGGCGGGCGAACCGGCGCGGGTGTTCCTCTACGACTCGGGCACCGACCAGCCCTTCACCTCCGGCGCACAAGCCGCACCGGACGCGCTCATCTCGTTGGCCGGCGGGCGGAACATCTTCAGCGACCTCGACCAGCGCTGGACCACCGTCGGCTGGGAGGACGTGGTGCGAGCGGCACCGGAGGTGATCGTCGTGGTCGACTACGGCGACCGCCCGGTCACCGACAAGATCGCGTTCCTGCAGTCGCACCCGGCGCTCGCCGACAGCCCCGCTGTCCGAAGTGGACACTTCTACGTGCTCGACTACGGGCAAGCCGTCAGCGGACCGCGGAACATCGACGGCGCCGAGCAGTTCGCCGCCTACCTGCGCTCGATCGGACGATGAAAGGCACCAAAACTGTGGCACACCCAGTGCTCCCCGACCAGCTCCCCGAACCCCTGCCCGCAGCGCAGATCATCGCGCTCAACCGGCCCGGGCCCGACCTGCACACCACCCGCTGCTACGAGTGGAACGGGTGGACCTTCACCGTGCCGCCCGGCGTGTTCCGCCCCGGGGCGACCAGCCGGATGGTCCACGAACGCCTGCTCGACGGGACCATCGACGTCGAGGGCCGGGTGTACGTGGCGATGGGTGTCGGGCTCGGCGTGGAAGCCGTGGTGGCCGGGCGCCGCGGCGCTGCCGAGGTCCACGCCTGCGACGTCGACCCCGCCAGCGTGCGCGCCGCGCAGCAGTGCTTCGACGAGCTGGCCGCGCCCACCAGCAGCAGCACCTTCGTCCCGGTCGTCTCCGACCTCTTCGAGGAGTTCCCGCCCGGGTTTCGCGCCGACGTCATCACCTTCAACCCGCCCGCCGTCAGCCAGCGGGTCAGCGACGACCCGGCGGTCGTGCGCAACGTCTGCACGGGCAGCCCGCTGGTGGCTCGGTTCTTCACGCAGATCGCCGAGCGCCGCCTGCTGGCCCCCGGCGGCGAGGTGTTCCTGATCGTGTCCAACACCGCGGACCTGCGGGCCATCATCGGCCACGCCACCGGGCTCGGGTTCGCGACCGAGATCGCCCACCTGCACGACTGGCAGGACGGCGTGCTGACCTACCTGTTCCGGCTGACCGAGGAGGACCGATGACCGTGGCCACGGTCGCCGAGCTGACCACCCAGGTGCTCGCCGGGGAGCACGGCCCCGACCCTGCGGAGCTGACCGCGACCAGCGTGTTCTGGCTGCACCACGGGACCCGGCTGGCCGGCGGCGACACCACCTACCTCAACCAGTACGTGCTGGTGCGCGTCGGCGGGTCCTTCGGCGCCTGCGCCTTCGAGGCCGGGGAGCTCGACCCGGCGATCGGCCGGGAAGCGTCCGGATCCCCGCTCGACGAGCTGCTCCGCGACGCCCGCACCCCGCTGCGCATCGCCGCGCTCGACGCCTACCTGGCCGAGGTGCGCCCGCACCGCGAGTCGGACGCCGAGCCGGTCACCCTCCCCGCCGGCACGCCCGAACGGCGCGCGCAGGCACGGGACGCCGCGATCGCGGAGCTGTTGGACATCGCCCCCGGCGCGCGGGTGGCGCTGATCGGGGTGGTCAACCCGCTCGTCGCCGCGATCCGGGAGCGCGGCGGGGCGTGCCTGCCGTGCGACCTCAACCTCCGCCGGACCCAGTGGGGCGATCCGGTCGCCGAGTCCATGACCGAGGTGCTGGCACCGGCCGACGCCGTCGTGGCCACCGGGATGACGGTGAGCAACGGCACGTTCGACCACGTCCTGGAGCACTGCCGCGAGCGAGCGGTGCCGCTGGTGGTCTACGCGCAGACGGGCAGCGCGGTGGCGCGGGCGTTCCTCGGCTCCGGCGTGACCGCACTGTCGGCGGAACCGTTCCCGTTCTCGCAGTTCAGCGCCGATCCCACGGTGCTGTACCGGTACCGGGCGGAGGCGGCGTGAGCGTGCACGCGCGGGCAGCGGTGCTCGACGGGAGCAGCACAGTCCTGTGTGGACCTGGGCGTCCGCGGGCCGTGCCGGGAGTGGGGATCGGCCGCGCGCCGGGCCACCACGGGGAGCTCCTGCAAGGCGTCTTCTGGGACACGCTGGGCGAACCGCGCCGTGGTCTGGTCACGCTGCCGATCAGCGGGTCGGGCACCTGCGCGGAGTTCCGGCCGGACCTCGGTACGGCACCGGACGCCCTCACGGTGGTGCCCGCGGACCGGGCCAAGGCCCGGCGCGCGGCGGTGCTGACGTTGGACCTGCTCGGGTCCGCACTGGACACACCGGTGTGCGGCGGGCTGCTGCGGCTGACCGGCGACCTGCCGGTCGGGCTCGGCATGGGCTCGTCGACCAGCGACATCATCGCGGCCGTGCGCGCGGTCGCGGACGCCTTCGGCGTGCGGATGCCCGCGAGCACCGTGGCCGCACTCGCGGTCCGCGCCGAGCAGGCCAGCGACCCGCTCATGCTCGACGACCGCCCGCTGCTGTTCGCGCAACGCGAGGGACGCGTCCTCGAAGTGTTGGGCAACGCACTACCCCCGATGGTCCTCCTCGGCTGCCTCACCGGCGCCGGTCGACCGGTCGACACCCTGCGTCTGCCCACAGTGGACACCTCGTGGGTCGAGGCGTACGAACGGCTCCGCCGCCGGCTGAGGCGCGCGGTCCGCACCGCCGACCTCGCCCTGCTCGGCGCGGTCAGCACCGAGAGCGCCCGGCTCAACCAGCACCTGCTGCCCAAGGAAGAACTGCCGGTCCTCACCGAGGTGGCGCGGTCCTCCAGCGCGGTGGGGATCCAGGTGGCGCACAGCGGCAACGTCGCCGGCGTGCTGTTCGACCCCGCTGCCGCCGACCTGCCGCACCGGCTGGAGCGGTGCCGCACGGCCCTCGCCCGCGCCGGGATCGCGGTCACCCGGGTCTTCCACACCTCGGCAGCTCGTTCAAGGAAGGACACCCCCGTTGTACGACCACGTCGCTGACGCGATCGGCCGGCCGGACCTGGTCCGGCTCGAGGACGGCCTGGTGTGCCTGCGGTTCGAGACGATGAAGGTGGTCTCCGCGCTCGGCGCGGTGCGCCACCTGCTCGACCACGGCGTGGTGCGGCCGGGCGACACCCTGCTGGACAGCTCCAGCGGCATCTACGCCTACGCGCTCGCCCTGGCCTGCCACCGCTACGGCCTGCACTGCCACATCATCGGCTCCACCACCGTCGACGAGGCGCTGCGCACCCAGCTGGCGGTGCTGGGCGCGACGCTGGAACAGGTGGAGCCCTCCCACGACCTGAAGCTGGACCAGAGCCGCCGGGTGCAGCGTCTCCGCGAGGTCCTCGCGGAGAACCCGCACTTCCACTGGATGCGCCAGTACCACGACGACATCCACTACCTCGGCTACCGGGCGGTGGCCGAGGAGCTGGAGCGGCAGCTGGGTGCCGAGGCCATCACGATCGTCGGCGGCGTCGGGTCCGGCGCGTCCACCGGTGCGCTGGCGACGTTCCTGCGCGACAGCTCCGACGACGTGCAGCTGGTCGGGGTGCAGCCGTTCGGCAGCGTCACCTTCGGCAGCGAGCACGTCGCCGACCCCGACATCATCATCGCCGGCATCGGCAGCTCGATCCCGTTCGGCAACGTCGCCCACGAGCTCTACGACGCGATCCACTGGATCTCGTTCACCGCCGCCCTCTCCGGCAGCGTCGACCTGCTGCGCAGGCACGCGGTCTTCGCCGGGCTGTCCACCGGCGCCGGGTACCTGGCGGCGCGCTGGGAACGCGACGCGCGCCCGGAGCGGACGGTGGTGTTCATCGCGGCGGACACCGGCCACCGCTACACCGACTCGGTCTTCCGCCGCCACCACGAGGCCGTCGACCTCGCCGCGCTCGCTCCGCGCCACGTGTCCACGACGGACGACCTCGCACTCCCCTGGTCGCGGATGCGGTGGGGCCGCTCCTCCGCTCCGCGGCAGGCCGCCGCCTGACGACACCCGTCCCCCGACTTCGAGGAGCACCTCCCCGGTGACCACCCCGACCGCACCGCACGTGCCCGAAACCCGTTCAGCCTTCCGCGATCCGGCCTTCCTGCGGCTGTGGGCCGGGACGACGGCGTCCGGCCTGGCGACCTGGGCGCTGCCGTTCGTGCTGGGTCTGGCGGTCCTCGACCGCTCGCTCACGCCGGTGGCGCTCGGGCTGCTGCTGGCCGCGCGCACGGCGGGCTTCCTCACGGCGGTCCCGATCAGCGGTGTCGTGGCCGACCGGTGCTCGCGCCGCACCGTCGTGCTGTGGTCCGGACTGGCCGCCGCGCTCGCGCTGCCGGTGATCGCGCTCGGGCTGGGCTGGTCGGTGCCGGTGACGGCCGCCGCAGCCGCCGTGGCGGGCGCCGGGCAGGGCGCGTGCCGCCCCGCGTTCCAGGCGCTGACGGCGGAAGTCGTCGCCGAGGGGCACCGCCAGCAGGCCAACGCCGCCATGACCGTGGCGGTGCGCGTCAGCACGCTGGTCGCGCCGGGGGCCACCGCGCTGCTGGCGGTGCTCGTCGACGTCCCGGTGCTGCTGCTGGGCATCGGCGGCCTCTGGCTGGTCGCCGCCCTGCTCCCGCCGGCGGGCACCGCGACCGCACCCGAGGCGGGTCCCCGGACGTCGTTCACCGCCGACTTCGTCAACGGGCTCCGCGAAGCGCGCCGGCACCCGTGGTTCCTCGCCGGGCTCGGCGCGCTGACCGCGGTGATCGCCACCGGGTACTCGGCCACCGGTGTGCTGCTCCCCGTGATCAGCCGGGACCGCTACGGCGGTGAAGCCGTGCTCGCCGCGGCGACCACGGCCTACATCGTCGGGGCGCTCCTCGGCGCGGTGGTCGTCGCGCGCTGGCGGCCCCGCGCCCGGGGCTGGGCCGCGCTGGCCGGGCTCGGCTGCTACGCGTTCGCCCCGCTGAGCCTGCTGGTCCCCGTCCACCCGGCGGTCGTCGTCGGCGCCTACGTGGTGGCCGGGCTGGGCATCGAACTGTTCAACGTCCCCTGGTTCACCGCGATCCAGCGCGAGGTCGAGCCGGGCACGCTGGCCCGGGTGTCCGCCCTGGACTTCCTGTTCTCCTACGGCCTCGCGCCGCTGGGCCTGGCCCTCGTCGCCCCGGCGGCCGAGCTGGTCGGGGCCCCGGCGGTCCTGCTCACCTGCACCCTGGTCTGCGCCCTGGCCCCGGCGATCGCGGCGCTGGCGCCGACCAGCCGGACCTTCTCCCGCAGCGGCGTCAAGCCGGCCGCAGGGTGAGGTGCGCGCCCTGCCAGCGCCGGCGCAGCCGGCGGTCGTGGCTGACGACCACGAGGGCACCGCGGTAGTCGGCGAGGGCGGCCTCCAGCTCCTCCACGAGGTCGGGGGACAGGTGGTTGGTGGGCTCGTCGAGCAGCAGCGCATCCGTCGGCTCGGTGACCAGCCGCGCGAGCGCGAGCCGCTGCCGCTGGCCGGTGGACAGCTCCGCCACCCGCGTGGAGAACTGGTCCTCGGGGAACAGGCCGAGGGACAGCAGCTGTTCGGCGTGCTCGGCCGGCCGCCCAGGACGTCCGCGGGCGAACGCGGCCAGCAGCGTCTCGTCCGGCACGGCGGGGCTCGGCTCCTGCGGGAGGTGACCGATCCGGCCGCGGCGGGTGAGGGTGCCGCGGTCCGGTGCGAGGTCGCCGGCCAGCACGCGCAGCAGGGTTGACTTGCCCGCTCCGTTCGGACCCGTGATCAGCACGCGGTCGCCCGGCGCGACCTTGACGCTCGCCGGGGCGAGCCGTCCGGTGACCGCGATGCCGGTGGCGTCGAGGACCACGCCCTGCGCGCTCCCCGCCTGCGGGGTGGTGGTGAAGCGCAGCGGTTCCGGTGGCGGCGGCACCGGCTCGGCCAGCAGCCGGCGCAACCGCTCCTCGGCGTTGCGGACCCGGCTCGCCACCGACCGCTGCACGCGACCGCCCGCCCGGTCGTAGGCCATCTTGTTGCCGTCCCGCATCGCCCGGCCCGGGGCGACCTGGCGCGCCGTGGTCGCGACCACCTCGCGGAGCCGCTCGGTCTCGGCCTGCCACTGCGCGTGGGCCTGCGCCCACCGCTGCCGCGCGGCTGCCTTCTCCGCGCGGAACCCGGCGTAGCCGCCGCCGTAGCGGACGACGCGGTGCCGGTCGGCGTCGACCTCCAGCAGGTGGTCGCGACCCGCTCCAGGAAGACCCGGTCGTGCGAGACGGCGACCGTCGTGCCACGACGGGTGCGCAGGTGCTCCTCCAGCCAGGTCAGGGCGTCGTCGTCGAGGTGGTTGGTCGGCTCGTCCAGCAGCAGCACCTCGGGACCCGCCGCCAGCAGCGCGGCCAGCCGCAACCGGGCCTGCTCCCCACCGGACAGCCCGCCGACGGCGCGATCGCGGTCCACCAGCCCGAGACCGAGACCGTGCAGGGCGCGCTCCACCCGGGCGTCGGCGTCGTAGCCGCCGCGCGCCTCGAAGGCGGTGGTGAGCTCGCCGTACTCGGCCACCACCGACTCGTCGCCGTCGGCCATCGCGGCTTCCAGGTCGCGCAGCCGCTGCTCGAGGGCGCGCAGCTCGCCCAGCGCCCGGTCGATGACGTCCTGCACCGTCCGCTCCGGCGGCAGCTCCTCGTCCTGCGCGACGTGGCCGACGCCGCCGTCGGCCTGGACGGCGACCTCACCCGCGTCGGGTCGCTCCTGCCCGGCGAGCAGCCGCAGCAGGGTGGTCTTGCCCGACCCGTTCTCCCCGACGATGCCGGTGCGCTCGCCCACGGCGAGCGAGCACGTCACGTCATCGAGGACGGGCCTGCCGTGGAAGGACTTGCTGATGTTGCGCGCGGTGATCTGCGTGGGCATGCGTGGTCTCCGAGGCGTTCGAGGGGGGCGCGGCCACCAGGGCCGCAGATCGGGACGAACGCGTCAGAAGAGCATCGGCGACCTCGCTAGCGCGACAACAGTTGCGTTGAGCTTGCGCGCGACCGAACCCGACGAGCAACAGGACCTCCTCCGATGAGCCCCGCACCTCCCCCGGGCAGCGTGCGACCGGGCGGCCGCACCGCGCGGACGCGTGCCCGCGTGCTCGCCGCGGTCAGCGCGGAGCTGGCGGAGAACGGCTACGACGCGCTCACCGTGGACGCCGTCGCGGCCCGCTCAGGCGTGCACCGCACCACGGTGTACCGCCGCTGGCGCGACGTCGGCGGCCTGCTCACCGACCTGCTCGATGCGACGACCGCCGACGACTGGCAGCCCGCGGACACCGGCTCCCTGCGCGGTGACCTCGCCGCCCTGAACCGGGAAGTCCAGGCGGCGCTGACGGAACGCCCGTCGGTCGCCGCTGCCGTGATCGCCGCGTCGTTCCGCTCCGCGGAGAACGCGCGGGCGTTGCGGAGGATGTGGCAGGACCGCTACGCCCGCTGCGGCGTCATCGTCGACCGCGCGGTCGAGCGCGGCGAGCTCCCGCCCGACGTCGACGCGCGCGCCCTGCTGGTCGCCGCGACCGCACCGCTCTACCACGAGCTGGTGCTGCTCGGCACGCCACCCGACCCGGGACTCCCCGACCGCGCGGCCGAGAGCGCCGTGCTCGCCGCGTCCGCGGGCGCGTTCACCCGCTCCTGACGCGCGGACGGGCACCCACGGTCCTCCGGGCTCAACCCCGGATCCGATCGCGAAACCTCGGTCGTGCGCACGGGATCACCGGACGCGGCACGACCGACGACCGTGGCGACACCACGACCCCACCGCGACCGCGGGGTCGCGACAGCGCCCCACTCGTCCCGCCACTGCGGAGCCACCGGAGATCCACAGTGGACCACGCGCCCGGCCGCAGTGCGCGCGAGGACGGGCTGCCCAGCGAACACGTCGCCGAACAGCCCGTTCTCATCGCGTCGCGCGGAGCGCACCGCGACAAGGCCCAACCCCTCTCATGGGAGCTCCGCGCGCAACGCCTCACGGCAGGACGGGGGCTGCACCTGCACCCCCAGCACGGTCAGGGCCGGAAGAAGGGCCCGCCCGCACCGCCGGTACCGGAGCCCCCGGCACCAGCGCCACCGACGCCGGTGCCACCGTTCCCGCCGCTCCCGCCAGCGGAACCGGCGGTGGAACCGTCGCCGCCGTCCCCACCGTCGCCGCCACCGGTGCCCCCACCGGTGCCGCCGCCGTCACCGCCGTCGGCGCCCTCGACCACGACACCGCTCCAGCCGCCGGTGGTCGACAACGTGGACAGGGCCGTGCGGGCTGGGAGCAACTCGAGATGCTGCTCGTCGAGCTCCGCAGCGCTCAACTGCCGCTTCTTCTCCAACATCAGGTCCTCCTCGGCCGTCAGAGCGGATGTGGCGGTCCACTCAGGCGTACCCAAGGAGGTGCGGCGTCAAGGCAGATCACCAACCGAAAATCGGCCCGCCGGCGCCACCGATGCCCGGACCACCGATGCCGAAGCCGCCGAAGCCGAAGCCACCGTCGCCGCCAGGACCACCGAGGCCACCCACGTTGCCGTCGCCGCCGTCGCCGCCGTCACCGCCACCGGTGCCGCCGCCGGTGCCGCCGCCGGTGCCGCCGGCGCCGCCCTCGATCACGACACCGTCCCAACCCCCAGCGTGGAACAACGTCATGACCGTGCGCGGCGGCAGGAACTCCAGGCGCTGCTCGCCCAGCTCTTCGATGCTCAACGGTCCAGTCTCATCGAACACTGTGATCCTCCCCAGTTTCGAACGGGCTCGGAGTGCAACGCGGAGATCGATGCCGGACAAGGTCTCGAAAACCCAGACCCCCGATCCGACGCCCCCAGTCAAACGGCATCAGTTCGGAGGGTAGAGGTGCCCGGGATCGGTCGCAGTCCGAAAACCACGAACCGCCGCGACTCGCGGGAAAATGCCTGGTCGCACGCCACGTTGGCGATTCATCACAGAATTGCGGAAGTGGTTGGACACCCTACCGCGAATTGTGGAGGAGAACCCTCGCCGGAAAAGCGATCCGGCCCCGCGGCCCCGATTCGCACCCCCCGGCCGCACCACCTCTGTCCGGCGCGACGGTCGGACCGATCCGCACCCGCGACGGCACCGCAACCGGTTCGGGTGGTCCGCGCCCGCACTTGCTCGCGCCACCCGCTCGGCTACCGCCACCACTGATCCACCCGGCCTAAACTCCCGCACTGTTTGGCCCAGCCGAAACCATTCCGGTTAAGGAGTAGTGCCGATGCGCAATCTCCCGCTTCGGACCGCGAGGGGCAGCCAGGCCCGGCACTGGTGGCCGCTGCCCAGCGCCGCGATGCTCGCGGTCTCGTTCAGCATCGCCGCGGTCCCGACCGCCCACGCGGCCCCGCCGTCCTGCACGCGGACCCCGAACGCCACGGGGGTGGACGTCGTCTGCGACCGCGGCGTCCCGGAGGGCACCACGCTCGAAGGCACCGACGGCAACGACCGCTTCTACATCAACGGCGCCGTGGCGGGCACGCTCAACGCCCGCGGGGGCGACGACCTGATCATCGTGACCGGCCGCAACGGCGGCCACGGCGGCAAGGGCGGCAACGGGTACCTCGACAGCACCGGCCGCAGCGGCAAGGCCCGTGACGGCAGGAACGGCACCGACGGCGGCAAGAACGGCGGCGAGAACGGCGGAACCGCCGGGACCGACGGCGCCCCCGGCCCCAGCGCGCGGGCCGGCGGCAGCGCCGGGACCGGTGGCCACGGCGGGTCGGGCGGCCCCGGCGTCACCGAGACCGGGGTGATCATCGGGGGCGCCGGCAACGACACCATCACCGTCACCGGCGGCAAGGGCGGCAACGGTGGGCGGGGCGGCAACGGCGGCCCGGGCACCGCCAACCCCGCGGACTCCCGGGGCGGCCGCGGCGGCAACGCCGGGGACGGCGGCACCGGGAACCTCGGCCGCATCGAACCCGGCGCGGGCGAGAACACCGTCACGGTGACCGGTGGCGACAGCGGCATCGGCGGCACCGGCGGCACCGGCGGTGACGCGGTCGCCGGCACCCGCAGCGGCAACGGCGGTGACGGCGGCAACGGCGGCGGTGGCGCCACGCACGCCAACGGGCGCGGCGGCACCGGCAACGGGCCGACCGGCACCATCATCAGCACCGGCGTCGACGAGATCACCGTCCAGGGCGGCAAGGGCGGCATCGGCGGCCGCGGCGGCGACGGTGGCAACGGCCACGAGCCGAGCGCGCGCAAGGCCGCGACGACGAGCAACCAGGTCGAAGGCTCCGGCGGGACCGGTGGGACCGGCGGCGCGGGCGGCATCGCCAACGTCGGCAAGATCCTGTCCCAGGGCGGCGGTCAGGCCGTCGTGCACACCCTCCCCGGCGAGGGCGGCCCCGGTGGTGACGGCGGCACCGGCGGCGACGGCATCACGTCCGGTCTCCCGGGCATGCGCGGCCTCGACGGTGTGGGCGACATCGGCGGCAAGGGCGGCGCAGGCGGTGCCGGCGGGTACCTCGCGACCGCCGTCGCGGAGGCCGGGCGCCGCGACTCCTGACGTCGACGGGGGCGCCCGGCCCCCGTCACGGGAACGGCTGTCCGACACCGGATCCGCTGATCCGGCTCGGACGGCCGAGCACCACCCGGAATGCGAGCACCACGCCTCGACGCGACGCACGGCAGTCCCGCGAACGGTGAACCACGAGCGGGTGATTCGAGGTGCACCCCGCCCTCGGTGCTCCTACGTTCTGCCGTGCGCCAGGAACGTGCCACTGGAGCGCGATCCTCGAGGGGGTGGCTTCGTTCCGGTTCTTCTCGGTGAATCCACTGAATCCTTGCGAAGGAGCACCTGATGCCACGAACCTCTGGACCGCTCAGCGACGCCGAACTCGAGGTCCAGCGCGTGGAGTTCCTCCCGGCGCGCACGGTCATGTCGACCTTCTGGCTGCCGTGGAACGGCACCGACGTCGTCGTCCTCGAACCGGTCCTGACCAATGACGTGGTCGTCCTCGACCCGGCCCCGACCACCCACATCGACGCCTACGGTGAGACCGACGTCACCTCCACCGGTGACATCACCGGCGGTGACGGCGGCACCGGTGGCGGCACCGGTGGCGGCCAGGGTGGCGGCAACGGTGGCAACGGCGGTGACGGCGGCAGCGGCGGCGACGGTGGCGACGGCGGCGATGGCGGCGACGGCATCGGCGGCGACGGCATCGGCGGCAACGGCATCGGCGGCAACGGCGGTCCGAACCTGCACTGACGTCTGCCGTCCTGGTGGTGCGCCGTCCGCGCGACGGCGCACCACCTGCCGTTCTGGGGAGAGCACTGACGAGGAGTCGTGATGGTCGCTGAGGGGCACCGCACCGGGGAGCCCGCGGCCGACGAGGGGATCGCGCAGCTCGTGGTGCCGTCCCTGGTCGAGGGGACCGAGCTGATCGGGCAGTACCAGGGATCCGGTCACCGCGAACCGCCCTACCTGGTGCGCCGCGTCGACGGCCAGGTCCTGCAGCTCTCCCACCTGCTCTACCTGGTGGCGGCCGGGCTCGACGGCCGCCGCACCTACGGGCAGCTCGCCGCCGAGCTCAGCTCCGCGTGGAACCGCGAGATCGCCCCGGAGCAGGTGTCCTACCTCGTCGAGAACCGGTTGCGGCTGGCCGGGATCGTGGCGTCCGGTGCTGGGACCGCGCCGGAGCAGCCCGCACCGCTGCTCAAGAGCCGCGACCGCCTGCTGGCGTTGAAGTTCCGCGTCGCGCTGGTGCCCGAGCACGTCGTCGCGGTGATCGCCCGCACCTTCCAGCCCCTGTTCTGGCCGCCGGTCGTGGTCCTCGTGCTGACCGCCTTCGTCGCGGCCGAGACCTGGCTCGCCGTCCAGGGAGGAGTCACCCACCTGCTGGCGGGCGCGCGGGAGATCGTCGACAAGCCCGAGCAGATCCTGCTGGTGCTGGGCGTGATCGTGCTGTGCGGGATGTTCCACGAGTGCGGGCACGTCGCGGCCTGCCGCTACGGCGGTGCGCGGCCGGGCGCGATGGGCGTGGGCATCTACCTGGTGTGGCCCGCGATGTACAGCACCGTCACCGACTCCTACCGGCTGAGCCGGGGCGGCCGCCTGCGCACCGACCTCGGCGGCGTGTACTTCAACGCGATCGCGATGCTGGTGATGGTGCTCGTCTTCGCCGTGACCGGCCTGCCCTGGTTGCTCGTCGCGCTGGTGGCCTGGCAGGTCTCGACGGTCTGGCAGTTCCTGCCGTCGATCCGGCTGGACGGCTACTACATCCTCAGCGACCTGGTGGGGGTTCCCGACCTGTTCGACCGGATGGGGCCGGTCCTGCGCAGCCTGGTCCCCGGCCGTCCGCTGCACCCCCGGGTCCGGGAGCTGAAGCCCTGGGTCCGGTGGGTGATCACGGCCTGGGTCGTGGTGGTGATCCCGTGCCTGGCCTACTGGATCATCGGTTTCCTCGTGCTCGCGCCGTACGTGCTGCCCGTGGTGTGGCAGGCGCTGGGAACGCACGGGGCCGGCGTGGGCAGCGCGGTGCAGGCGGGCGACGCGGCGGCGGCCGTGGTCGGCGTCCTGCGGATGTTCCTGCTGGTGCTGCCGTGGGCAGGCATCACGCTCGTCCTGTACAACCTCGGCCGCAGCGTCACCCGCCGCGTCCGCCGCCGGGCCGCGGCCCGGCGCTGAGTCCCGTCGTCGGCTCCACGGTCCCCTCCGCCGCGCGGGTGTGCACCGGAGGTGCCGACGCGGGACGAGGAGGTGGGCGGTCTTCCGCGGCGTCGCCGAGGCGGTGACGCCCCCGCCGCGCGGGGTCGGTCACGGGTGGCAGTACGAGTCCGAGGAGGCGTCCCCGCCTTCGAGGCGCACCTGGTGCACGCGCAGCCCGCGGAACTGCTCCCCGTGCGGGAAGAACCGCTCGTCGACGCTGAGTCCCCCGGTGGCCGGATCGGTGTCGAGCCCGGCCAGCCACGCACCCACGCCGTCCGGGTAGAACTGGTCGTCCCACGCGCCGTACAGCGAGTTCGTCACGTAGATGCGTCGCCCGTCCCGGCTGACCTCCACCATCTGCGCACCGCCGGACAACGGCTCGTCCGGGGCCGACGGGTGCGCCTGGCGAGCGGTGATGCCGCCGAGGCGGACCGATCCGGTCTCGCGCGGGTTCGCCGGGTCGCTGACGTCGTACTGCTTGAGCTCACCGGTCCCCCAGCACGACACGTACAGGTACCGGTCGTCGACGGAGAGGTCGATGTCGGTCACCAGCGGCGGCACCGCGCCGAAGGGCCGCAGCACCGGCGGGAGCTGCTCGGCCGGCGCCGGCTCGGCGGGCACGGTGATCACCTTCTCCGCGTGCCAGCCGTCGTCGGCGCGGAACCACCGCCACACCGACGCCGACAGGTCCTCGGTGCTCACGACCACGCCGGCGAAGCCCCAGGTGGCGTTCGGGTCGTGCGACGGCCGCAGTTCGAGGACCATCTGGTGCTGCTCACCGAGGTCGACGCGCTGCAGGTGGCGCCCCTCGGCCAGGTCCCAGAAGTGCAGCGCGTGCCCGTACGCGTCGCGCAGCAGCAGCTCCGGGACGACACCGTCCTCCACCATCGACGGCGTGCCCCACTCGCTGGTGATGAGCGTGTTCTGGTTGAGGTGCCACCAGGAGTCGTAGGACAGGTGCTGCGGGCCCCGGTCGGCCTCCCAGGCGCGCACCACGCTGAAGTCGTCGTGGTCGAGCACCGCGATGCCGCCCGGCCCGTCCGCCCCGTCGGCGGCGCCCAGGCAGGACAGGTAGATCCCGTCCGGCCCGCAGTGCAGGGTGTGCGGCCGGGAGTACCCGGCGTTCGCCGCGAGCTCCTCGGCCGCCACGGTCCGCACCAGCTCCGGCTGGCGCGGGTCGGGGTGGGTGTCGTAGACGTGCAGGTTCGACGAGCGGAGTCCGGGCAGCAGCAGGTAGCGGCGCTGCAACCCGTCGGTGTGGTGCCCGGCGTGGGCGAAGGCGCTGCTGCAGGCGTTCCAGCCGAAGTGGTGCAGCTCGTCGCCGCGGGTCGGCACGTCCACCCACCCCACCACGTCGCCGTGGGTCGACGAGTCCGGGTCGGTGTCGACCACGACGAGGGCGTCGGGCCGCTCGGCGGCGCGGTCGAACGCGACGACGTAGGCCAGGCGTTCCGCTGGGGCGGCGATGGCGTCACTCGGGCTGCGGTAGAAGGTCGGATCGACCCCGTGTCCAGTCGCCGAGCTCATGGCGGCTCCTCGACGAGAGCGGTGTTCCCTCCAGCGTGACCCATCTCGCCCGGCGCGGCGAACCGGGACCGCGGCCTACGCCGACGCGGCGCGCAGCAGGCGGAGCTGGCCGATCTCGGCGACGTTCTTCATCAGCTCGGCGTTCACCCAGGCGAGCGAGTGCGCCAGTGTCTTGTCCGGGTCGTCCTGCCACGGGAACGGCGCCGGCCCGTCCAGGTCGGCGTCGGTGAGCCGGCCCAGCGCCGACACCCACTCGTCCCGGAGCCCGCGCAGCCACTCGACCGCGGACTCCGCACCGGGCCACCGGACGTCGGTGCGCTCGGTCGGCGTCCTGCCCTGCACGTGGTCGGTGGCGACCGTCCACCACCAGCCGAGGTGCCAGGTGAGCCAAGCGATGGTGGGCACCGGCACCGGATCGGGTTCGACCTCGGCGAAGTCGGCCACCCACTCGCCGTCGTCACCGCGCCGCACCGTCCAGCAGTGCGCGGCGGGCTCCCACCGGAAGTCCTCGGGCTCCAGCGCGCCGAGGTGCAGCTCGCACAGCGACCAGGTCAGCCCGAACTGCCAGCGCACGAGGTCGATCCGTGTAGCGAGCACGGCGAGACCGTGGCACACCGGGACGACGGTGGGAAAGCGGTTTTCCACCGGCGGTCACCTCGGCGGGGTGAGCGGGGCCGTCCACAGCACCCTGGTCCCACCAGCCGGCAACCGCTCCACGGTGCACCGGCCGCCCATCTGCTCCGCTCGCTCGACCAGGTTGTGCAGCCCGCTGTGCGCGACCGTGTCACCGATGCCGACGCCGTTGTCGGTGACGTCGATGGTCAGGTCGTCCTCCAGCGAGACCGTCACCGACAGCTCCGTGGCCTGCGCGTGCCGCACGGTGTTGCTCACCGCTTCCAGCACCACGGCTTCGGCGTGCTCGGCCAGCCGCGGCGGCAGCACGTCCAGCGGTCCGGCCATCCGCATGGTGATGCGGAGGGGGTTGTCGCCCACCACGTCGGTGACCACGCGCTGCACCCGGGTGCGGAACCCCCTCCGGTGTTCGGCGGCGACCTGCAGGTCGAAGATGCTGGCGCGGAGGTCCTGGATGACGTCGTGCAGCTGGTCGATGTGCTCGGTGAGCCTGGTCGCCACGTCGGGTGTCTTCGCCCGCCGCTGGGTGCCCTGCATGGCCATGCCGATGGCGAACAACCGCTGGATGACGTGGTCGTGCAGCTCGCGGGCGATGCGGTCACGGTCGGCGAGCACGTCCAGCTCGCGCCGCGCCGCCTGCGCCTCGGCCCAGCGCAGCGCCAGCGCGGCCTGGTCGGCGAAGGACGACACCACCAGCAGCTGCTCCTCGTCGAAGCCCTTGGCGCCGGCCCGCCGCACGGCCAGCAGCACCCCGGAGATGGTCCCTTCGGCCCGCATCGGCACCGCGAGCGCCGGACCGAGCTCCACCGCGGCGTGCTCGACGGTGGACAGGTGCGCGACGTGGCGCGGCACCCGCTCGCGGAACACCTGGCCGGTCACCGAACCGTGCACCGGGATCCGCCGCCCGACCAGGTCCTCGACGCCCTCTCCGGCCGACACCGTCACGGTCAGCTCCGCGACCTCCTCGTCGTCGCCGCGGGCGGGCACGGACAGCAGCGCGTAGTCGGCCTCCGTGAGCTCGGCCGCGCGCTCGGCGATCACCTGCAGCGCGTCGATCGGGTCGGTGCCCGCCAGCAGTTCGGCGGTGATCTCCCCGGTCGCGTCCAACCAGCGCTCCCGGCGGCGGAGCTCCTCGAACAACCGGGCGTTGTCCACCGCGATCCCGGCGGCCCCGGCCAGCGCCTGCAGCACCACCTCGTCGTCCTCGGTGAAGGGTCCACCACCGCGCTTCTCGGTCAGGTACAACCTGCCGAACGTCTCCTGCCTGGCCCGGATCGGCACCCCGAGGAAGGTGTGCATCGGCGGGTGGTGCGCCGGGAAGCCCACGGACGCCGGGTGCGCGGAGATGTCGTCCAGCCGCAGCGGCTTGTCCGCCTCGATGACCACGCCCAGCACACCGCGCCCGGTGGGCAGGTGCCCGATGCGGCGCCGGGTCTCCTCGTCGACCCCGTCGTGGATGAACCTGCTGAGCGACCCGTCCGGCGCCAGCACCCCGATCGCGCCGTAGCGCGCGTCGACCAGGTCGATGGAGGTGCGCACGATGCGCCGCAGCACGGAGTCGAGCTCCAGCTCCGAGGAGATGCCCAGCACGGCGTCGAGCAGTGCGTCCATCCGGTCCCGCAGACCGACGATCTCCTCGATGCGTGCTTGGACCTGGGTCAGCAGCTCCTTGAGGCGCAACCGGGACAGGGTGCCCGCGACCGAGGGAGCGCCCCCCTCTCGCAAGTCCCCGGTCCCTGGCGCGTTCGCGCTGCTCACACGTCCACTCTGACAGGCCGGTCGCGACCCGGCGAGTGCTCACGACTCCGGTCGGTGACGCAACCGGGTGGCCAGCACGGCCGCCTGGGTGCGGCTCTGCAGGCCGAGCTTGCTCAGCAGGCGGGAGACGTAGTTCTTGACGGTCTTCTCGGCCAGGAACATCCGCTCGGCGATCTGTCGGTTGGTCATGCCCTGGCGGATGCAGTCGAGCAGGATGCGTTCCTGCCCGGTCAGCTCCGGCAGCTTCGAGGTGCCGTCGAGCTCGGCGCGCAGCTTGTTCACCAGCGCGGTCGCTTCCTGCTGGGTCAGCAGCGATCCGCCCGCCCCGACCTTGCGGATGGCCGAGGCCAGCTCCATGCCCTTGATGTTCTTCACGACGTAGCCGGCAGCGCCCGCCAGCATCGCGTCCAGCAGCGCCTGCTTGTCGCTGAAGGAGGTCAACATCAGGCACTGCAGCCCCGGCAGGCGGGACCGCAGCTCACGGCAGAGCTCCACTCCGTTGCCGTCCGGCAGCCGCACGTCCAGCACGGCCACGTCAGGCCGGACAGTGGGGATGCGGGTCAGCGCTTCGCCCGCGGAGGCCGCCTGCCCGACGACTTCGAGGTCAGCCTCCGAGTCGAGCAGGTCCACCAGTCCCAGTCGCACGACCTCGTGGTCGTCGACCAGGAACACGGTGGTCACCGCGCCGCTGCCCACATCCCCACTGTAAGAGCGTCCGCCCTCAGGTGCCGCTGCGGAACGTGAAGCGGACACGGCCGATCCACAGCTCGTCCCCATCGTTCAGCTCAGCGACGTCCACGGGCTGCCGGTTGAGGTAGGTGCCGTTGAGCGAGCCGCCGTCCACCACGACGTAGTTGCCGTCGCGGAGGTGCAGCTCGGCGTGCACGCGCGACACCGTCATGTCGTCGACCACGATGTCGCAGTCACGATCTCTCCCGATCGTGACCTGCGGGCTCTCCAACGGGAAGCTGGCGCCCGCATCCGGTCCGCGGTTGATGACCAGCCGGGGACGGCCGTCCGACTCCACGGACTCGCGCGGCGCCGGGACGACCTGGGCGCTCGATGCGACGTCCGGCAGGGTCCGGGCCGTCTGGTCCGCCTCCGCGACACCAGTGGCGGCGGAGAGCTGGAACCGGGTGTCCTCCATGGTCGTACTCCTCGCAAACGGGGCAGGGAAGCCGCCCGGGGGTTGCCCGACCGGGGCTGGGCGACTACTGACAGCATGCCGAACGAGCACGCTGCGTCGCCAGGACCTTCGTCCTGAGCACCTCCCGAACCCGCGGTGACGCTTGCCACTCCCAGTGGTACCCGCGGAGACGCAGCCGTCAACGGCGCTTTTCGGGTGGCTCGCGCGCACGGGCACGCTGGCACCCGTCCGCGCGAAGCCGGCACCGACCGGGTGGCGCCCCGATGACACGACGCGACCACCGGAGTCACAGTTCTCACTCGCCCCCCTCCTGACCCACCGGGCGGGTCTCCCCCCCCCAGGAGACGGGTTCCTCTCGGGTCGTCCGGGCGGGAACGGTGGTTCCCGCCCCCTGCACGGACGCCGGACGGCCTCAGGCGCTGTGCGGATCGACGCCCTCGCCGCGACGGGCGGCGACCGCACGAACCGCACGGACTGCCGACGCCGGCTGGTGCACGCCCCCTTCACCCGCCCCGCGACCACGAGCCCACTGCGCCATGATCACCGGATCGTGCGACAGCAAACCGCTCGAAACCCTGTTCGAGCCT